>JAAYHH010000103.1 GCA_012735435.1 Bacillota bacterium | reverse complement strand
CCTTCCACTACTGGTTCTCGCAAGCGATGTTTCCTACGGTACAGGAAGTCTTGCACGCAGACTGGCATGCTGCCTGACATTTCCCGCAGCCGCCTGTCTGCAGACTGGCCTGTAAATTGTATCTGCTAAGTGTCTTTACCCGAGACAAAGCTTTCTTATCTTTCATCACAGCGGCTGGATCCCACTTGAATAACTTGGAATCTCAGCCATCCCTCCTTCTTATCATTTAGTGGCCTATTAGTGACCCATCACTTGTCATCAACCAAATGACATGCTACATAATGACCGCCGCCCACATCCGCGAAGACGGGCTCTTCATGCCTGCAGATATCTTCTGCTACAGGACAGCGGGTATGGAACCTGCATCCCGCCGGTGGGTTGATTGGTGACGGAACATCTCCCTCCAGCAGGGTCCTTTCCCGAACCAGGGTTGGATCCGGAATGGGAATAGCCGACAACAAAGCCTTAGTATACGGATGCAGGGGATTCTCGTACAATGAATCCTTATCTGTCAGCTCAACGATCTTCCCAAGATACATTACTGCCACTCGATCCGATATATGCTTAACAACACTTAAGTCATGGGCAATGAATAGATAAGTGAGTCCGTACTCCTCCTGTAGATCTTGGAGTAGGTTAATAACCTGCGCCTGAATAGAGACGTCCAATGCCGAGACCGGCTCATCACAGATAATGAGCTTGGGGTTCACGGCCAACGCCCTGGCAACTCCAATGCGCTGCCGCTGACCGCCGCTGAACTCATGGGGATAGCGGCGGGCATGGTAACTGGACAGACCTACTACTTCCAATAGCTCCCTTACCCGTTTGTCCTTCTCCCGCCCTGTGGCAATCCCGTGGATCCGCAAAGGCTCCCCAATGATATCGCCTACAGTCATTCTCGGATTGAGGGAAGCATAGGGATCCTGGAAAATGATCTGCATATCCTTCCTAAGCTCCCGCATCTCCTCGCGGCCTAGGTTCAAAACATTCTGGCCTTCAAACCATACTTCTCCCGAGGTAGCCTCGATAAGCCGCAGAATCAACCGGCCGGTGGTAGACTTGCCGCATCCCGACTCTCCCACCAGACCTAAGGTCTCCCCTCGGTTGATTGAAAAACTTATCCCATCCACTGCCTTAACGCTGCCGATCTGTTTGGAGATAAGCCAGCCTTTATAAATGGGAAAATGCTTAACTAGATCCTTTACTTCCAGCAAAGGCGCAGCACCCATCTTATCCTACCTCCTTCATCCGCCGAAACTCGGTGTACTTCCAACATGCCACTAGATGACCTGGCGAATGTTCCAATAGTTCCGGTTCCTCCACCTTGCAGATTTCCCGGGCTTCTTTGCACCGGGGATGGAACCGGCAGCCCTTAGGCATAAAGGCAGGATGCGGTACCACACCTTCAATTACCTGTAACCTGTCCTGCTGCTCCGTCAACTTGGGAATAGACCCCAAAAGGCCTACGGTATAAGGATGCAGCGGATTGCCAAACAACGGCTTTACATCTGCCTGCTCCACAATCTTACCGGCATACATAACTACTACTTTCTCTGCCAGCTCAGCAACGACACCCAAATCGTGGGTGATCAGCATAATGGCGGTGCCGAACTCATCTCTCAGCTTCCGCATCAGATCTAGAATCTGGGCCTGAATAGTAACATCCAAGGCTGTCGTCGGTTCATCGGCGATCAAGAGCTTGGGATTACAGGAAAGAGCCATGGCAATCATGACCCGCTGCCGCATACCGCCGGAAAGCTGATGGGGATACTCATCGACACGCCTTTCCGGTGAGGGAATTCCCACCAGCCGCAGCATCTCAACGGCCCTCTCCCGGGCAGCAGCCTTGTTGAGGCGCTGATGGAGAATGATCGCTTCCATAATCTGGTCACCGATGGTGAACACCGGATTTAACGATGTCATCGGCTCTTGAAAGATCATAGAAATGTCATTGCCCCGGATGTCGCGCATTTCTGCTTCTGTTTTTTCCAGCAAATTTGAGCCCTCAAACAGGATCTCACCATCAATTATCTTACCAGGGGGATCCGGAATCAATCTCATAATAGATAATGAGGTAACGCTCTTGCCGCAACCGGATTCTCCCACAATACCTATAGTCTCACCTTTATTGAGCACAAAATCTACTCCGTCGACGGCGGGAACTACACCATCTTCGGTGTAGAAATATGTCTTCAAGCCGCGAACTTCAAGCAGTCTCTCTGC
The DNA here is from genome assembly GCA_012735435.1 of Bacillota bacterium. Classification (GTDB taxonomy): domain Bacteria; phylum Bacillota; class Limnochordia; order DTU087; family DTU087; genus DTU087. The sequence continues at coordinate 11,557 of JAAYHH010000103.1, read as the reverse complement.
CACCGGTCCTCGCCTCCTCCATTACCACGAGCAGATAACACTTCACAAAACCGAGACAGGCCTATCAATATCAAGGTCAATCGCTATCCTTTACAATTCAATAAGAATCCATATATCCCTCTTACTGTCCCCGGAAATCACTAGGCCCGTTTTCACCTTCGCCCCAGTTTCCTCGAAATTCTCCGCGGACATATATGGAACCTTATTTATTGAGTCTCGGGTCTAGTGCATCCCGGAGGCCATCTCCCAGCAGGTTAAAACCAAGCACTGTCAGAGAGATAGCTAATCCCGGGAAGACAGACCACCACCACTGACCGGACAGCAGATATTCTCGGCCTTGGTTAATCATATATCCCCAGCTGGGCGTCGGGGGCTGGGTACCAAACCCCAAGAAAGTCAGCGAAGCCTCGGTCATGATCATAGATCCCATACCTAGGGTCACCTGTACAATTACAGGAGCAATAACATTGGGCAAAATGTGCCGGAAAATTATCTCAAAGTCGCTCGCCCCTACCGCCCGGGCGGCCTCAACAAACTCAGTCTCCTTGATGGAAAGCACCTGGCCCCGCACAACTCGGGCAATAGACGGCCAGCTGACAAAACCAATGGCAATATACACCAAAGTCAGACTTGCCGGCCGGAAGGCAACAATGGAAAGTACGAACAGCAGGAACGGGAATGCATAAATGACGTTGGTCAGCCAGCTGATAAAATCATCTACTTTGCCTCCATAATAACCCGCAACCGCGCCCAGACTGACACCGATCACCAAAGACACAACACTAGCCGCTACGGCGATGGTCAGGGAAATTCTAGTCCCGTATATAACCCGGCTCAGAATATCGCGGCCGTATAAGTCTGTACCAAACCAGTGCTCCCTGCTGGGCGATGCCAATTTAGCTGCTCTGCCCTTGGTCCAGATTAACTGCTCAATGGGGTCATAAGGTGCAACGTAGGGAGCAAAAATAGCCAAAAAGGTCATAAAGACAATTATAAACAAACCCAGCATAGCCAGCCGATTTTTTCTCAGGCGCCGCCACCCGTCAGCCCACAAGCTGCGTCCCTTGGGCTCCTTCTCCGCATTGTACTGCTTCGCTACTGCTGAGCTAAGTACCATCTCTTGCTTGCTCAAAGTAATCCCTCCAATGTTTACAAGTTGCTAAACACCATGGGCCAGCTCAATCATAGCGAATGCGGGGGTCAAACAGGGCATATGACAAATCGACCAGTAGGTTGGAAATAATAAACAGCCCTGCAAGAAACAAGACCTCGCCCCTGATGATGGGAAAGTCCCGATATGTCAAAGCCTCGACAAACAAGCGGCCAACACCAGGCCATTGGAATACTTGCTCGATCAAAACCACACCACTGAGCAGGCTAGCCATCTGCACTCCTACAATAGTGACTACAGGAATCATGGCGTTCTTCAAAGCATGCTTCAGCACAACAGTTTTGGCTCCCAGTCCCTTGGCCCATGCAGTCCGGATGTAGTCCTGGCGGATTACCTCCAACATACTGGATCGGGTCATGCGGGCAATTAGAGCTGCCGGTCGAATTCCCAAGGTCAGTGCAGGCAAGATCAAATAAACAAACTCGCCGTTACCGGTGCCGGTACCGGGAATCCACCGCAGGATTACACAAAAGAAGTAGATAAACAGCAAGCCGATCCAAAAGGAGGGAGCTGAAATGCCCACTAAAGCTAATAGCATACTGGTGTAGTCTAGGACCGAATACTGCTTAACAGCAGATATGATGCCGGACGTCATCCCCAACACGATGGCTATGACCATCCCCGCCAGAGCCAGCTTAAAGGTTGCCGGGAATCTAGACAAAATTGCTTCATTTACATCCATATTGTTCCGGTAAGACCTTCCCAAATTGAAAGTCACCGCTGACTTAAAGAAGTTCCACATCTGGATATGCAGCGGATCATCTAGACCCATCTCTTTTCTGATTCTCGCTATGGTCTCAGGGTTTCCTGCCTGACCTGCCATGATCCTGGCCGGATCCCCGGGCACCATTGTAGTCAAAATAAAGACGACTACAATAACTCCTATAAAAACAGGGATAGCGCCAACTAATCGGCGAACAACGTAGCGTCCCATATTCTCACTCCCCATCCACTCAAACCCAAAGCATCAGATTCACACATAAGGCGACTTGGCAACGGTTTGCCACCATTAGCCAAGCCGCCCTGCTCTGCATTTACCTTGCTTTCATCAGGATGTTACAGATCGAGCCATACCTTGGTGAACTTGTTGGTGTACTGACCAAAGGCAGGCAGCTGGTAACCCCTGACAAAGTCCTTAACCAGGCTGTGATCTACATAGTGATAGATGAACAGCCATGGAGCTTCCTCGACAACGATCTTCTCTGCCAGCTGATAGAGATGACGCCGTACCTCGGGGTCACCCTCCAACCGGGCTCCTTCTGTCAGGGCATCGAAGTCAGGATTATTGAACCTGGAGTAGTTGCCCTGTGGTCCAATGTTGTCGGAGTGAAGCAGTACATACAGGAAGTTGTCTGGATCCGGATAGTCTACTACCCAGCCCATGCGGAAGAAGGGAACTTCACCGCGCTCAACAGTATCCAGATGTACTCCCCAGTCAACGTTCCGCAGATTCAGCTTAACGCCGATCTGGGCAAACTGAGCCTGCAGCGCCTCGGCCAACCGCTTGTGACCTAGGTTGGTATTGTACTGGAGAGTAACCTCCAACCCATTGGGATAGCCGGCCTCAGCTAGGAGCTGCTTGGCCTTTTCAGGATTGTACTCATATCCCTCAAGGTCCGGGTTATAGCCGAACATTCCTGGAGGCAGTACTCCTTTAGCCGGACTGGCTCTGCCTTCCAACACAATGTCAATCAAAGTCTCACGGTCGATGGCATAGTTAAATGCCTGCCGTACCCGCTTGTCAGTGAAGGGCTCCAGCTCTACGTTAAAGCCGTAGTAGTAGGTACCCATCTGCGGACGCTCAAAGAACTGACCGACAGCGCCGCTCTTAGCCTCTTCATAGTATGGAGTATCCACATAGCTCTGGTAGATGTTGCCCAGCTTGTACTCGGTGTACTCGATGGTGTAATCTACGATAATGCGATACTCAATACCATCTAGATAAGGCAGCTGATTGCCGTACTCATCTTTCATCCAGTAGTTCTCATTGCGGGAGAGAACGATCTTCTCATCCTGCAGCCACTGCTCAAACTTGAAAGGACCGGTGCCGACTGGATGGAAGTTGAAGTCTGCAGTGCCCCACTTCTCAATGTCTTCCTTGGGAAGAACCACAAAGGTATTATAGGTCAATACCTGAATGAAGGGAGCAAAGGGATACGAAGTCTCAATCTGCAAGGTGTAGTCGTCAAGAGCGGTAACACCGGCCAGACGATCAGCCTTACCAGACTGGTACTCCTCATAGCCCTTGATCATGTCTACAAAGTATGCCCTCGGAGAATTGGTCTCTGGGCTGCAGATATAGTTAAATGTCCACACCCAGTCGTGGGCTGTAACTTCCCGCCCGCCGTTGGCAGTGGGAGTGCCGCCTTCGGTGGTTGCGTGGAAGTGCACACCTTTCCGCAGATTGAAGACAAATCTGGTCCCGCCGTCATGCACTTCCCAGGACTCTGCCAGCAAGGGAACCACATTGCCGTCCGGATCTAGGCCCACCAGGGTTTCAAAGATCTGATAGCCAACCTCAGCAGAGGTGGTGTCGGTGGCAAATACTGGATCCAGGTGGGGAGGATTCGCCCCCAAAGCATCCTTCCAGATTCCGCCGTATTTCGGCTGCTCAGCGACGGCGACGCCGCCCATCAGAGCCAACGCCAATGCAACAGCTAACACAAGTACTATGTGTCGTCGCATGTTCTCTTCTCACCCTCCTAAAAATCACTTGCATCTCATGTACCTACGCTAAAACTCAACTGCTTTGTGACCTTACCCTTTTATCTTCGCTAAGCCGCGCTGTCCTCCTTTCTGGCTTTTTTCCTTGCGTATATCAGCTTGCCGGGCAACAACAGCAGTTACTGCAAACTGATGTCTGTTTGCCCGAAAGCTAAAGCTGACCAAGTTAACCTGTCTTCTCCTCTACCTGCAGTTCATAATCTCCTTCTCCTACCAATACAAGCCGCACTGCATAGGCCGGAAATATGCTGAACTCCAACCCAACCGGCTGACCCCTTGTGACAATCAGCCTGCCGGAACGGAGAACGGGTTCACCCCGTGCTATGCCTAAATAGGCAGCTGTATCGGAATCGGCAGGCTCTACTTCCAGGCTCCGCTCCCGGAACTCGGTCACCTCGGGCTGCATCAAGCCCAGAAGCTCCCGCAAGGGATTGCCTTTATGCAGACTTTCTTCAGACAAGCTTAGTTCACCGGTCGTCACTATCTGGCTGACAAAAACCGGCTTTCCATCAACTGCTTGCACCCGGGTCACCATAAGTAAAGGTTCATCATCGGGAACTCTCAGCCGTTTGGCCCATTCAGGCTGCTTAACTTTACAGACCCTAATCTCATTGACGTCGAGTCCCTTACCGCTATTAGCTACAGCAGAATCTCCATCATGCCATCTTCCCTCTGCACCCGTATCTATACCCAAACGTTCTTCCATTCTCCGGGCGTAGCTGCGTCTCAGCTGCATCAAAGAGACCTTCGCTTCCGAGAGTATGGTCCGAACATAACGGGGAGTCGTCTCCACCTTGGCAGCAATCTCTTCAACCTTGAGAAACGGGTCCTGACGGGCTATGTTCAGGATCTGGTCTTTCTTTGTTCGTATTGTCTCTGACATTGATTTTCTTCCTTTTCTAGCCCGCGGCAGTCAAACTTTGAGATTGAACCCTAAAAGTGCAAGGCATGATATTTTATTTCTAAGCAATAGGCGAAAATCCTTCCTGTTTGGCATAAAAAAACACCAGGAATCAACCATTTGGTCGGAAGATTCCTGTGCAATCAGTTAAAAAAACCGATGAAACCTTCAATTGTTCATGTATACAATATCCAGCATGGCAGAATTTCCCTTTGCAAAGAACCGGGGATTATGCAAGTTCTCTGCATAATTATGCTGTTTCTAGCTGTCGGGCCTGGGCACCTGCCGGCGGCCGTCCAGCATCTGTCTGGTCCGGTGCCACCATGCCTCCACATGGTGCCCAATCTCCGGCAGTACCGGCAATTCTGTAGCGGGGGGAGGCCACATTCCCCGGTAAATGCGGACATACCACGCATATACCGCCAGCACCCGCTGCACGTAAAGGCGGGTCTCCAAAAACGGTATATTCCGCACATCCTCTAGCTTGCCATTCCACTGACCTTCCGCCAGCCAGCGGGACACATTGCCCCGACCGCCGTTATACGCGGCCAAAGCAACGACTAAGTTGTTGTCAAAGTCCTTCTGCAGCATGGTCAGGTACCAAGTACCCAGGCGAATGTTGATATCCGGATCTAATAAGTCCGCGTCTTCAATGTCCAACTGCAGCTGCTCTGCTATCCACTTGGCGGTTTCCGGCATAAGCTGCATAAGACCGGTAGCTCCTTTTGGGGAGCGCACATCAGGACGGAAGTTGCTCTCCACTCTAATCAGTGCGGCTATTAGATAGGGGTCCAAAGCGGTGGCCTGGGTGTGTGCCGAGATCTCATCGATATATCGGATCGGATAAAACCAGCGCAGAACCACCGTCCAGTTCAGCAGCAGAACAGCCGCAGTCATAATAATGATCACGGAAAATAAACTCCTTCTCCGACGCAAAGGATCAAAGGCCCCCTAAACCGCGAATTATCCACCGCATTATTGCTCAAGTTATTACCTAACCCCTAGACGCCTGAACCATTTTCATAAGCTGCCAAGGACTTGCGTTCCTAGTTTATGTGTGAATACCTTCGGCATTACCGCAGTTCAACTCTAGTCATTCTCTCTGTCCAGCTCTCCAAAGGCCAAGAGCAGCATAGCTGCCGTAGCCTCATTGGTAGCCAGTGGTACATTGTGAACATCACATACCCGCAGGAGAGCGGTGATATCCGGCTCGTGGGGCTGTGCCGTCAAGGGGTCCCGCAGGAAGATCACCAAATCCACCTCATCGTCGGCTACCATAGCTCCGATTTGCTGATCGCCGCCGTAGGGGCCGGACTGCATGCGCTTGATCTCAAGCCCAACCTCTTCCCTCAGGATCTTGCCTGTGGTACCTGTAGCTACCAAATCAAATCGACTGAGAATCTCCTTAAACCCGCCTGCTAGCTTGAGCATTGCCGGCTTTTTCTCATCATGGGCTATCAGCGCCACTCTCCATTTCCGATCAGGTTTTCCAATATCCCTTTTAAGCTCCAGCGGAGAATTTCCTTGACTACCATTTTTCCGCATCTTATCCATATCTACTGCACTCCTTGCCAACAGCTTGTCTACTATTTTCTTTACCTGAGACCGGGTTTCCTCGATGGAACCGGAGTTATCTACAACATATTCCGCCTGCTGCACCTTCAAGGCCAAGGGCATCTGGGAATCCACCCGGCGCTGGGCCTCTTCCCGGGAGAGGCTATCCCGCTGCTGCAGCCGCTGAAGCTGGATCTCTGGATCTACACTGACAACTATCACTGTATCCATGCGTTTATCCAATCCAATTTCGTAGAGCAGGGGCACGTCAACAAAGACCAAGGCTTCCCCCTGCTGCTCAGCAGTCTGAATGCCTTGCTCGATCATGGCAATTACCTTGGGATGAACTATTTCATTAAGCCGCTTTCTTGCAGCAGCATCTTGAAAAATCAACTGGCCCAACTTACCGCGATTGAGCTCACCATTGGGATGAAAATACTCAGGTCCGAAGACTTCCATGATCTCCTGCCATCCGGCTGTACCTGGCTTGACCGCATCTCTGGCATACTGATCAGCATCTAGAATGACAAAACCTAGTTCTTTGAGGTAATTAGCGGTGGTGCTTTTTCCGCTGGCAATCCCGCCAGTTAACCCAACAACCAGCACCCCCTTCACCTCCCACCTAAGCAAATCCACCATATTCCGATGGCTACTTCCGACAGGCGGCTCAAAACCGCTGCAGATATCTTTGGATGGGTGGCCCATCTAGAGCCCAGAAGCAGCCCACAGGTGAGGGCTAGAAAGCTGACAACAGTTACACTCACACAAGTGGTTAGCAGTGGAAGTCCAGCCAAAGCCGCCGCCAGCCCAATACCTACAGAATCAAAGGCCAGAGCCGTTCCCAGGCCATAGGCTTAGTGCCTCTGCTTTACAGTAAACCTACTCTCTCTGACAGCGGGGACAAAAAAAAGAACTGCGGCCGGCAAGCTTTATCCTGGCAATGGACTCACCGCATGTGCTGCACGGTTCTCCTTCTCTACCATATACCCGCAGCAAAGCCTGGAATCCTCCTTGGCGCCCCTCACCATCTACATAATCCCGAAAAGTCGTACCTCGGTGGGCGATCCCTTCCCTAATTACCTCTTGAATACTTTGATGAAGGCGCTTTATTTCTGCCCCCGTTATCTCACCGGCGATCTTGCCGGGGAAAATCCCTGCTCTATGCAAGCTTTCATCTACATATATGTTGCCAAGGCCAGCAACCCGGCGCTGATCCAAAAGGACCGACTTTACCGCTGCCCTTCGTCCAGAGAGCTGCTCGGCCAGATATGCCGGGGTGAAGCCCTCATCTAAAGGTTCCTTTCCCAAATTCTCTAGAGCCTTGATGGAGCCCCAGCCCGGCCCCCGCAAAAGGTCTATGGTGGCAAACTTCCGCTGATCAACTAAACGCAAATCTAGCTGGTCCCGCAAATGAATGCGGATTGAGGTGTGCTTCTCCACCGCAGCATCCACCGGCACTGCTACTAGTCTACCGGTCATCCGCAAGTGAATGACTAGTCGATGGTCTGAATTCAAAGAGCAGATCAGGTACTTCCCCCGGCGGTCCAGCTTAGTGAAGCTTCTGCCCACAAGCGCCTTTTCCAGCTGTTCCTGGTCACAGTTGCGAAGTACCTTCGGGTATAATACCTCTACTCCGTGGATCGGCCGCCACAAGATCTTTTCCTTGAGTGTTCTGCGAATAGTCTCTACTTCCGGCAGCTCCGGCACCTTGTCCACCTCACTACTGCTTGTTCTCCTCAAAGACCGGTACCACGTCACCCCAGTTCCGGCCCGATTGCACCTCTACTACCAGCGGTACATCAAGTGTCACAATTCCCTCCATAGTCTCCTTGATCAAGTGGGCAGCCGGCAGCAGATCCTCTATGTGGACCTCAAATACCAACTCATCGTGTACCTGGAGCAGCATCTTGGCCCGGAGATTACTTGCTGCAATCCTCTGCTCCACGGCGATCATGGCCTTCTTAATGATATCTGCCGCAGACCCCTGGATGGGGGCATTCATCGCTGCCCGTTCAGCAAAGCTCCGCAAAGCCCACCGTCTGCTCCGGATATCCGGCAGATAGCGACGGCGGTTGAAAAGGGTAGTAACATACCCCTGCTCCCTGGCTTCCTCTACGGTTCTATCCAGATATTCCTTAACACCAGTGTATTTTTCAAAATACCTGTCTATATACGCCTGGGCCTCTTGGACAGGAAGGCCTGTGCCTTTGGACAGACCGAAGCTGCTGATTCCATATACAATGCCGAAATTAATGGCCTTGGCAGCACTCCGTAAGGCCGGCGTGACTTCATCCATCTTAAGGCCAAAGACCTCCGCCGCTGTCCTGGCGTGAATGTCCGCTCCAGCCCTAAAGGCTTCGAGCCAAGCAGGGTCTTGGGACATGTGGGCTAAAACCCGCAGTTCAATCTGGGAGTAGTCGGCAGCCAAAAGCACATAATCGGGATTCCCAGCGATGAAGGCCCGCCGGATCCTCCTGCCATCAGCAGTCCTGACTGGAATGTTTTGCAGATTGGGATTCACACTGGAAAGCCGGCCGGTGGCTGTCACCCTTTGATGGAAGCTGGTGTGTATCCGTCCGGTGACTGGGTGGACCAAAGGCTCCAGGGTATCTAGATATGTGGATTTTAACTTAACCAGCTGCCGATAATCCATCACCAACCCGGCGATTTCATGCTCCTCTGCCAGCTGCTCCAGCACTTCCGCACTGGTTGAAGGGCCGGTCTTGGTCTCCTTAAGCACCGGCAGACCCAAGCGGTCGAACAAGACTTCACCCAGCTGCTTCGGTGAATTGATATTGAACTCCATGCCGGCTTGGGAATAAATTAGCTCAGCCAGGCGGTTAATTCGTTCTCCGAACTCCTCGGAAATGGCCCGAAGTTCATCGACATCTACCGCAACTCCCCGCCGCTCCATAACAGCCAGCACCCGTGCCAAGGGCAGTTCTATCTCCCTGTAAAGGTCAGCTAGTTCGTTCTTCTGCAGCTCTTCCTCCAGCTTGGCATAAAGAACCGGAAGCTGGACCAACCGGGTCCTGCTGAACTCTGCCAGCCGCTGGTGCCCCACCTCTGCCAGGGGGATGGCCTTGGCACCTTTTCCGGTTAATTCCTCTATGCTGGGTTGATAAACATCCAATACCTGCAATAACACATCATCCAAACCCTGGATATTCTGGCCGGGGTTTAATAGGTATGCTGCCAGAGAAATATCGAAAAAAGAGCCCTCCGGCGCAAAGCCCAGGTTGACCAGGGCATGGTAGAAAGCCTTGCTGTCAAAGCAAACCTTCACCAGGCGAGCTTCCCCAAACAGCTCCTTAAGCAAAGCTGCCATTTCCTCTGATGGAGAAATTGGAAGATACCCGCTCTTCTTTCCATCACTGAGGCCGAGACCTATCAAGACAGCGTCGATGCTGTCATCCCCATCGATATACGGATCGAAATAGATGACATCGCCAGCTCCGCCCCTCCGATCCTTCAAGCCTTTAACAAAGGCCTCAAACTCCCCGGAAGAAGAGAAAAGGCAGAAATCTTGTTCCCGGCCAATTGAAATCTCCGCCGGCCGGTCTCCCGAAAGCTCCAGACGGGAAATCAAACTCTTAAACTCCAGGCGGGAAAACAGTTCATACAGCCTGTCCTCCTGCCACATTTCCCTGGCATAGGGAACAAGCTCGCAATCTACAGGAACTTGACAGTTGATGGTGGCAAGTTTTCGGCTCAGTCTTGCCTGATCTGCGTACCTTTCCAGATTCTCCCGCTGCTTTCCCCGCAGTTTGTCGATGTTATCGAGAACACCATCTAGGCTGCCGAATTGCTTAAGGAGCTTTGCTCCAGTTTTGGGACCTATTCCAGGTACGCCGGGAATATTATCTGACGAATCCCCCATCAACCCCTTCAGATCCGCCATCAGCCTCGGCGGTACTCCGTGCTTGGCCTCCACTTGTTTCGCATCGTAAGCTTCCAAGCTGCTGATTCCCCGGCGGGTGATCAAAACGATGGTATCTTCGTTAACCAACTGGAGACAGTCCCGGTCCCCAGTAACTATCAGCACTTTGCGTCCCAAATTTCTATGGTAACAAGCTAAGGTGCCGATGACATCATCGGCTTCATAGCCTTGTATTTCCACAATTGGTATGGAAAAAGCATCAACTACTTCTTTGATCAGTGGGACTTGGGACACCAGCTCATCCGCCATTTTGGGACGATGGCTCTTATAGTCTTCGAACTCTTCATGGCGGAAAGTGGGACCGGCTAAGTCAAAAGCGACGGCAATGTAATCCGGCTTTTCATCCTCCAAGAGCCGCAAGAGCATGGTAGTAAAACCAAGTACTGCGTTGGTATGCTCTCCTTGACTGGTCGTCAAAGTCGGAATAGCATAAAAGGCCCGGTGAATGAGGCTGTTTCCATCCACCAGCACAACTTTATCCTGGGAATTACCGGTCCCGGTTTGCATATTACCACCTCAGGGCTATAAGATTCACTAAACATGGGCCTACTCGTCAGGTTCTTTTCCAAAGAACCTGCGAAGTGCAGGCTGCCATTAGGTCTTCAGCAAGTATTCCATACTTCGGGCGAAATTACCTCTTTGCCCCCCGCCGCTGGAGGCCCAGCACAGGTATGGTACCAAATTGCGGCAGTAGTATACATAACTTAACTCTATCGTCTGAACTTACATTTCAATAAAAGTAGTATTGCGATTCATGTTATGTTAGGATGAACTCAGCGGGACGGGACTTAAGTCCCATACCCACGGCCATGCTGCCGCCGAACTCTTAGGGAAGACATACAGGAAGGGAGAGGTTTATGTCGATGCGACACCATAAATTCTCTATGGCAATCATGGCTCTCCTAATGGTATTGCTCATGAGCAGCACCACCACTGCCGCTGAGCTCAAGGATATATCAGCAAGCTGGGCTAAGGCCGATATCCAAGCTTTAGTGGCAGAGGGAGTGATCAGTGGTTATCCTGATGAGACATTTCGCCCCAAAAACCCAATTACCAGAGCTGAATTTGCCCGGATTTTGGCTAGGGCGTTTCATATTGTTGATTCCGCCGGCCAAGCCCCATTCTCTGATATCCACAGCAACTGGGCCAAGAATGAAATCAGTGCCCTAGCGGCAAAGGGGATTATTCAAGGCTATCCAGACGGCAAGTTCCACCCAGATGAGAAAATTACTAGAGCCGAAATTGTAACAATGCTCACCAGAGCCCT
>JAAYHH010000102.1 GCA_012735435.1 Bacillota bacterium | reverse complement strand
GTTCGTCCTGAGCCAGGATCAAACTCTCCGTGAAAGATTTATCCAAATCCCTGACGGGATTTGATTCTGGCTTAATCAGAAATCTCGCACAAGCTTTCTGTACGCTGTTCAGTTTTCAAGGTTCAAGTTGTTTCGCCGGACTCAACCGCCCGGCAAGTTCTTATTATACTTGCTGCCCCCTAACATGTCAACACCAATTTTTCACTTTGGTTCGGTCAACGTGCTTCCCATCCGACCTTAAGCCTGTACAGCACCATCTGCTGCCTCAATGGTGCTTTGACGGTGCCGATATATTAGCTTACTTATTGTTAAGGGACTGTTGCCGCCCCTGCGGCTTTATGATGATAACATGTCCCTCGGACCCTTGTCAAGCCCTACCCACCGCAGCCCGCCTGCCCATCCCCTACTCGGATCAATTTCCCCAGCCAAATAATAAACATCCCTAAGGTCAGGAACACTAACAGGGAATAGCTCACACACTCTATCCTTTAGAGGAGGTATACTGTGGAAAGAATCAAGTGCTCCGTGGAAAACTGCGTCTACTGGTCCGACAATATTTGCAGAGCTGATTCCATCCAAGTTGCCACGGTCCAGGTTTCACCCAGTCGGGCCGGCCGAGGTGATATGGAAGTCGGTTCCCGGACAGAACAAGATAAGGCTGACTATTCCTCAGAAACCCAGTGCGTAACCTTCAGACCAAAGGACAAGCAGAAATAACCAAAGGCCTACCCTCCCCGTAGAGAGGGTAGGCTTCAACATTTCGTTAAGCACCGCAGCTCTCAAGCTGAGGACAGGAGCCAAAAGGTGCTCTATTACCACCTCTGCTGCTCTTAAATCATCCAGATCTAAATCCGTTCCTTAAGCCTGGACTACTTCTTTGGAAAGTGCCAGTGTATCTCTCGCAATCATGAGCTCCTCATCTGTAGGCACTACCCACACTTCAATGGCGGAATCCTCGGTGGAGAGCTTAACCTCTCGACTTCTCACACTGCGGTTGAGTTCGCGGTCAATGGAAACTCCCAGAACCGCCAGCCGCTCACAAACGAGTTCTCTGACCTCTGAATCGTTCTCTCCAATACCACCGGCAAAGACTATAGCATCGGCTCCTCCCAATTCCACATAGTAGGCGCCAATGTAAGCTACCAGCCGATGCATAAATACATCAAAGGCTATCTGAGCCAGTTCATTGCCCTGCTCCCGGGCGGCCCCTAGGTCCCGCATGTCGCTGCTGACACCGGAAAGACCAAGTAGCCCGCTCTTCTTGTTCATCAGTGTATCGAGCTCATCCCAAGAGAGATTCAACTTATTGCCAAGGAAGGGAATGATGGCGGGATCTATGTCTCCGCACCGGGTACCCATAACCAATCCCTCTAGGGGAGTGAATCCCATGCTGGTGTCATAGCATTTGCCGCCCTTAACAGCCGCAAGACTGCTGCCGTTTCCGAGATGGCATGTGATCAAGTTGATCTCATCGGGACTCTTCCCCATAAGTTCCGCAGTCCGCTGGGTCAAATAACGGTGGGAGGTGCCGTGGAAGCCGTAGCGCCGGATGCCGAATCTCTCATAATACTCATAGGGGAGTGCATACAAATACGCTGCCTTGGGCATGGTCTGATGAAACGCAGTGTCAAATACCGCAACTTGAGGAACTCCCGGCATGAGAGCCATACAGGCCTCAATACCCCCTATGTTAGCGGGCATATGCAGCGGACCCACCTCGATCAAGGTCTTAAGCAATTCGACCTCTTTCTCAGTTATCAGGGTCGATTCCGTAAAAAGCTCCTTGCCGTGGAGAACCCGATGGCCAACTGCTCGGATCTCTGACAAGGAGTCCACCACCCCAACTTCAGGGTCGGAAAGCTGATTCAATACATGCCGCAAAGCATCCCGGTGGGTTGGCAGCGACTCTTCTCCCCTGATTTTATCTCTGCCTGTGGGTTGGTAAGTCACCAGCTGAGAGTCGCCTGCTATCCCTATTTTTTCAACAAGACCAGAGGCCAGGACGCTTTCGTCGGTCATGTCAAAAACCTTGTATTTCAGGGATGAGCTCCCACTGTTTATAACAAGGATCTTCATTTAATCTCCTCCTACAAAAAAATCCTAATAAACCTCCCCTATTATAACATGAATGGCAGCTTGTTCAAACGAAAATTCTACACTCTAAGCAGCCGCATATGCTCCCTATGCCCTACATACATTTATTTTATCAAACACAAGATCAGCTGCCCCAAAGGGGGAAGTCCATTGCCCCGAAAACTCCACTTCAGAAGAAGCTTAAAGCTGTCAATTTCAACAGCTCGGCGTCTGCGGGACTACGCCGCCTTTGGAGTAATTATCGCCTTGTATCTCGTTTACAGCCACAGCTCCCCTGCCCTAATCTGCACCAGTGAGTCACTGATCCATGACACTTGGAACAATGGGCGTATCGTCCAATCTACTTCCTCTCAGCCGCAGCCAGACTGCCGCTGTCATATGCTCCCATCTTGGTCAGCTAAAGAAGAATCTAGTACATATCTGGCGGAGAAGGACCTTCCCTGGTATGCCGACAAGCCCCGTGAATTAATCCGCCTCCAGGAGCAGCTAGGAGCTAAACGCCTCATCTCTGCTTTCGGAATCGCAGTTTCTGACCCTATGTACGAGGAAGAGATCAATATCGCCATTGCCGCATCTTACCTGTCGGGGACTATAGTACCGCCCGGCGAGACCGCCTCCCTTAACAGCATCATTGGACCCTTTACGGCAGAAAGGGGCTATGCCAAAGGCCCAACTTACATCGGCACAGACATCATCGGCACCCTGGCAGGGGGCGTATGTAAAATCGCATCATGCCTATATAATGTTGCAATCGCTGCTGACCTGCAGGTAGTTGAACGACATCCCCACAGTATGATGGTAACTTATGTACCTCCTGGGCGGGACGCGACCATTGCCTGGGGGGCAAAGGACTTCCGCTTCCGCAACAACAAGAACTCCCCTGTTCTCCTATGGGCTGAATTTGTAGAGGGACGCTTGTATGTAGCTTTGTATGGGAATTTCCAGCCGCCAAAGGTGGAGTGGCACTCAGAAGAACTGCATAGGCAGCCAACATGGACGATTAGACGAGCAAACCCTGAGCTTCCCAAAGGAACAACTAGGCTAATCAAGGGGTTTGATGCCGTCACAGTAAGAACCTGGATCACAGTTAGATACCCTGGTCAACCCGTTGAGAACAGAGACATGGGAGTGGATTCTTACCGAGCTCTGCCCCATGTTCTTGAATACGCACCCTAAAATAAGAGTGATTCAGACCCTTAAAACCATTCCATGACAATCACTGCTAAGGGTGCCAGGATCGCAGTAATCAGCCCGGCTAATCCCATAGCTAAACCACTGTAGGCGCCGATAGTTTCACCTTCTTTCAGGGCCCTGCCTGTACCGATCCCGTGGGAGGCTGTTCCTAAAGCAAGGCCCATTGCTTTCTCATCTCGAATGCCGCAAACCCGCAGAAATTCCGGTCCAAACATGGCTCCCAAGATCCCCGTGAGCACCACAAACACGCCGGTCAAAGCCCCTTCGCCGCCGATGATTGCTGAAATCTCGACAGCAATAGGTGTAGTTACCGACTTAGGAATCATGGAAAGGACTAACCGGGGTCCTCCTCCCAAGAGTTTGACCACCAAAGCGGCAACTACCATGGCAGCTGCCGCGCCGGCCCCGACACTGGTCAAAATCATCACTACCCGGCGGCGTATCTCCTCTGTCCGGCGGTAGAGGGGAAGTGCCAAAGCTACTGTAGCTGGGCCGAGAAAGAAGCTGATTAATTCTCCTCCCTGATTGTACCTGGAGTAGTCTATCTCCAATATCTCCAGAAACAAGATGATGCCTAGACTGCTGATGAGAAGTGGATGGGTAACCGGTGAGGGATACCGGCGGTGCAGCCTCTGGGCAAGCAGAAATATAGACACAGTAAAAGCTGCGCCAAAGGTCTTGGAAGAGACTATCTCGGCTAGAACACCATAGCTTGCCGTCATTTAGATCCCACCTTTTCGAGACGCTGGGCAACCTTTCCGGTCACCAGCAGTCCCGCGGCTGTGCTGAGAAGCAGGCCGAGGCTGATGGCAAACCAGTGGGCGGCAAGTACCTCCCGATAGACCACTGCACCTACTACAATGGGAGTAAAGAACAGTGTTAGATTCTGTAAGAGAAAATTGGCCGCAGCCTCAATCGATTCCGCTGCCACCCAACCCCTAGTTAGGGCAAGCCATAGGAGGAGCAAGCCGAGTACCCGACCGGGAAAGGGAATTCCTGTCAAGGTTACCAGAATCTCCCCTGCCAACTGGAACATAAGAATTATTGCCAGACCCCGCATGTTTACCTCCCAGATCCTTTCCTCACACAACAGCTCCAGTCAAAAGCTGCTCAGACCATGCCGCGGACTACTCAAGGAGGTTGCCCGGCAGCTAGCTCCCAGTCCTTAAGTGGGCTATCGCCTTGGCGAAAAAGTCCGGACCGCCGAAACTACCTGATTTTAGTACCAAGAATAACGGCACATCCCCCAGGGATATGCAAGAAGGGATTCCAGGCTCTAGCTCCTGCCACACCCGCATTCCTTTTATGCCGAGCCTAGAGCAGACTGCCCCTGAAGTGTCGCCACCGGCAATCAGGAGGCGGTTGAGCCCCAGCTGTTCTACGCAGCTAGCTACCACCTCCGCCAGTGCCTCCGACACAATCCGGGAAACCTCGGTGGTGGACTGTCCTTGGGCCTGTCCCATCTTCTTGGTCTCTGCTACAACCTCGGGATCATTACTGGTATGCACAACAACATCATCACCCTGCTGCAGGGCTGCGCCTATCCTGCGGCAGAGCTCTTGGATTGTCATAGTTCGCTCTCCATCATCAAGGATTTTCAGGGTATCTAGCTCCAGTATCGAAGCACCCTTTTGCCGCATGTATTCCACCTGGGCTTTAGTCTGGGGCATCAGGCTGCCAGCGGCACATAAAATGCCCATTCCATTGGACGGCGGCAAGGAACCAAGGCCTTGGATATTCCTTTCCCTCACATTTACCGGCAGCTCCTCAGCCAATGCGGAGCTGCCCCCAAGAACAGGCAGCTGGTGTAAGGCATTGGCGATTGTCTTCAGGGAATCTTGATCTACCACATCAAGGATTACGTACTGATAATGC
>JAAYHH010000101.1 GCA_012735435.1 Bacillota bacterium | reverse complement strand
TCAGGTAAGCACTGTCGCTGTGGAGCTTTACAGAACAAGGACGTTTCAGGGCCTCCAATCCCCGGATGGCTGCCGTAACTTCCATCCGCTGATTTGTAGTTGCATGCTCATAGCCGCTGATCTCTTTCCGGTGGGGACCGAAAATCAATACAGCCGCCCAGCCTCCTGGTCCCGGGTTGCCGGAGCAGGCCCCGTCGGTATAGATTACAACTTCTGGTAAGTTCAAATAAGCTCATTCCCTTCTTTTGCCTATGACCAGGGTAACACAGGGCCGGGGGCAGCGTCCAGCACTGACCCTTCATTTACCGCCATCTCCGACTGTATTTCTTGAGCCCTTATATCTCGCGGCACGGTATTTGCGTGGTCAAGGATTTCTGTGGTCGAGTTAAACCCCGCCCGCAGGCAAAAAGAGCCGCCCATGGGGCAGCTCTCTATGGGGCAGCTCTCCTTATCCCTTAAGCGCTCTTCTTATCCTTCGAACTTTTCCAGCGGCTCGGGATGATGGCCGAATCTCGGTACAGGGCCGTCAACTGGAGCTGCCCAGCGGACAGCATTGGTCAGCACCCGCTGAATATCCTTGTTATGGAAGATGGGGAATGTCTCATGCCCCGGACGGAAGTAAAAGATTTTGCCCCTTCCCCGATGGTAGCAGCAGCCGCTCCGGAAAACCTCCCCTCCGGCAAACCAGCTGATAAACACCAGGGTATCCGGTGCCGGGATATCAAACCGCTCACCGTACATTTCCGTGTTGGGCAGTTCAATATACTCGCCGATGCCTTCAGCAATAGGATGCCCCGGCTCAACCACCCAAAGCCTTTCTTTCTCCCCGATCTCCCGCCACTTAAGGTCACAGGTGGTTCCCATCAGCTTGCGGAAAATCTTGGAGAAATGGCCGGAATGGAGAACAATAAGACCCATGCCGTCCAGCACCCGCTGGTATACCTTATCCACTACTTCATCACTGACCTCATGATGGGCAATATGCGCCCACCAAATGAGAACATCGGTATCAGCTAAGACCTCGTCAGTAAGGCCGTGTTCCGGTTCATCCAATGTTGCAGTTCTGACCTTCATGCCCTGGGTGAGGAGATGATTGGCAATCGCGCCGTGGATGCCCTCGGGATACACCCGCCGGACCTCTTCATTGATCTGCTCATGTCGCCCCTCATTCCACACAGTTACCCGAATGGCCATAGGTTCTCTCCTTTCCTGGCATATTGGCCGGCTGGAAGCAGTAACCAGCCCCGGCTAAACATTCCCGCCGGAAAGACGGATTCCTCCCCACAGCCCCTTAGCTTCCCCGGGGTACCCTCAGGCGCATCCCATCATAAGCCACCAATATATCGTGGGGATTGAGCCGCTCCTCCAGCTCATGGTGAAGCAGGCCGCCGTTGTGGGAGAAGTGGGTAGCAACAAAAATTGTCTCCTCTGAAGCGATGCCGGTCTCCAGCATCCGCTCCCGGGTCTTTAGCACCGCAGGGATTCCCATGTGGTTGTCCCAAACGTCTTCATCACCGTGGGTGCATTCCAGCACCGCCAAATCCAGACGGAACCGGCTCAGCTGCGTCCAAACTTCTTCGTAGAAAAAGCCGCTGTCATGGCCGTACAGCAGACTGATTTCATCCTTCTGGAAAACATAGATGAGGGCACCCCTATTCTCCATGTGATTGGCTTTAAGGGGAAAAAGGCGGGCTTCGCCTGCTTGATAGCTCCCGCCGGGCTCCACCTCATGGAAAGAAATCCCTGCATCGGTGAGTTCCTGCCAATCAGCCGTCTCCTTTACCCACCTGTCGCCGTAGACATGGAGTACCTCCTGGTGGCCCATGTGGGCAAAAGGCTGACCCCGCATGGCCAGTTCCTGCCAGTAGAAATGATCCTCATGACAATGGGTGATAAACAAATGGCGGATATCAGCGAGATTTAGCTTATGGGTCAGCACGTGGTGGTAGGTATCTGGAGGCAGGTCAAATTTGTACTTACCGTCGATCTGAACAGAAGTCCTGGTGCGTATGTTCTTGCCGCCCAGTCCCCGGGCTTCTTCACAGGAGCGGCACTGGCAAAAAACTCCCGGCCATCCCTCTGCTGCACCGGTTCCTAAAAACAACACTTCCATCATGATCCTTCCTTTCAACTCAACTGGCCTTCTATAGGTTTTCCTTCTATCTACTAAACCCAAAATTAGCCAGGGAAGGCCCATACCCTTTATTTCCCCGAGCTGTTGAGAACCGGCTGCAGTACTTCAGAATCAGCGTTAGACCCCATGCTCTAGACCCCTAAACATTAAGGGAAGGCCCCCTTAAAGCAGCCTTCCCCATGCCCAAACAGTTCTCCACGCCCAAGTACCGTCCGACACTGACACCGCCGGGCTTTGACAGCAAGTTATTCTGCTTTTTTACTTTATTTCTTCCTAAAGGTTTCGCAGTTTGTGTCCTGGCATTCCTTGGCGCCGCTGCCGCTGACAAGAATCTCATCGGCCATGCACAGGTTGCCGTCTTCCCAGTAGACACAGGAATCGACTACACAGGTGGTAGTTGGCGACAGCTCCCGGTCCGGCATAATTGCAGCTTCGATGGCACCCCGCCAATTGACGTTATCCGCGGAGCCAATCAAGTTAGCCAGACCCCGGCGCTCCGCAAAGGTCTTACACATGGTGTGCTCCACCGATTCTGCCGCCTGTTCCTCCTCATTGAGGATATCGATATTGGCGGCACCGCATACTTCCCCCGGCAGCCAGTGGGTACATGTGTCTACTTCGCAAACTACCTTGGGATGGTGCTGAGACATCACTCACACTCCTTTCACCCTTGATTATGACCGCCGGGCAAGTTCCCTATGTAACCAAAGAAGACCGGCGGCATGAAATCCTGTTGCACTAGGAAGCCTACGAAGGAGCCTGCCGCAAACATTTTCATTTACTCGACGCTCCCGGAACTTCCCAAGCAGGTATAGGGCCGATGGAAGAGAACTCTTATTGGGAAATATTCCCCAGACCAAGGGTAAGAAAGGACGCAGTCCAATGACTCAAATTAACGACCTAGATTTAGCCAAGAGAACGCTTTTGGCAGGTGATTATGCCTTAGTAATAGCCAAAGGCGGAAAACTGCTTTTTACCAGCAGAGAGACCAGTATAAGGCCTATTTATCAAGCTGTTCAGGAACTTGGAGAATCCCTGGAGGGAGCTAGCATAGCGGATAAAGTGATCGGCAAAGCCGCTGCTTTATTCTGCATACTGGGCAGGGTCAAGAGCGTTTACGCTGCTCTTATCTCGGAAATAGCCATCGAAACCTTGCAGGCAGCCGGCATAGAGCTGGAGTTTGAGGAGTCCTGCCCGTATATACTCAACCGCAGCCGGGATGGAATGTGCCCCATAGAAACACTAGCCTTGGATGTCGATGACGGCAATGTTCTCTTGGAAAAGGTGGGAAGATTCTTGGGGGAAATTGGGTAAGGCAGGGACCGCCCTATTCTGGCTATTCGAGTCTTCTTGCTAGGTTCTGTCATCCGTGGTAGACTAATGGTTGTATATGCCAAATGAGGCAAACTGGCCCCCTGAGGGCAAGATAAGTCAATAGGTCGAAGGGGGTTTTGCGGTTGCAGACTGAAAAAATCACCGATTTCACCCAGGGAAGCATTCCGCGTCACTTGATTGCCTTCGCACTTCCCATGTTTCTGGGAAACCTGCTTCAGGCTTTTTACAATACCGTTGACAGCATCTGGGTAGGCCGCTTCCTCGGTCCCAATGCTTTAGCGGCCGTATCCGTTGGTTTTCCCGTCATCTTCGCGCTGGTGGCTATGGTCAACGGCATCACAATGGCCACCACCATCCTGGTTTCCCAATATTTTGGAGCTCAGCAGCATAAGGAACTGGTCAAAACCATCACCAACTCCATTATTCTCCTCACCATACTAGGTGTGCTGATCTCGATTATCGGCGTTGTGTTTCGGGGGCCGCTGCTGAAGCTCATCAACACACCCGATGAGATCCTGGATATGGCCATGAC
This sequence comes from Bacillota bacterium, assembly GCA_012735435.1. GTDB lineage: Bacteria > Bacillota > Limnochordia > DTU087 > DTU087 > DTU087. The sequence goes on along the minus strand of JAAYHH010000101.1, from coordinate 101 downwards.
CTACATGGGTATTTTTATGGCAGGTCTGGTGGGCATGTTCCTGTATAATGTGGCCGGTGCCGTTCTGCGGGGATTGGGCGATTCCCGGACTCCCCTGCGGT
>JAAYHH010000100.1 GCA_012735435.1 Bacillota bacterium | reverse complement strand
GATCCCAACAACCTGATACCGGGTCAGCGGATCTGCATCCCGGTACAGCAGCCGCCGGTATGCCAGGGATTCTTCTATACCATTCAGCCGGGCGACACCATCTTTGAGCTGGCAGCCAGGTTCGGCACAACAGTTGCAGCTATTATCGCAGCTAACCCAGGCATCGATCCTAACAACTTGATACCTGGTCAGCGGATCTGCATCCCAGTGCAGCCGCCTCCCATGGGCAGACGGTGTATTGTTATGGCGCCAACAGACCTGGCACCCAATGCAGATGGAGTTCTGTTCTTGGATTACACAGACAATGTAGTGCTGGGAACTGCCTCCAATGTGCCGGATCCAATGGAGTTCAACCAAGAGGTCTATAAGCTGTGGCTGAGAGAGGCTAACACCAACAATTGGGTAGTAACCACCATGAACAGATCGCCGCAGGATGTTTGGGTAGGCCGTCTGGTTCCGGCCCAGACACTGACAGTGTTCAATGCAGCTGTTATCTCTGCAGAACAGACAGCTAATACCGAAAGACCAGTAGGCAGCAGGGTACTGACAGCGGTAATACCACAGACAACGACAACGTAAGGACCCCCTATCGAAAGCAGGCCATGTCCCTTCTAGGGCATGGCCTGCTTCGATTTTGCACGGTGCCGCAGGGAAAGGCCGATCTTACCATCACCGGGTTACCGGAGTCTTTCCATCCAGCAAGACATTTCTGCAGGATTTGTCCGGGATGACACGAAAATTGAACTCAATATGGGTTTTCTTCCCAAGGGAGGGATAGCTTTGGAAAAGCCGGTTACCCTGATCAGTCAAGGAGAGCAAATGGTGGGAATGCTGCATCTGCCGGAGGGAAAGGGACCGTTTCCGGCTGTTGCCATTTATCACGGTTTTACCGGCACTAAAGTAGAGCCCCATCGCCTGTTCGTCAAAATGTCCCGGGCATTGGTTCAGAAGGGAATTGCCGCGGTACGCTTTGATTTTCGCGGCTCAGGGGACAGCGAAGGTGATTTCGCCGATATGACAGTTAGCGGTGAAATTGCCGATGCCATTAGAGTGCTGGATTTCCTCCAGGAGCAGCCCGAGGTTGATGGAGAGAGGCTGGGAGTCCTGGGTCTCAGTATGGGAGGCGCGATCGCCGCTTCAGTTGCAGGGTTAGATAAGCGGGTCAAGTGTCTGGCCCTATGGGCAGCTGTTGCCAAATTTGACCTTTTTGAGCGGGAAGAAGAACTCCTCCGTGAAGCAAGGGAACAAGGCTATGTTGATATAGGCGGTAATGTTCTAAAATACAGTTTTTACGAAGATGCCCGGAAACAAGATCCCCTGGCACTGGCTGCAGGTTTTCCCGGTCCTGCTTTGATTGTACACGGAGATGCCGATCCTACTGTGCCGGTTGAACATGCCGATTTCTACTATGAGGCCGTTGGCGGGGAGAAGGAGAAATTCATCGTGGCCGGGGCAGATCATACCTTCAACCGACAGGACTGGGAAAGGGCAGTGATCGACAAGACCGCTGATTGGTTCCACAGTAGACTTTAGTCCAAAACACCGGATTTGCACAGCAAAGGGACTCTATGCAACTCACTGTTAAGAGTCCCTTTTGGCTGAATTCCAATGTCCCAAGACGATTAGGAATAGAGGTCAATGCTTACAATATCGATGGAAAGATAGGAGCTGGTTATATGGCAAGACCCCCTAAGCCGCGGCGGGTAGAATTCATGCCGGAGGTGACTGTCTTCAAACCTGTTGGTGTGCCCAGGCGGCATGTGGAAGAGGTTGTACTATCTGTGGAAGAGTTGGAAGCCCTAAGGCTCAAAGATTTGGAAGGGCTGGAGCAAGAAGAGTGTGCCGCCCGCATGAACATATCGCGACCTACTTTCCAGAGGGTCTTGACCTCCAGCCGATCCAAAGTAGCGGATGCTTTAGTAAGAGGTAAGGCACTTCGGGTAGAAGGAGGCCACTATCGATTGGCTGAGCGGCGTTTTCGCTGTAGAGAATGCCGGCATGAGTTTGCCCTGTCCTTTGGCGACGGCCAGAGGGGTGTGGAGCTCCACTGTCCGGCATGTAATGCTCAAGCAGTACATCGGATAGATCACGAAGGCCACGGTTTCGGCAGACAGCCGTGGGGTCGGCGGTTTGACAAAACCTAGAAGAGAAGGTAAAACCTGTGGAACTTAACTTGCCAGGGTGGATTAGCCCGGGATAGTGTCGATGCGGCGCTTTCCGGGCTTTCTTGTATCCAGATTTGTCCTTGGAATTTTTTTAGGTGAACATGCTTTTTGTAAGAGGAATGCAGGGGGCAGCGTTGAATAAGTAACACTAATTGGCAGAAACGTAACACGATTGTTCTAGATGATGCTTGGAGGAAACCCATGTTTGACAAGGAGCGGGAAGCAATCTTTGATGCCCTCGCGGCAGATTGGAGCAGCCTCCCCGGGCCTCCCTTGGCCGCGGTCCTGGAGCTGTTGGAGGGTTTGAAACTTGAGGATAAAGTAGTGCTGGATGTTGGTGCAGGTACCGGTGTCCTTATAGAAGGGGGTCTGCGGCAGAGGCCCAAGAAATGGATATGCTGCGACATATCCAGTGCGATGCTGGCACAAATTGAGGCTGTCTGGTCGGGGAATCCGGGGGTGGAGACACTGCATGCCGATGCCCACGATTTGCCTTTAGAGGATAACACCTGTGATGCGGTTATCTGCAATTCAGTGCTGCCCCATCTTCGGAACCGCTGCCGGGCTTTGGCTGAGTTTCGCCGGGTCCTTGGTGTAGATGGGCAGCTTCTAATCAACCACTTTCAGTCAAGGAGCAGAATTAACGAGATCCATAGAAGTTCCAAGCACCCTTTGCTCAGGGAAGATCTTCTGCCGCCGGCGGATGTTGTTGCGGCGGAACTGTTGGAACTTGGTTTCGAAATTCTCCAGTCTGTGGATAGTGAGGAGCGTTATCTCATCCTGGCTAGGAAGCCGGAGTAAAGGGTTGAGTGTGACTTGAATGGAGCTGGTAAATCTCGGATAGTTGTGAAGCTAAGTAATGTCGCCGCTGGGTATGGGCGGCAGCAGGTGCTTAAGCGGGTAGATTTTGAACTAGGTGAAGGTGAATGCTGTGCTATCTTAGGGGAAAATGGCGCCGGCAAGACCACCTTGTTCAAGGTGATCATGGGTCTCGTTCTTCCCCGGCGGGGAGAGGTAGAGGTTCTGGGGCGGAAGATTGATTCCCCTGCAGCCCGGCAGTGGGTGCGCCGGCAAATAGGTTACGTTCCCCAGGCCCGGTCCGATGGACGGCTCCCAATTAAGGTGCAGGATGCGGTTCTGCTGGGGCGTTGGGGGACCGGTTTCGCCGGCCTTAGACATCCCACGTCCGAGGATCGGAGGCTCGTGTGGGAAACCCTGGAACTTCTGGGCCTTGGGGAGCTGGCCTCATCTGATTGCCGGGAGCTTTCCGGCGGGCAGAAACAGCGGGTAGCTATTGCCCGGGCCATAGTCCGGAAACCCAGGCTGCTTCTATTGGATGAACCCACTACGTACTTGGATGTATCTGCCCGGGATGGCCTTCCGGATCTATTGGCTGGTATTCGCCGGGAGCTGGGGCTCAGCATCTTGGTAATAAGTCATGATCCAGACAGTTTGCAGCAGGTGAGCGACCGGGCAGTAGTTCTCCGGGAAGGCGTCCTTAAACCTGCAGATACCTAGCCAGTGTCGGTTTGGGGGTAGCGGATATTGAGCTTCATGGACTATATGCAGATTCCACTTTTTCAAAGGGCGATGATTGCGGCGGTAGTGACAGGAGCTACTTTGCCGCTACTGGGAGTGGTGATTGCCACCTTGAATCTAACGGTGATTCGCTTCGCCCTGATGCATGCGGGACTTTTGGGGGCAGCTATCGGGCTGAGCCTGGGCATACCGCCATTGACCGGAGCCCTGGCAACCATCGGTATAAGTTCGCTGCTTCTTGGTCCGTGGTCAGACAGGATGAAGGTGGACACAGGGCTGACAGGTGCTTTTTTTATGACAGGAACCATGGCCGTTGCATTTCTGCTGTTTTATAAGGCTGGGGTGCCTGCCATGGAGGCCTTTGCCCTTTTTACTGGAAGCCTGCTGACTGTAACCTCCAGGGAAGTCTGGTTTGTTGCAGCCTTGGGGGCAGTGGTGGCCGGATGTTTCACCTTATTCTATCGGGAAGTCCAGCTGGTGCTGTATAACCAGGAACTCGCGGAAAGTCTGGGGGTGCCGGTGGGAATTATCCGGAATAGCCTGCTGCTGCTGACTGGATTGGCTATCGGGCTGGCCATCAGGGTGGTGGGCGCCCTTCTTATCGACGGCTTGATCTTACTTCCTGGTCTCAGTGCTTTGAGTCTAGCCCGGGATCTTAGGTCAGCGCTCCTTTTGTCCTCACTGTTCGGCATTGGGTCGGCAGTTGGGGGATTTACCCTTTCCTTGTTTTTTGATGTACCAACAGGGCCCACCATTACCCTGGTCGGTGTGGTGCTCCTGGCGGTTATTACAGTGGTCAAAGGCCGCTTGGACGGCTGAAAAAAGAGAAGCAAGGTATGAGGTGATCAAACAGTGAAAAATTGGCGGAAAGTCATGGTTCTGGGACTCTTGATGGCGGCGTTGTTGGGCTGGTCGGCAGCGGGGCTGGCGGCGGAGGAACCGGTGGTTGTGGCGTCTACCAGCTGGGTAGCCTTGATGGTGAAGGCTGCTGGAATTGATGATGTAACGATTTTGGCGCCCATTGAGCTGCGGCATCCTCCTGAGTATGATTATCTGCCCAGCGACATTGCCCTGGTGACGCAGGCCGATTATCTTGTTTGGGCAGGATATGAACCCTTTATTAAGAAACTGGTGGAGGCAGCAGATCTACCGGCTGAGCGGCTGGTTCAGACTGTAACGACCAATGTCCCCGATAACTTGCGGGAACAGACCCGGAGACTGGCGGCTGTTTTTGGCACTGAGGAAAAACAGGGCCGGTGGGAAGAGGAGTTTAACGCCTTCGCGGCACGGCTGCAGGAGAAAGCCCTAGAGCAGAAGGTTGGAGACATTCCGGTACTGGTAAACTTCCATCAGCAGGCCTTTGTCAGGTGGCTGGGCTATGATGTCATCGGAGTTTTCACGCCGGACGAGATGAGCCCTGCTAGAATGGCTGAACTAGCGGAATTAGGCCCGGCCATGGTTATTGACAATTACCATAACCCATCAGGGGAAGGCATTGCAGCCATCGCCGATGTTCCTTATGTGCAATTGGCTAATTTCCCCAGCAAGGAGCTGGACAGCCTCATGGCTTTAATGGAAGATAATGCCAAGCGGCTGGGAATAATTGAATAGCCGGTTTCTAAATGGAGACACCCCAGGGGGCTTTTCAGCCCCTTCTTTTTTTGATTGCCTTAGTTGTTTCAGTACGGAAGTCAGTGCCATCTTTATCCAAGAACACCCGAACTCAATTCGGTTTTAATGGTGCAATAGAGGCGAGTATTCGTAGGATAATGAAAAACTGCGGAGAACACATAAGACAGTGGAAGAAAAAACACAAGGGGGTTAACCGATGACGAGCAAGGAATTGGTCCACGCCGCACTAGAACATCGTCCAGTACCGCGGCCGCCGTACAGTATCACGCTGACAAAAAAGGCAAGGGAAAAAATGGCGGCATATCTTCGGGATGATTCCTTTGGGAGTGAACCCATAGGAGATCTGGTGAATTCTCCTGTGATCAAGATAGAATTCGGCGTCCGGGATGCAGATGGAATCTATACCGATGAGTTCGGGGTCCAGTGGGATCGAAGCCATGATCCGGATATCGGACTGCCGAAGGCTTGCGTGACCCCAGAAAACTTAGATGACTTTCAGTGGCCGGATCCCAACATAGACAGCAGATTTGAGCTTTTGAAGGCCAATTTAGCCAAGTATCCAGATAAATTTCATATCATGCGTCTGGACTTCAGCCTTTACGAACGGGCTTGGGCCCTAAGGGGCTTGGAGGATTTTTTGGTGGATATGATCGCCAACCAATCCTTTGCCGAGGCTTTGCTAAATAGAATCTTGGAGTTTAACCTCGGAGTCATTGACGCAGGACTTTCCCGATTCCCGGAGGTTGACGCAGTCTGCTTCGGCGATGATTTCGGCACCCAGAGGGGCATCATCATGGGTGAAGAACGTTGGTGCCAAGTACTGAAGCCGGTATTAGCCAAACAATACCAGCGGGTAAAGGATTGGGGCAAGAAGGTTCTGATCCACTCCTGCGGGGCAGTGGCAGATTTGTTCCCCCATTTGGTGGAGATCGGTGTCGACTGCTTTAATCCCTTCCAGCCGGAAGTTATGGATATTTACTCTGTAAAAAAGGAATACACGGGCCGCCTTGCTTTTTGGGGCGGCATCAGCACGCAAAAGCTTCTTCCCTTCGGCAGCCCCGATGAGGTAAGGGCCGAAGTCAGCAAGCTGCGGGATATGGCCATGGATGGAGGGTATATCGTTGCCCCTGCCCATGACATTCCCGGGGATGCCAAACCGGAGAACATAGAGATCTTGCTGGAGATGCTGGGGACAGTCTAGGTTCTAAGGCTAGGGCAGCATCTCCAGCTGCTCTTCTTGGTCACTGAAAGGAGGATTCCTCCAAACATCCGGCAGCAGCGGGTCATCGCCTTCTGTCAGGCCGGAGATAATCATCAGCTGGCTCACTGTGACGAAGTGAAGGCCTTTAGCCTGCAGTTCATCGATAATTCGCGGAAGGGCGTTGACTGTGTTGTACCTGTAGCCTCCGTAGGTTCCTATGAAACTGCCGCTGTCGTGAAAGAGGAGTATATCTCCCCCTTGGGTGTTCTTGAGAACATGCCGCGCCAGCTGGCCGGCACTGATTTCCGCCCAGTCCCGGGAGCTGACGGACCAAAGCACAGTGGTGTATCCCAGTTCATGGGCAAACCTGATGGAGGCATTTGTGTACATGCCCCGGGGAGGCCGGAACAGGTGGGGCTTGATGCCGGTCACCTTTGAGATGACTTCATCTGCTTTGGCGATTTCATGCCATGTGTTTTTTTCATCCAAGCCGTACAGGTTTCTATGGCTGTAGGTGTGATTGCCGATATCGTGACCTTCATCCACAATCCGCTGGACGATATCTGGGTACCGTTCGACGTGTTTGCCGATCATGAAAAAGGTGGCCCGTACGTCCTTCTCCCGGAGAATATCCAGGATCATGGGGGTGTACACTGGATCAGGTCCATCGTCAAAGGTAAGGGCAATAAAGGGCAGCTCCGGATTTCCCACCCGAAAAAGCTCTGGCTGCAATCCAAAGCCCCGATACACATACCGGTTGAAGAAAAAGAAAGCGGCCAGGACTACTACTGCACTGATGCTTGTAAGGCGGCGCAGGAAAACTTGCCGCTTGCGAAATTTGATTCTTTCTGACTTAGACCAAAGCTCGGCAGGAGCGGCAAGGGGTACTTTTCCCCAGCGCAGGAAAGGGATTTCGTTGTACAGGATCAGCATCAACCAAGCCAGGGCAAAGAGGATGTATAAGTCCCGGCGGTGGAGAGTCCAAAGCAGCGGTAAAGATACCGTGCCCATCAGCAATATGCTGACTGCGGATGAAACCTTCCATCTCTGCAGCTGCTGCCAAAGGATAAGCACCATTACTAAGGTGAGCGGAGAAAGGAACCCCAGGGTCACCAAGGCAGGCACATAACTCTGCAGTCTGTACTTGGCTGGTTTCCAATGGGCCAAGTGGAATGTCATCAGACTGACGAGTCCCGCCAGGACCACACTCATACCGCTGCCTACAACTAGCTTCGCCGTGAGAACAGGGACTGCGGCTAGAGAAATGTCTAGAATGATAAAATCTAATGGATGGCCTGGACGGCATAATTTCCGGCCCAAGGCATTGGAGTTGCCAATTCCGGTCAAAAAGGCAATGACCGAGAGAGCTAAAAATGTATCTAGCAGGAACATATTTCCTCCGGTTTCTGTCCATGGGATAGATTGCTGTGATCTGTTCATTATACTGGGAAATGTACTAGTTGCCCGCTGTACCCCATAGTGATATACTATCATTGCTCTACAGACTATGTCTATGTTGAATTAGCTGCCATAGTCGGTTTCTGAGACCGGCGGCCGGGGGAAATATCTTACAGCAGGATGTGAAGGGTGAGACAATGGATAAGTTATATCGTTCCCGGACCCATCGAGTGCTGGGCGGCGTTGCCGGTGGTTTGGGTGAATACTTCCGGGTAGATCCGGTGATCATCAGGCTGCTGTTTGTTCTATTGGCCCTGGGGGAGGGTAATGCTGTACTTCTTTACCTCATCGCCTGGCTAATCATACCTGAAGAGCCGGGAGTTGGTGAGGCCAGGGAGGATATTTGGGAGATAAGTCAGGATGAACGAAGTGACCGGCGGCGTCTATTTGGCAGTTTGCTCATCATAGCAGGCATAGTTTTCTTGGCTCAGCAGGTTTCAATCTGGATTGACCCAACCTGGTTGGTATCCATCGGCCTTATCGCCGCCGGAATTGTGGTATTGGCAAAAGGGCGGAGGTAGCTTATGAGGGCCAGACAGCTTTGGTTCGGTGTTGTGCTGATCCTGGCGGGTGTTTTAATATTAATGAGCAATCTGGGATTCCTTAGCTGGAGCTTCTGGGGTGCTCTCAGGCAGCTTTGGCCTGTTCTCTTAATTTCCATTGGATTAACTATGCTCCTGGCAGAAACCCGCTGGGTTTTTCTCGGTCCCCTGCTGTTAATAGCCGCCATCTTGGTAGCCGCCTTAAATCCTGGCGGAATGCAGTTAGGATTTGGCTTTCCTGCGGGACGCTATCAGATCCAGCGGTCGGCGTCCTACTCCAAGGCGTGGGATCCATCCATTGCCCAGGGTGAGTTGGAGTTGAAGGTCCACGCCGGCACCATTAATCTTATGGGTTCAGCTGATCAGCTGGTCTCTGGAAGGATATCTTACCGGAGAAGTATGCCCGTTTGGGGATACCAGCAGCGGGGAGATCAAGCCGTCGTCACCCTGTCGCCTGGGAAGACGGGGAGGTGGCTTTCCGGCAGCCAGGGCTATCAGGGAAGTATTGCCCTGGGAATCATGGTCCCCTGGGAAGTCCAATTGGAGCTGGGGGCAGGGAAGCTGCTTGGGGACCTAAGGACAGTGCCCCTGACGAGATTAACTGCTGAGTTGGGAGCCGGCAGTATGGATTTAACCCTGCCGGAAAAGGGTATCAGGGGAGAGATCGACATCAAGGGCGGTGCATCCTCAGTCAGACTGCGAATACCCCGAGATGTAGGGCTGCGGGTTCAATTGAAAAACCCCATTGGGAGCCACAATTTGGATGCTGTAGGTCTTAAGAAAATGGGAGACTATTGGATCAGCGACGGTTATGAAACAGTCCCTTCCGCATATGACATCACGGTCTCGCTGGGAGTAGGCAGGCTTGAGCTGGAATACATTTCGCCCCTGCCTCAGATATAGAGAATGTACCGGACGCGGAAGGTACAGCAAAGAAGGGATAAGATTGATCAATACGCAAATTGGACAAGTAATCGCAGTAGAGCCGGGCGGCCGCACTGTTACCGTAGAGATCAAGAGAGCAGGCGGCTGTTCCCACGGCAGCTGCAGCCACCAAATATTTCAGGATGTAGATATGAATGTTAGGGTACGGGCGGCAAATGCCGCCGGGGCCCAGCTGGGCGACTTCGTCCAGGTGAGCTTTGAAACCACCGATGCCCTGTGGGCAGCTTTTCTGGTCTATATCGTGCCTATCATAGCCGGGCTCATTGCTTACACTATTGCAGGAGCGCTGGCAGCGCCTTATCCAGGCATGGTAGGGCTGGCAGCAGCTGTCATCGTCCTCTTTATTGGTCTGAAAAGGGGCGACCGGGTCCGCAGTGATTATACCACTGTGCGCCGGCTGGATCCAGACTCTATTCAGTTGGATCAGTACTCTTGCCAGAACTGTCCGTTTCACTAAATTTCCGGCTGCGGCCGAAAAGTGCCCAAATCAGCCGCTGCCAAAGACTCTGGTTTTGCACTTCATCCAGCTCATGCTTAAGGCGCTGGATCTCCATTCGCACCTTGGCTTCCTCGATGAGCCAGCGGTCTTTGGCTTCGGCGTACATTCGCTTAATTTCCTCTAATTCCTGCGGGGTGCGCTTTAGCTCCTGGACTGCAGCCAGGATCTTTTCGTTGTTCTTGCCGGCTGTGTGTTCAATGAGGCGGCTCCAGTGTTCAAAGCGTTCTGCTTCTAGATCCCGCACCTCGTCCAACACCGCGGCGGCTGTCTGTTCAAGGGCCGCCTGCATCGCCTTCAGCTGCTGATGGGCAATGAACTCCATCTGGTTCTCCAAGTAACTGGATAATTCCTGGGCTAAAGCTGTCATTGCTGGAACAGTTGCCGCACCAGGAACCAGTGCGGTTTCCTGGACCTCTAATTCCAGCTCATCGGTACCTTTCTCATTAAGCATCTCCTTGACCTGCTTGATGGAGAGGTTTTGGAAATGCAGCAGCTGTCTTATGTACCGAAGATCCTGAATGTCCTTGTCGCTGAAGCGGCGGTGCCCCCCAGGTGTTCTAGCGGGGCGGATGAAGTTGCTGAATTCTTCGCACCAGTACTTGATAGTTGATGGTTCGACTCCAACTTCTGCAGCGGTCTCGCTCAGAGTCTTGCCAGGAACAGTCATATTACTCCCTCCTCAAAATCGGAACAGGAATCGATAGCCGCCAGCATCACAACTCAGCAGGCAAACCGACCGATACGGCAGTACAAAACACAGCGGGCGGCAGTGTTCTAAAGAAATAGAAACCGAAATTTCATATTCCAAAGTAGAATTCGGCAAGTATCGGAAAATACCTGCTGGATAAAGAGAGATTAGGATGTTCCGAAAAGAAAGTCCCGGGCCGTGGGGGCCAAGGGTTGAAAACAAGCAGGGAACAATTATCAATGCTAGAAATAAGAATCATATCCATTAGCGAGGTGGTGTACTGGTGTCTAATGTTGCCCGTTTTGGGGTAAGTATGAGTGAAACCCTTTTGAATCAGTTTGATCAACTGATTCAGGCAAGGGGTTATGCCAACCGTTCTGAAGCCATCCGGGACCTGGTCAGGGACGCCTTGGTGGCTAGGGAGTGGGAAGAGGGAGACGGCGAGGTGGCGGGGACCATCACCCTTGTCTATGACCACCATACTGCTGGTCTTACCGACACCTTGACTGAGCTGCAGCATGAATACCATGACTTAATTATCTCAACGGTTCATGTCCATTTGGATGAACATAACTGTCTTGAAACCTTGATTGTCCGGGGATCGCCCCGGGAAGCAAAACAGCTTGCCGACCAGTTAATATCTTTAAAGGGGATAGTTCACGGCAAACTGACGGTAACTTCCACCGGCAGGAACCTCAAGTAGCGGGTCTACCGGGGGTTTTTATACTGACAACATGATGGCAATGTCAAAAATCAAGGAAAGAGGTAGCGCTGTGCAGCACGGACATGACAAGTATTTGACTGCTAGCCGTCGAGTATTAGTGGTCATTTTATTCCTGGGTTTGTCACTAATTGTTCTTGGAGGGCTGGGCTTTTCACTCATCGGGATCTTGCGGGAATCTATCGGCCTGCTGGAAGGAGGGCAGTTTGCTGCCAGGCTGGATCAGGCAGTCGAAAGATTCCAGTGGACTGCCATCATACTGGCTGCGGCCGCGGCGGGGTTAGCTTATTACGCATTCAGGCTGATTAGAATCCATTATGAGCGCCCGCTGAAGGAGGCCGGTGTAGTTATTGAGCGGATGTCTCAAGGGGACCTAAGTCAGCGGCTTCCGAGTCACTGGCCCAGCGGAATCGGCGACTTGGCTGCTGAATTCAATAACATGGCAGAAAGACTCCAGACCTTCACCCACCTCAGCAATAAGATGGCCGCTGGGGCCTCCTTCGAAGAAATTTTTGACTATATCTACGACTCTTTTCATCAATTCCTTCCTTATGACCGCATGGGAGTTTCTTTGATCGACCCAGAGCAGAAGACCATCCGAGCAGAGCGGGCTCGTTCCCGGATGTCGGTGAAGCTCTATAACGGCTATACACTTCCTTTGAGCAAGACCAGCTTGCCTAAGGTTATCGAATCCGGCAAGCCCCGGATCATCAACGATCTACAGCAGTATCTAGAGGAGCATCCCGAGTCCGAATCTACGCGGCTAATCGTGGAAGAGGGCATGCGGTCCAGCATCACTTTGCCCCTCAAGGTTGAGGACCGGATGCTGGGAGCTCTGTTTTTCTCAAGCCGAAAGCCCAATGCCTATGACTGGAAGCATGTGGTATTCCTGGAATTAGCGGCTGGAAGCATCGCCCCTGCATTGGAAAAGGGCCTCTTGATCGGAGATCTGGTGTTGACGGCCATCATCGGATTTTCCAAGCTTGCCACCTATCGGGATGTTGAAACAGGCGAACACCTGCGGAGGATGCGAAGGTACGCCACTGCCTTGGCTAAAGAGATGAGTACCCATCCTCCCTATGATGAAATGATCGATGAGGACTTCATCAGAGATATCTACTACTTCAGCCCGCTCCACGATATCGGTAAAATAGGCATTCCCGATCGGATTCTCCTGAAACCCGGCAGGCTTACCCCGGAGGAGTTTGAGATTATGAAGAACCATACGTTAATTGGAGCCCAAGCTCTCCGGGAAGCTGAGGCAGAAGCAAGCCGCCTGCATTACTCTCTATTTAAGCGGGCCATTGACATTGCCGCATCCCACCATGAACGCTATGATGGGACAGGCTATCCCCTGGGCCTTAAGGGTGATGAGATTCCTTTGTGTGCCCGGATTGTAGCTCTGGCAGATGTCTTTGATGCCCTTACCTCGCCCCGGCCTTACAAGCCAGCCTACTCCTTTAATGAAGCTGTGAAGATGATCGTTGCCGCGAAGGGAACCCACTTCGAACCCGGCATAGTGGACTGCTTCTTGTCCGCGCTGGATGAGTTCAGGGTCATATACGATGCCTTCCGGGAATCGCCGGAGCCCCAGGAGGCTGTTCAGCTAGGTTAGGCTGATTTGGCGGAGATGTGAGGCTAGTTTTTTCGGAATATAGGACTTAAGTTCATCATCCCAAGGGAGATGCGTCAGCCAATACTCAGGTGAGCGGGAGCGAAGCAATTCCAGGGTTTCCGCCAATCGATCTATTTCCCGATGGTTGTTGTATAACCCAAAGCTTACCCGGACGAGACCTGGAAGCTGCTTGATTGCACCGACGGCAAGACTGTGCCGCAGTCTTGCTATGTCCTTTTCCTCTAACCCCAGGAGCCTCTGAATGTACGGCTGAGCACAGAAGCAGCCGCTCCGTACCCCGATGCCTCCGTAAAAGGCCAGATGTGCCGCTACCAGCCCATGTTCATATCCCTCCAGCGAGAATGACATCACGCCCAATCTGTTCTCATCCTGGGGTTTAGTGGAACCATAGAGCTTTATCCCGGGTATTCGGGCTAGTTTGGCAACGGCATAGTCCGTCAAGGACTGTTCATGGGCAGCGATGTTGTCCATGCCCAGGTCAGAGAGGACTTCTAGGGCGGTTGCCAGGGCGATCACACCTATGAGGTTGGGGGATCCCGCTTCATCTCTTGCCGGGGGCCTAGTCCACTCTACTCCCCTCGGAGTAACCAGGTTAACTGTGCCTCCGCCGACGATCTCTGGACTTCCCTGTTCAAATACCCGTCGGGGACCGATGAGCACCCCGGTGCCAAAGGGAGCGTAGAGCTTATGGCCGGAGACTGCAAGAAAGTCAATCCGGCAGGGGTCATCGGCAGTGGACAGGTTGATGGCCCGGTGGGCGGCAAGCTGTGCCCCGTCAACCAATATTGGTATATTGTAACCATGGGCCAGGGCGGCAATCTTATAGATGTTATTGATCCAACCAGTGACATTAGATGCTCCGCTGACGGTGACCAGTTTAATCCGGCGGTGATAGAGGGAGAGCTTCTTCTCAAAATCCTCCTCATCCAGGGAGCCGTCGGCGAGAACATCGGCCCTGATGACCTTGGCTACCCGCCGCCAGGGCAGGTCATTGGAATGATGCTCCATCAGGGTGGTTAAGACCATATCTTCCGGCCGGAACTGCAGGCGGGCTGCCACCAGGTTGATGGCTTCGGTGGTATTCTTGCAAAAGATGGCCACATGATAATCCGGGTCTGCGTTAAAGAAGCGGGCAATTCGCATGCGGGCATCATCATACATGGCAGTAGATACCAGTGACTTATAGCCGCTGCCCCGGTGAACCCCCGAGTACCAGGGAAGGAACTCGAGCACCTTGTCTAGAATCGGTCTTAGAGTTGGGGTGGTTGCTGCGTTATCTAGATTGATGTACCGAACGTATCGTCCATCATGGATGGGGACTTTTTGGTTAATGCCGATAATCTGCTGCCGTATGGTGGAAAGAGATGCACGGCGTCTCAGTAAAGGCATAGGAATTCCCTCCCGCCCTGCTATGGTACGCCCAATGGGGTGAGAGTGTGCAGCAGTTATATCCCATCATAATGCTTTTGATCAACTTGACTGGAGGGGAAAAAGATCGTGATGGAAAGGGCCTCCGGGGGCTTATCTGATGCAGCAGCAGCTGAGATTCTGGCCCGGCTGAAATATTTATATCCAAAGGCCAAGAGCGGCCTCAATTACACTACCCCCTTCGAGCTCTTGGTTGCAACAATACTATCTGCACAGTGTACAGATGCTCGGGTAAATAAGGTAACCGCCCAGTTGTTTGGCAAGGCCAATACCCCCGAAGGCATTCTGGCTTTGGGTAGAGAAAAACTGGAATCTATCATTCGAGAATGCGGGCTGTTTCGCAGTAAGGCTGGATATATCATGGAGGCCTGCCAAATACTGCTCAGTGAATATGGAGGAGAAGTGCCCGCTGATTTCGAAAGTTTGATGCGGCTTCCTGGGGTGGGCCGAAAGACCGCCAGTGTCATTTTGAGCAATGCCTTTGGTATACCGGCCATGCCGGTAGATACCCATGTATTTCGGGTAAGCAACCGCCTGGGTCTGGCAAAGGGCAAGACCCCCAGGGAGGTTGAAGAGGGGCTTAAGGAACTTCTGCCCCAGGATGAGTGGAACCAAACCCATCATCTGCTGATCCGGCACGGAAGGGAGATCTGCAAAGCGAGAAATCCCGGCTGCCAGATCTGTCCGCTGAGAGACTTATGTATTAGTGTCCAGCAGGATGGGTGAGCAGGGGATGTGAACCGGCTGAAAGGCAGGAGGAGAGACCTCCCGCCTCCACTGCCTAAGCTCACCATGTAGATGCTGTAGGTTAGATAACCTTAAGAAGCTTTTTCATCGGAGGAGGTCTCCGCAGAATTTCCAGCTGCTCGGGTATCTGTAATATAGAACCCAGAACCTTTGAAGATAATGCCTACGTTCTTGCTGATCAGGCGCTGGACATGGCCACCACAGGTCGGGCATTCGGCGAGGGGCTCTTCGGTGATTTTTTGAACAACCTCAAAGCGGCCGCATTTGTCGCAAGCATATTCGTATGTTGGCATTATTAGCACTCTCCCTTCTGTGATGATAACTAAAGTTTATATTACTCCTTCCTAGGGGTTTAATCAAGGGGGAGCAGGGTTTTTGAGCCGTTGGTTCCCCGTTAGGGGCAGAAAGCTGTTGATAAGGAGTGGTACAGTGAAGCAGGAAAAGAGCCGTGGTATTGTAAACAAAAAGGCCCGCCGACGCATCGTCGGTTTTGATATAGACGGTGTGCTCACCGATGAGATGGCTGATGGAAAAAACATCTGGCAGCGGGAGATTGAAGCCTACTTTCCTGGAATTCAGCTGCTAGAGCCTGACTTTGCCTTTACCGCGGCCTTTGGCTTGTCATTGGAGGAAGTAGATAAGTTCATGGAGGAAAAGGCCCCGGAGGTTTTCAGGAAGGTCAAGCCCCAGCGGGGCAGTCGGGAGTTTATCCGCTATCTGCAGGATGCAGGTTTTACCGTCTATTTCATCACTGCCCGCTGGCCCCGCTATGAGGAAATAACCCGCGAATGGTTAGCACACCATGGATTTAGGCCCAGCGCCCTGTGGTTTACAGAGGACAAGGGCCCGCTGTGCAAGGAGCTGGGCATTGAAATTTTTGTTGATGACTACTGGGAAAATTGCTTAGATATTCGGGCCCACGGAGTTAGAGCCCTGCTGATGTCTGCTCCCCACAACTTAGGCTGCCCGGAAGAAAAGGGAATATACCGTGTGGAGAATTGGGATGAGATTAGGGCCCATGTCTTGGAGTATTACGGCTTAAGCACCTGGGAGAGCGGGAAGATCTCAGGCACCTCTGCCTTGTAGTCAGCAGTTTACAGCAGCTGGCCCGCTGCAATTATGATATGATAATTACCTCGATAATGAAGAGGAGAGAAGAGAAGTGAACCCTGTCCTCTGGCAAATAGGCCCTCTGAAGATTTATGCCTACGGCTTTTTCTTGGCTGCTGCCTTTGCCGCAGGTACGTACCTAACAGCTAAAATTGCAAAGGAACACGGGATCGCTGTTGATTTTATCCTGGATCTAGCCTTGGCGGTATGTGCAGCGGCTCTAATCGGCGCCCGGATCGGCTTTGTGCTGCTGGAGTGGCCTTACTACCGCCTGCATCCTGTAGAGATCTTGCTGGTTTCTGAAGGCGGCTTGTCTTTCCATGGGGGACTCATCCTTGGCGTGATTGTCGGTGTGTGGTTTTGCCGCCGCAGAAAATGCAATCCATGGCAGATGGCAGACATAGTAGCACCCGCGGTGCCCCTAGGCACAGCCATCGCCAGAATAGGGTGTCTTCTCAACGGCTGCTGCTACGGCTATGTGACTGACTTGCCCATTGGCCTTCCGGCGGCTCTGGGAGATCCGAGTCCCCGGCACCCAACCCAGATATATGCTGCTGTCTTGAACCTCGCTCTTTTCGCTTATCTCTATCGAAGGCGGGATCACCGACGTTTTCCAGGTTATCTCGGCCTTGTCTACCTCATTCTCTATTCTGTCCTGCGGAGTGTAGTTGAGATCTTCAGGGAAAGCGAGATCCTATTCGGCCCCATCAAAGTAGCCCAAGCCTTCAGCTTCCTGGTGATAGCCGGAGCCGGGTTAGCCATTTACTTGGTTCAAAGAAAAGGGCCGGCTAAAGGCGCCTACTCTGAATAGATTATTGACACCAGGTAGTTGCGTATGATAGCATTTATTATGGCAGGAGCGATTTGTGAAGGAATTCACAATATATACCATCGGCACGCTTTTATTTTTGGAGTAGAAAGTGAAAGTGGGAACATACACCCCTTCAAACGGGGTGTATTGTGGTTTCTTTAGGAAATAGTAGGCACAATTGCTACAATAAGCACAGTTTCTAGAGGGGGAGGAGACGGTTGAAAGTGGAAGCGGCAAATAAGGGGTGCTGCTGCCAGTCTATGAAGGCTCAAGATGAGCGCTACCAGAAGCTGGCAGACATTATTGCACGGTATGCCGGGCAGCCCGGGGCCTTGATCCCCGTTTTGCACCAGGCTCAGGAAGTCTTTGGATACCTGCCCCATGATGTGCAGGTACTGATTGCAGAGGGTCTTGATGTTCCCCTAAGCGAAGTCGATGGAGTAATTACTTTTTACTCCTTGTTCACTTCACAACCCCGGGGCAAATACACCATTGGTGTGTGCATGGGAACGGCCTGCTATGTGAAAGGCGCAGCTGCAGTTTTAGAGGAGCTAAAGCAGCAGCTGGGCATTGATGTCAACGGTACCAGTGCAGATGGCTTGTTCACACTGGAGGTAACCCGGTGTGTAGGTGCCTGCGGGCTGGCTCCAGTTATGAACATCGGTGATGACGTATACGGCCGTCTGAAGCCGGAGGATGTTCGGGAGATACTGGACAAATACATCCAGGCTGAGCGGCAGGCAGATGCCTAGCAGCAGTTGACTCATCATGTGATTGTCCTAAAGGAGTAGACCGGGTTGAGTGAAGGGGGAGCAGAGAACTATGGCAGTATACCGTTTGCACGTTTTGGTATGTGCTGGCGCCGGCTGTGTTTCTTCGAATTGTAAGGCTGTAGAGGCCGCCCTTCAAGATGAGCTGGAAAAGGCCGGCATTGCTGAAGAAGTCAAAGTTGTGGAGACAGGCTGTATCGGCACCTGTGATCTAGGGCCGTTGATTGTGGTGTACCCGGAGGGCGTTTTTTACCAGCGCTTGACTCCGGATGATGCTAGAGAGATAGTAAATGAGCACTTTGTCAAGGGAAGAATTGTCCGGAGACTTTTATATAGACCGGCCGAAGATGCTGAGCCGGTAGCCCGGACTCAAGATATGGACTTTTTCCGCAGACAGCGCCGGATTGCTTTAAGAAATACCGGAGTCATCGACCCAGAGGTTATTGAGGAGTACATAGCCAGGGATGGATACGCGGCGCTTGGAAAAGTTCTGAGCAGCATGTCCCCGGAAGAGGTAATCGATGAGATTAAGCGCTCTGGACTAAGGGGCAGAGGCGGAGCCGGCTTCCCGACTGGCTTGAAGTGGGAGTTTGCTTATAAGGCTCCTGGTGATGAGAAGTATGTTGTTTGCAACGCTGACGAAGGCGACCCCGGTGCATTTATGGATCGCAGTATCCTGGAAGGTGATCCCCATTCGGTAATCGAGGCCATGAGCATTGCCGGTTACGCGATTGGCGCTAAGCAGGGGTTTGTTTATGTGCGGGCTGAGTATCCACTGGCGGTAGAGCGGCTTTCTAAGGCTCTAGAGCAGGCCAGGGCATACGGCCTTCTTGGTGAGAACATCTTTGGAACTGATTTTAGTTTTGATATCGAAATTCGTGTCGGTGCGGGAGCTTTTGTCTGCGGAGAGGAAACTGCACTCTTAACCTCCATTGAAGGCAGGAGGGGAGAACCTCGTCCCCGTCCGCCCTTTCCTGCAGTAAAAGGCGTATTTGGCAAGCCTACTCTCCTCAATAATGTGGAGACCTACGCCAACATCTGCCCCATCATCCTCAACGGAGCGGAATGGTTTGCCAAGATCGGCACTG
>JAAYHH010000099.1 GCA_012735435.1 Bacillota bacterium | reverse complement strand
GAAGCTACCGGAGATGAACGGGTAATACCGGTGCTCCTTAAGTTTTGCCGCTATATGCAGGAAAACTTGGACAACCGGCCTCTGGAGTCTTGGGCCAAGTTCCGGTGGGCTGATTTTATCCTCAGTGTCCACTGGCTGTATGAGCGGACCGGAGAAGAGTGGCTGCTGGATCTTGCGGAAAAGGTGAAGAGACAGGGATATGATTGGCAGGACCATTTTGTCCGTTTTCAACATCGCAGAAAGCAGCTCACCATTAATATGGAGACCCATGTGGTGAACAACGCCATGGGTATTAAGGCTCTGGGGGTATGGTATCGTCAGTCCGGCGAACCTGGGGATCGGGAAGCAGTTCGCATCGGCCTGGAGAATTTGGATAAGTTCCACGGGCAGGTGACCGGAGTATTTACCGGGGATGAGCACCTGGCGGGCAAGAATCCATCCCAAGGGACCGAGCTTTGTGCAGTTGTCGAGTACATGTTTTCCCTGGAGCAGCTGATTTCTATTCTTGGCGATTCGATGCTGGCCGACCGGTTGGAGAAAATCGCGTTCAATGCTCTGCCGGCCGCTTTCTCTCCAGATATGTGGGCCCACCAGTATGATCAGCAGGTCAATCAGGTGATCTGCAGTGTGGCTGAGCGGGATTGGACCAATGGGCCTGATGCAAATATCTTCGGATTGGAGCCCAATTTCGGGTGCTGTACAGCTAACATGCATAAGGGGTGGCCCAAGTTTGCTGCCAACCTCTGGATGGGCACTCCAGATAACGGCCTTGTGGCGGTTGCCTACGGCCCGTCAATGGTCACTGCCAGGGTAGGCGAAACCGGTCAGGAAGTGAGCATTATTGAGGAAACTGAATATCCCTTTGATGAGACACTGGACTTTACCATCCAGTCTGCCCGTACCGTGACCTTTCCTTTGACATTCCGTATACCATCTTGGGCTAAGGGAGCGACCCTGACCTTGCCCGATGGAGAAGTGCTGGCTATGCCGGCCCAGTCTTTCCAGACCATCACCAGGGAATGGCGGCCTGGGGACCAGTTGAGACTGACCCTACCCATGGAGGTTGAGACCGAGCGGCGGTACCAAGGTTCGGTAGCTGTTCTGCGGGGACCCTTGGTGTATTCGCTCAAAATCGGGGAAAGCTGGAAGCACATCGGCGGTGTACAGCCCTACGCTGACTGGGAAGTGTATCCTACCACTCCTTGGCATTATGGCCTTGCTATTGATCCGGGCAATCCGGGCAAATCAATTAGGGTTACTAAAAAGCCCTTAGGCCATATGCCTTTTTCACCGGACGGTGCTCCCATCGAGCTTAAGGTCACCGGCAGGCTGGTTCCCGAGTGGAAGCTGGAAGGAAATTGGGCTGGGCCGATTCCTCAAAGTCCCACCCGCTCGAGGGAGAAGGCGGAAAAGCTGACTTTGATCCCATACGGCTGTACTAACCTGCGGATAACGGAATTTCCGCTGCTTCTCGAGTAAGAGCCGGCCAATATTTCTAGAGGGGAATTCGCCCTGGTTTCGCCTGCAGGAAGGGATTCTATCCGGGGATCTATTGGCGGATATTAGGATCTTAGTTGGTATAGTAGACAAATCGGCTTGCCGGCAGGTCTTTCTTTGAGTAGAATATACCGTGGGTGGGTATAGTATCCAGTAG
>JAAYHH010000098.1 GCA_012735435.1 Bacillota bacterium | reverse complement strand
TTTTGGGTTGGGAGGATGTCCAGGTGGCGGTAAAGTTTGAAATCGACCTTAAGGTTATCATTATGGCGATAGCTTTGGTGGTAATTGCTGCTATGGGCAGTGCTTACATAACTTTCCTTGTTTTCTCTCGTTCGGCCAATGTGGCCAGCGGACAAGGGCCGGTAGAAAAGCAAACCGTTGGACCAATCCACGAAATCGGTGAATTTACAGTCAATCTAATGGTGCCGCCGGGCTTTGCGCCCCGCTTTGTCCGGACCGGAGTGGCGGTAGAGGTTAGTGATAAGAAATGTCTAACGGAGCTGACCGAACGGGAAGCCCAGGTTAGAGATGCGGTAATCAGCATACTCCGAAACAAGACCAACGATGACATAACCGGTGCTAAGGGTATGGAGACATTGCGCCACGAAATTGCTGCTGCCATTTCCGAACTGCTTCAAAAAGGAAAGGTGGTCAATGTCTTCTTTACTGATTTAGTTGTGCAGTAGTTAGGGGAGGGTGAGACGCTTGGTAAGGTCGGCATTAGTGCAGCCGGGCGGTGAGGACCAACTGAGATTTTCCGGCATGACAATTCCAGATGGCGACGTTGCAGTCTTCAACGAGCTGGCCAAGGCAGTAACCATGGCGGTAGAGCCGCGGCTACGGGAGGCTTTGCAGAGGGAGGTTTTGGCCGATGCCTCAGGTCTGCGGTTCATGAAAAGCCCTTTTGAAGAAGAAACAACGCCGATGATGCTCTGGCAGACACAGCTGACAGGTGATATCCATGAGGTAGTGCTCTTGAGGATGCCCGAGGCCCACGGGGAGTACCTCGCAGCCTCTGGAGCCATTCCAGGAGATCATGCATCCGTCACTTCGCTGCTCAGCGGATGGGCGAAGATGTGGTTTGCCACCGTTGGCCAGCTCCTGGGATGGGAAGTGGAGGCACATACCCTTTACCTAGAGCGGGTACAGCAGGGCTATGAAGACGTGCTGCCTTGGGCCGGTCAGGAAGTAACTGCGGTCCTTACCACTGGATGGACTTTTGCCGATGGCGGTGTGGTCCTGCTGGAATACTGGCTGCCATTCCATTTGGTACGGGAGATCGCCCACCAGCTCTATCGTGTGGAAAAAGTGCAGGAAGCAGGAGGCCGCCGGAGTATCCGGGAGGGCATAGTAAGGGCCTATCGTCCGGAGAAAACGGCCCGAACGGGATTTGCTCCGGTGCTGCCGGTTGAGTTTACTCCCCTAGAGGAGAGAACCACTAGAGATAGGGATTCGGGTATCGAGTTGGTGGGAGATGTAGTCTTGACCATGGCAGTTGAGCTGGGCAAGACGGAACTGGAAATCGGAGAACTCCTTGATTTGAAAATCGGGGAAATAGTCTTGCTGGGGAAGATGGCCGGCGAGCCAATGGAGCTGACATTGAACGGCCATTATATCGCCCGAGGAGAGGTTATGGCCTTAGATGATCGTTTAGGTATTCGGATTAGTGAGATCATCAGCCCTGCCGATCGGCTAGAGCGGGCCCAGATAGGTGGTGCTTAAAGGGTGGCGGAGGTAGAACCCCTTAGCAGCTGGGATATGGTCTTGTACGGGGCCAGGGTGCTTCTGGCACTGGTGGTAGTTATACCCCTTTTGTACTATGGGCTGCGGATAATAGGCCGCAGGGTCACAGTGAGCCGCAGCATCAACGGCCACATAGAGATTTTGGATGTCTTACACCTAGGCGGGGGTAATCAGCTGCTGCTGGTCAGGGTTGCTGCCAGAGTGCTGCTCTTATCTGTGAGCAAAGAGAGAACTTCCCTCTTGTGGGAAGGACCGGAAGAGGAGTTTGATTTCGGGGTACGCCCGGCGCCGGAAAAACCGGCACCTGAGCTGCGGCAGTGGATTGAGCGATGGCGGAGAGGACAACGGGGAGATGGGCAGGGTGACGATGGCTAGACGTGGATTTAGATGGCTTCTTTTTGCTATACTGGGGCTTGTGTTTGTTTACGCGTGGTCTGTACCGGCGGAGGCTCAAGTTGCGCCGATACTGCCGAGGATCAGCATTGGGGTAGAGCCTGCAGAAAATCCCGAGGATATAGCCATCAGCTTGCAAATCCTGGTGCTCTTGACAATTCTTGCCTTGGCACCTGCGATTCTGATCATGATGACCTCCTTCACCCGGATAGTGGTTGTCCTGTCCTTTGTCCGAAATGCCCTGGCTACACAGCAAATGCCTCCCAACCAGGTATTAATTGGACTTGCACTTTTCTTAACCTTTTACGTTATGGCACCGACTTGGCAGGTTGTGAACGAGGCGGCTTTGCAGCCTTATCTGCAGGGCGAAATCACCCAGATGGATGCTCTGGAGAGAGCTTTGGAGCCAATCCGGGAGTTCATGTTCAAGAACACCCGGGAAAAGGACCTAGAACTCTTTGTCAGCCTTTCTAGAACACCGAGACCGGCTGATCCCAGTGAGGTTCCAACCCATGTGTTGATACCGGCCTTTGTCATCAGTGAGCTCAAAACAGCCTTTCAGCTGGGTTTTGTCATCTTTGTACCTTTCTTAGTGATTGACCTGATTGTAGCCAGTGTACTGATGTCCATGGGAATGCTGATGCTGCCGCCGGTTATGATTTCTCTTCCTTTTAAGATACTTTTGTTTGTTATGGTGGACGGCTGGCATTTGGTGGTTCAATCTCTTCTTCTAAGTTATCGGTAGGAAGAGCCCGGGGCAGGGTAGAAGTGAAGGAGGCACTCGGCCTTGACTGAGCTTACGATAATGAAAATAGCCAGGGAAGCTCTAATGACTGTCCTCATGGTGGCAGGGCCTGTGCTGATCTTGAGTCTGCTGGTTGGGCTCTTGGTCAGTATTTTTCAGGCAACAACCCAGATTCAAGAACAGACGTTAACCTTTGTGCCTAAGATACTGGCAGTCCTAGGAGCAACTGTCTTACTGGGCCCGTGGATGCTCCGGATCATGATTGACTTTACCAACCGTCTGTTTACCAACATGAATCAGTTTATCGGGTAGGTTGGTACTCATGGATGACCTCATACTGTATTTTATCGGATTTTTCCCAGTGATGGTGCGGGTATCGGGGCTGGTGATGGCAGCACCGATAATCGGGGGAAGGGGAGTTCCTCTGCAAATCAGAGTTGTGCTAACCTTTGTTACAGCTCTGATTCTCTACCCTAC
The DNA here is from genome assembly GCA_012735435.1 of Bacillota bacterium. Taxonomy (GTDB): domain Bacteria; phylum Bacillota; class Limnochordia; order DTU087; family DTU087; genus DTU087. The sequence continues at coordinate 3,872 of JAAYHH010000098.1, read as the reverse complement.
TTTGTCAGTTACGCCGGTTCCTTCGCCGGCAGCAGCCTATTTTGCCGTTGTTATCAGGGAACTCTTGGTAGGCTTGGGACTTGGTTTTGCTGTAACCCTGGTCTTTTCCGCAATCTATTTGGCTGGTCAGCTGATTGATGTGCCAATGGGCTTTGGTATGGTAAACGTAGTTGATCCCCAAAGCGGAATGCAAGTGCCGATTCTAGCCCAGTTTCAATATATTTTGGCTGCCTTGATTTTTTTCAGTGTCAGGGGGCATCACGCTCTCTTGCAGGCCCTTACGGCAAGTTTCACCTTAATTCCCGTCGGGGGAGCGATGCCGAGGGGGAACCTTCCGGGGGTTATGGTGCAAATATTTGCCAGCATGTTTTACCTAGGGGTCAGATTGAGTCTCCCTCTGGCAGCGGGTTTGGTTTTGGCCGATGTGGCCCTGGGGATCATTGCCAGAGCTGTACCCCAGGTTAATGTATTCATGCTGGAGTTTCCCGCCAAGATCCTACTCGGCCTTTTGCTCCTTTTGGTGCTGCTGCCGGGCTATGTATCAGTCCTTGCCAGGATCTTCGGCGCCCAGGGGGAACTAGCCCGGGTCCTGGAAGCTTTCATGGCTGGTTTCTAAGTTTGGAGCGAGTATGATGCCTATCGATTTTAGGATTAATCTTCAGCTTTTTGCAGATGGGAAGACGGAGCCGGCTACACCCAGGCGGCGGGAGGAAGCCAGAAAAAAGGGGCAGGTGGCCAAGAGCCAGGAGCTCAACACCGCGTTGCTGCTTTTGGGAATGGCGCTTCTTCTAGGCGTCAGCGGGGAGTGGGCGATTGCCAGACTTGCTGTTTTTGTACGCCAGGTGCTCGGTGATGATGTAGGCAGGGTGGAATTCTCCTTGGCAGGAATCCAGGGGCTCCACAGCCATGCAGTCTTGTGCATCGTTGTTGTTGCCGGCCCTGTTATGGGCACAGCACTAGCGTTGGGATTATTCAGCCAGTTTCTCCAGGTGGGTTTTAACTTCACCACTGAGCCCCTTACACCGCAGCTTAACCGGCTGAATCCGGTGGAGGGAGCTAAGCGGATTTTTTCCAAACGGGCCTTTGTTGAACTTCTCAAATCTTGCCTGAAAATCGCCATCGTTGCCTATGTTGCTTATTCTGCCATAGGCCAGGATTTACATAGACTCCAGGCGCTGTTATGGGTTGAGCCGGTGCAGGCGGCAGCCTTTACCATGGAGGGAGTTCGGAAAATCGGGCTGTGGACCGGTACATGCTTACTCGCCTTGGCCGGCATAGATTATCTTTATCAGCGGTGGGAATATGAAGAGAGCTTGAAGATGAGTGTTCAGGACATTAGGGACGAGCTTAAGGAAACAGAGGGAGATCCCCAGATCCGGTCTGCTATTCGGGCCCGTCAAAGGCAGCTTGCCAACAGCCGGATGATGCAGGCGGTGCCTACGGCGGATGTGGTAATTACCAACCCTACCCATTTTGCAGTAGCTCTCAAATATGACGCCAGGAGTATGACTGCCCCGATGGTTGTGGCAAAGGGAGCGGATTATCTGGCGGCCCGGATTCGGCAGATAGCTGTAGATCACGATGTCCCTATTGTCGAAAATCCTCCCCTGGCGAAGGCGTTGTACGATGCTGTGCCGGTAGGGCGGGAGATACCAGCTGATCTTTATCAGGCTGTTGCTGAAGTTCTTGCGTATGTTTATCAGTTGTAAGCTTTAGACAGCGGTAGAAAGGAGGACCGAAGATGGCTACCAGTATGTCCCGGCAGCGGGTGCTTCAGGGATTGGCGTTGGGCAATGATCTAATTGTTGTACTAGGCGTTATCTTGATTATTATCATGATGGTTCTGCCGCTGCCGCCCCTGATGCTGGATATTCTGCTGGCGGTGAATATCAGCTTGTCACTCTTGATATTGCTTCTGACCATGAACATCAAAGAGCCGCTGCAGCTTTCGGTATTTCCTTCCCTGCTGCTGGTTGCTACTCTCTTTCGTTTGGCACTCAGCGTGTCGTCAACGCGCTTAATTTTGCTTCACGGCTATGCTGGAAAGATCATCGAAGCCTTCGGCAATTTCGTTGTCGGCGGCAATTATGTGGTGGGGTTCGTGATCTTCTTAATCCTGGTGGTAGTTCAGTTCCTGGTAATCACCAAAGGTGCAGAGCGGGTTGCTGAGGTTGCTGCCAGGTTTACCCTTGATGCCATGCCGGGCAAGCAGATGAGTGTTGACGCAGACCTCAATGCCGGACTCATCACCGATGAAGAAGCCCGGCGGCGTCGGCGGGATATTGCCAGAGAGGCAGACTTCTATGGAGCCATGGATGGAGCCAGTAAGTTTATCAAGGGAGATGCCATCGCGGGAATTATCATTGTAGTGATCGATATTCTCGGAGGGTTGGTAATCGGTGTTGTCCAGCAGGGTATGATGTTCGCGGACGCACTGCAGCGCTACACCCTCTTAACAGTCGGCGATGGGCTGGTTACCCAAATCCCGGCTCTTCTCATCTCTACCGCCACTGGAATTATTATCACTAGGGCGGCTTCAGAAAACAGCTTGGGCACCGAGATGAGCCAACAGCTCTTGTCTGAGCCCAAGACTTTGCGGATAGCTTCTGGGGTCATGCTCCTTTTTGCGCTGATACCAGGCCTTCCAGTTATACCCTTTGTAGTCTTGAGCGGAGCCACCGGCGGTTTAGCCTATGCCTTGGATAGATGGAAGACAGCCCAGATTGAGATAGAGCAGCAGGAGGCTGAGGAGCGGGAGATTGAGGAGACCAGGCGGCCGGAGAATGTCTTAAATTATCTCCAGCTGGATCGGATTGAACTGGAAATCGGCTATGGGCTGATCCCTTTGGTTGACGCTGAGCAGGATGGAGACCTATTGGAGAGGATTACACTTATCCGCAGGCAGATGGCTATGGAACTGGGCTTAGTGATCCCGCCGGTCAGGATCCGGGATAACCTGCAGCTGGCTCCTGGAGCTTATTCCATCAAGATCAAAGGTGTTGAGGTAGGTAAAGGTGAGCTGATGCTCAATCACTACCTGTGCATGGATTCCGGAGCAGTAACCGAACCTGTCCAAGGCATAGAGACCCGGGAACCGGCCTTCGGGCTTCCGGCCCTTTGGGTATCGGCAGCCAGGCGGCAGGAGGCGGAGGTTGCAGGCTATACCGTTGTAGATCCGCCTTCGGTCTTGGCAACTCACTTAACCGAAATCATCAGGCGGCATGCCCATGAACTTGTGGGGCGCCAAGAGGTGAAACTGCTGCTGGATGGATTGAAGGAAGATTACAGTGCTGTTGTAGATGAGCTGGTGCCCAATCTCCTCACCCTGGGAGAGATCCAGAAAGTGTTCCAGAATCTGCTGAAGGAGAATGTATCCATTCGGGATCCGGTCACTATTTTGGAGTGCTTGGCTGATTATGCACCCCTGACCAAAGATACCGATGTGTTGACCGAGTACGTAAGGGAAGCACTGGCTAGACAGATCTCCCAAAGCCACATGGGAGATAAGGGCTTTATACCGGCAATTACCCTAGATCCTGCCATCGAGGACTTAATTGCCAGCGGTATCCAGCATACCGAGCGGGGTACCTTTGTGAATATCGACCCGAAAGACGCCGGCCGGCTTCTAGATGAGCTTGCTAAGACATGGGAGAAAGTTTCGGCGGCCGGTCATCAGCCGGTAGTTCTCTGTTCTCCACAAGTCCGTTTGGCCCTGCGGAGGCTGACTGAACGGGCTCTGCCGTCACTGCCGATTTTATCGTATAACGAGATTGCGGCTGATGCATCAGTGCAGGCAGTTGGGATGGTGACATGGCATCATGAGAGTTAAGAAGTTTGTCGGTACCACTATGCATGAGGCGATTGCCCAGATG
>JAAYHH010000097.1 GCA_012735435.1 Bacillota bacterium | reverse complement strand
GAGGGGAAAGAATATATAGTTAAAGATGGTGACATCATCAGTTTCCGATTCAATGTGTAATTGGAGTGATTGCGATGTCCGTCAAGAGGAAAGCCCATGAGTTGGCAAAGGCTATAACAGAAAGTCCGGAGTATGAGCGGCTGATGAAAGCCCGGGAGGTAGTGGAAAACCGGGAGGCCGCCAAGATTATGCTTCAGGATCTAGAGAAGAAGCAGAAGCGGCTGCGGGAAAGGTACGTGTCTGGCGAGCAGCCCAGTGAGGCAGAGCTTGAGGATCTGCAGAGAACCATGGAGCTGGTATCCTTTAATCCCTATATTCGGGACTTGCTAGATGCCGAGTTTGCTTTCAGCAGGATGATGGCTGAAGTATGGGAAATCATTACTGAGGCCCTGGGCCTGGAGGTGCCTGAGGCTGAGCCACGAGCAGATGAGCCTGAACCAATCGCGAGCAAAGCCGCCAGCAAGCTGTGGGTTCCAGGAAGGGACTTTTAGGGGTGGTTTATCAGAAGCCTGCCCGTAGGAATAGATTCCGGGGCTAAAAGGAGGTCAACCATTGGGACAGGTATACATTGAAGAACTCAGCCAACATGTAGGACAGGAAGTAACCATCAAGGGCTGGGTATACAACAAGCGTTCTAGCGGCAAAATCCAGTTTATCCTGGTTCGTGACGGTACCGGCATTGTGCAGGGAGTTCTGGTGAAAAGCGAAGTTTCCCCGGAGGTCTTTGCTCTAGCTAAAGAGCTGACCCAAGAGTCCTCGATCATAGTCAAGGGAATTGTCAGGGCCGATGAGCGGGCTCCCGGGGGCTATGAACTAACCCTAACCGATGTTGAGCTGGTTCACCGGGCTGAAGAGTATCCCATTACCCCCAAGGAACATGGAATAGAGTTTCTCATGGATCACCGGCATCTATGGCTGCGATCCAGGCGGCAGCATGCTGTTATGCGGGTGAGAAGTGAAATTGTGAAAGCTATCCGGGATTTCTTCGATGATCGGGGCTTTTTGTTGATAGATGCTCCTTTGCTGACTCCGGCTGCTTGTGAAGGAACAACTACCCTATTTGAAACAGATTATTTCGATGAAAAAGCCTATCTGACCCAAAGTGGACAGCTGTACATGGAAGCAGCAGCCATGGCCTTCGGCAAGGTCTACTGCTTCGGCCCCACTTTCCGGGCGGAGAAATCCAAAACCCGCCGCCATCTGATGGAATTCTGGATGGTGGAGCCGGAAGTTGCCTATGCAGACCATGAGGATAATATGAGGCTGCAGGAGGATCTCATTTGCTACATCGTCCAGAGGGTTTTAGAGCGCCGGAGAAAGGAACTTGAGGTGCTGGAACGGGATATATCCCGTCTTGAAAATGTCGTCAAGCCGTTCCCCCGGATTACCTATGATGAAGCCATCGAGATTCTCCGGAAGGAAGGCGTAGACATCGAATGGGGAGCAGATTTTGGCGGTGGAGATGAAACTATCCTAGCTGAGAAATTTGATCGGCCGGTGTTCGTGGAAAAGTACCCGGCGGAAGTTAAGGCCTTCTACATGAAGCCTGATCCGGAGCGGCCTGAAGTCGTTTTGTGTGACGATCTTCTGGCTCCCGAGGGATATGGCGAGATCATAGGAGGCAGCCAGAGGATAGACGATCTTGAGCTCCTTAAGCAGCGGATGGAGCAGCATAATCTGCCTGAGGAAGTATATGCCTGGTACATGGATCTGCGCCGCTACGGCTCGGTACCCCACTCCGGTTTTGGTTTGGGATTAGAGCGGACTGTTGCGTGGATCTGCGGCTTGTCCCATGTCAGGGAGACAATTCCCTTCCCCCGTCTTCTCAACCGGTTATATCCATAAGGTTTGTCCCATCAAGTTTTGCTCTATTCACCCTGCCCTTGGGCTGCTGGTCAAAGGTTTAAGCACTCCAGAGGGCAGGGTTTTCCTCTACTATCTGGTACCCAAGAGGATTAGGAATAGTCCCGCGGCCACGATCCCGAGTTTGCTGAGGGAGACGCGGCCTGCTAAGCCGGCTAGCCCCAAGAGTGAAACTGAAGTTAGGATTATGGGACCAAAGAGCCCCAACCCTGCATTTATTCTCAGGGCAATCCCCACTTTGCCGTAGCGGATCATCAAGAGGGCAGCCGTTATCTCTAGACTCCCCGCGATGAACCTGAGCAGGGCCATACTCCGAACTACTTGGATTTCATCAGTCATGACGTTATCCCTTTCTCTTGAATTCTGTGGTATACTTATCCCAAGTCAAAACACAAAGATAGCAATTGAGCGGTGAGCCTGCCATTGCATCAGGCAGCCAGATGCAGTCTACATAGGAGGAAACGCAATGTACGATCACATAAACCGTATCGATCCTGAAGTTTATGAGGCCTTGCGTCGCGAATTGGAGCGGCAGCGAAACAGCATCGAACTAATCGCTTCGGAGAATTTTGTCTCCCGGGCAGTGCTGGAAGCAGCCGGTTCGGTCCTTACCAACAAATATGCGGAAGGCTACCCCAATAGACGTTATTATGGGGGATGTCAGTATGTCGATGAAGTAGAGGTACTGGCCATCGAGAGGGCCAAGGCCCTCTTCGGCGCCGAGCATGCCAACGTACAGCCCCATGCCGGAGCACAGGCGAATATGGCAGTGTATTTCGCCATCCTCTCACCGGGTGATACAGTTTTGGGGATGAGCTTAGCCCACGGCGGCCACCTTACCCACGGCAGTCCCGTGAACTTTTCAGGGAAGCTGTTCAACTTTGTTCACTATGGAGTAGACCGGGAAACTGAACAAATTGACTATGATGAGCTGGAGCGCTTGGCAAAGGAGCATAAGCCGAAACTGGTGGTAGCAGGGGCAAGCGCATATCCCAGAATCATTGACTTTGAGCGGATTAGGGCCATCTGTGACAAGGTGGGCGCCTATTTCATGGTGGACATGGCCCACATAGCCGGTTTAGTTGCTGCCGGCCTCCATCCTTCTCCGGTGCCCCATGCCCATTTTGTGACTACAACCACCCACAAGACGCTGAGGGGACCCAGGGGAGGGCTGATCCTCTGCAAAGAGGAGTTTGCCAAGGTTATCGATAAGACCATTTTCCCCGGCACCCAGGGCGGACCCCTTATGCACATTATTGCTGCTAAAGCGGTGGCCCTCAAGGAGGCTGCAGCTCCCGAGTTTAAGGAATATCAGCAGCGGGTGGTGAACAATGCCGCTGCTTTAGCCAAGGCCTTAATGGATCGGGGTCTGAGATTGGTCAGCGGCGGCACCGATAATCATCTCATGTTGGTGGATGTTCGGAACTTGAGGCTAACTGGAAAGGACGCGGAAGAGGCTCTAGATGCTGTAGGAATAACAACCAATAAGAACGCCATCCCCTTCGATCCCGAGAAGCCCTTCATCACCAGCGGCCTCCGCCTAGGGACCCCCGCGGTCACTACCAGGGGTATGGGTACCGCGGAAATGGAGGAAATAGGGGATATTATCTATCGGGTGTTGGCATCGCCCCAGGCCCCGGATGTGCTGGAAGAGGCGAAACAGCGCAGGGAGAAATTGTGCCGGGATTTCCCGCTGTATGACGATCTTGTTTAAGATGGTTTTGCTCAAGCATTGATTCTTTACAAGGACCAATCGATTCTTCTGGTGGATAAATAGAGGGTCCATACTCTTGCCCAAAGCAAGACGAAACGCCTTCCTTTAGAGGAGGGCGTTTTTTCATGTGTGCCCAGTATGTCTTGAACCGATGGATTGAGAGAAACCCCGGGGCCTAACTAGAAGGCGTTTTTTCATTTGTAGGCTGTGTAACTTTCGCTTTCCCAAAGAGTATTAGCTGCAGATTGCGGGGATATTAAACAAGAATCTTGCGGTAAAGGAGGAATCGCGCTTGACGGAAATGCTGGAGATCCGATGGCACGGCCGCGGCGGCCAGGGCGCCAAAACTGCAGCATTGCTCCTGGCAGAAGCGGCTGCCGCCGTAGGCAAATATGTACAAGCGTTTCCCGAGTACGGCCCCGAGAGAATGGGGGCCCCAGTAGTATCTTACAACCGGATCAGCAACCAACCAATAACCATTCACAGTGCTGTTGCATCGCCCCGAT
>JAAYHH010000096.1 GCA_012735435.1 Bacillota bacterium | reverse complement strand
GTGTATCAGATGCTTCAACAGAGACTGTTATCTTCCCGCCAAATTCGGTATACCGCAGGGCATTGTCTAAGAAATTGGTCAAGACCTGCTGCAGCCGGTCGCTGTCTCCCAAGACCAATATCTCTTCACCTTCCTTGGGAGATATCACCTCAGACCGCAGCTCTATCCCCTTTTGAGCAGCTTGGGGCCCAAAGACATTTTGCACCCGGAAGACCAGTTCCCTAATGTCAAGCAGGTCAAAGGCAATGCTCATGCTGCCGGACTCAAGTTTAGCCAAGTCTAAAATATCGTCAATCAGGCGGCTCAGCCTTAGGGCTTCATCTCTGACGATGCCAAGATACCGATCCCTTGTCTTCTCATCGCTGACAGTACCGTCCAATAACGGCTCCACAAATCCCCGGATTGACGTCAGCGGCGTGCGAAGTTCATGGGTTACATTGGCCAGGAAATCCCGGCGCATATTCTCAAGGCGCCTCGCCTCACTGACATCCTGCAGGAGAATTACACTTCCCACCAGTTCATCTCTGCGGCGTATGGGACTTCCATAGGCCCTTAGGACAACCATGGGAAACGGCGAGATATCCAGCACCTCCACCTGTCCCGTGGTGCTCACCTTCTGGAAAAGATCAATCAGCGGCACAGGCAAATCATCCAGCTTCAACCTATCCAAGGGTATATGGCCAATCCTCAATAGCTCCCGGGCTTGAGAATTGATCCATAAGAGCTGGTTCTCCTTGCTGACCGCGATCACACCTTCGTCAATGCCGGAGACAATGCTCTGAAATTTATCCCTTTCTTCTTGAAGGTCAGCAAGGCTTTTTTCCAGGTTCTCCGCCAGGAGGTTAATGGCTTCTCCCAGCTCCCCCAGCTCATCTTCGGTCTCAATGGGCACCCGCCGCCCAAAGACCCCCCGGGTCATCTCTTGTGCCAGATCTGTCATTGCCCGCAAAGGACCGGTGATGCTTCGGGACAGTCCCAATCCCACCAGGTTGGATACAACTAAGGCGAAAAGTGAAGCGGCAAAGACAAGATTCCTGACGTGATCCACAGTTTGCCTGATGGCCGATACAGGAGTGTACATGAACAGAGCGCCCAGCACCTGATTTCCCACGGTGATGGGAACCGCCACGGTCACCATCGGCGTCTTAAACCGCCCAGACCGTCCCCTGCGGGTTACCACTGTACCGTTCATTACTTCACTAAACTCATGGGCATCCAGCCGTAGTCCTTCCCACTCAATGGAACCGGAAGATGTGGCAACAATCAAGCCGGAACGGTCAACCAGCCAAACATGGGCCTGCAGAAAATCACTCATATTCTCCAGGACCATCCGGGCCTGGAATGTCAGGGGACGCCCCTGCACCACATCCTTTACAATCTCCACAACCGCTTGTCCCCTGGAAAGAAGCAGTTTTTCCTGTTCAGTGAAAAGGTAATCGGAAAGCATGCTGGAAAACAGCACACCAAGTACGCCAAGGCTTAGTACCGTGACGGTGATATATGACACGATCAACCTGGTTCTAATGCTGACTTTGACTGCCACCGCCTTGTTCCTCCCGGTGCTCTTCAAATTTGTATCCCACACCCCAAACCGTGGTAATGCTCCAGGGTTGTTTCTTATCTGAAACTGCTAGTTTCTGCCGCAAACGCTTAATATGGGCATCTACCGTGCGTCCATCGCCGACAAAATCATAACCCCAAACATTGGAGAGGATCTGCTCCCGGGTGTAGGCCCACCCCGGCCTTTCGGCCAAAAACACCAAGAGATCAAACTCCTTGGGAGTAAGGGCTACCGGCCGCCCGTCTACCGTCACCTCATGGCGGTCTACGTCAATGTGCAATCCCGGGAAGTTTAGCACCTTTGCCCTATTCTCCTGCCGCTGCACCCTCCGGAGGATTGCTTTAACCCGGGCCACTACTTCCACTGGATTAAAGGGTTTTACCACATAGTCATCGGCTCCCAGTTCTAACCCGAGGATGCGGTCATAATCCTCCCCCTTGGCAGTCAGCATAATGATGGGCACAAAGCTCTCCTGCCTTACTGCCCGGCAGACCTCCCAGCCATCCAGCTTAGGCATCATCACATCTAGAATCAAAAGATCCGGGTCTTCTTCCCGGGTTACCCGCAACGCCTCTTCTCCATCAGGGGCTGTCAGCACCTCATAATCATCTTTTTCCAAATAGAGAGACAAAAGCTCCAGTACATTGGGATCATCATCTGCAATCAGTACTTTTCCCTTGCTCACCGGCTCTTCTCCCCTTACCGTCAGTCTGTATTGATTTAAGTATATCACGGAGTTTGAGGTGAAACCAAAAAACCCGCCGGTGAATCGGCGGGCTTGATAACCAACTATTCAATTCAGCAGGCTAATCGATGCCTACCTGTTTGCTGAGAAAACTGGCCGCGGTCTCAGCCACTTTGAGCTCGAAATCTCCCAGCTGCCGATCATCGGCTGCCAAGAGAACGGTACCCAATAGATCTCCCGTAGGACTTATAATCGGTGCAATAACTAAAGAACGGATGGCATAGTCTTTCGGCCACTCCAGGTAAGGTTCCTTCTCCAATTGATCTGCTTGGACCACCATTGACTTACGATCCACAGCGACCTTCTTTAGAGCATTGCTCACGGCCCGTTCCTGCATAACCTTTATGTCCTGACTGCTGGCTATAACCTGATCCTTGTCGGTGATCAGGGCCTGACACCCCGTCGACTGCTCCAAAGCTTCCACATAGCCTTCAGCTTCTGCCCGCAATCCCCAAAGGGGGGAGAACTTCTTTAGGACAATCTCGCCGTTGGACTCTGTAAAGATCTCTATGGCATCGCCTTCATCGATCCGCAGCTGCTTCCTCAGTTCCTTCGGTACTACAACTCTCCCGAGCTCATCTATTCTACGCACAATGCCTGTTGCTTTCATCATCCGACCTCCTCGCTACTATTCTGACCACCTGAGTCAAAATCATACTCAGGACCATGATCAAAGTAGCGAGGAGGCAGACTCTTTCAAAGCGCCGGTCTATCAAAGCACTGGCTAAGAAATCAGCACTACGCTAGGTAGATAAACCGGATGACAAACAACACAGCCAATACATGGATCACCCAGTGGACTTCTTTGCCTCTGCCTGAGAGGAGCTTAATTGCGCTGTAGCTTATGAATCCGAAAGCTATCCCGTTGGCAATGCTGAAGGTAAAGGGCATGCCGGCCAGGGTAAGCAAGGCTGGAATTGCCTCACTGAAGTCAGTCCAGTCGATATTGGTAATAGCAGCCATCATCATGGCTCCAACCAGAATCAAAGCAG
>JAAYHH010000095.1 GCA_012735435.1 Bacillota bacterium | reverse complement strand
GCCTCTACCTCCAAAGGAGCCAGCACCACGGGACTGAAGGATGCGATTCCGAAAACCTTCTGCAGACGCTCCACCATCTCATCTAGACTGGCCTTAAGAGGCACGTAGAGCCGGGTGTGGGCCCGCTCTACCTCCTCAACGCCCAAATCCTTGAGAGCTGCCTCAATGTTGGCCTGCAGCCTCTGTTCAAACATATGCCGGTTCTTGCCTTTAGTGCCGATCTCACCATACCGGATCAGCAATAGATCGTACATACCACTGCCTCCTGCTAATATCGCTGAAACCGCCGCAGTTCCCTTACCGCTTTCTCGATCAGTTCTGCGGCCCTTTCCACTTCCTGTAATGTATTTTCCCATCCAAAACTGATGCGAACACTGCCTTCAGAAACTTGAGGGTCCACCTCCATGGCTTTCAGTACATGGCTGGTAACATCCCGCTTTGAAGAGCAGGCCGAGCCGGTAGACACAAACAAGCCCTCTGCCGCCAGGGCATGGACCAAGACCTCTCCTCTTACACCGCGAAATCCCACACTGAGGATATGGGGTGCATTGGCCAAGGGATCCCCAATAACCTGGGTATCGGGGATTTCCCTTAACAAAGCCAGCAGCTGCTCCTGCAGCTGCCGCCACTCTGCCGTCTGTTCCGCCATCTGCTCCAGGGCTAAGCTGACCGCCTTCCCAAAGCCCACAATCCCCGGGACGTTTTCGGTGCCAGACCGCATCTCCCGCTCCTGGCCGCCCCCGGTGATCTGGGAGATGAGCCTGACTCCCTCCCTGCAGTAAAGGGCGCCTACTCCCTTGGGACCACCCAGCTTGTGGCCGCTGATGGAGAGCAGGTCTGCCCCCAGCTCCCTCACCCGGCAGCTGATTTTCCCCAAAGCTTGGACTGCATCGCTGTGAAAATAAACTTCCGGATCCCGTTCCTTAACCAGCCGGGCAATTTCTGAAACCGGCTGGATAGTGCCAACTTCGTTGTTGACTGCCATCACCGTAACTAGAACGGTATCATCCCTCATGGCATCTAGAACAGCCTCCGGTGCAACCCTTCCCTTGCTGTCGGGGGTCACCAAGGTGTATTCACAGAGGCCCAGCTGGGAAAGGTGTTTTAGCGTTTCTAAAATAGCAGCATGTTCGATGGCCGATGCCACCACATGCTTCCCTTTCCTGCTCTTCGCCTGCAGGGTCCCTCTAACGGCCAGGTTATCTGCCTCAGTGCCCCCGGAGGTAAAGTAAACCTCATCGGGCCGGCAGCCTAAAGCTGCCGCAACCGATTCTCTGGCCTGCCGCACCAGCCGCTCGGCTTCTAGACCCAGCTTATACGGCGAGGAAGGATTCCCAAAGGTCTCCGTCATTGCCTTCTGGACGACTTCGGCTACCTCCGGGATTACCCGGGTAGTAGCCGCGTTATCAAAATAGATCATATGAGTCTCACCTGCATTAAAGCTGCAAAAGCTTTGTCAAAACTACAGTTCAAGGCGTTTTGCCCCATCCTCTGCTTCACATACATAAATCTCAGGATCAATCCCCGTCTTCTCGGCATAACTAGCCTTGATGAAGGCGACAAACTCATCTACCGCTTCCGCCTTCACCAAGTTGACTGTACAGCCGCCAAAACCCGCTCCCGTCATCCTGGCACCGCAGGTACCGGGAGCCTCCCATGCCGCCTCCACCATGATATCCAGCTCTCGGCAGCTAACTTCATAAAGATCCCGAAGGCTTTCATGGGAAGCCCGCATGAGCCTGCCAAACTCTTCAACATTGCCGGCCCGCAGTGCTTTGACGCTTTCTTTTACCCGTTCATTTTCAAAGACAATATGCTCACACCGCTTAGCCACCACCGGGGGCAGCTTGTCTTTGTATTTTGTCAAATCAGCCGGAGAGACATCCCGCAAAGCCTTGATCTCCGGCAGGTATTCTTTTAGGATCTCAACTCCCGTTTCGCACTGGCTCCGCCGCTCGTTATATGCTGAATCAACAAGACCCCGCTTCACCATGGTATTGGCAATGACGATTTTGTATTCATCATTGGAGGGAAGCGGCACCAGCTCGTAATCTAAGGAGCGGCAGTCCAAAAAGAGAGCATGTCCCCTCCTGCCCAAGCCGGAAATAAATTGATCCATAATGCCGCAATTTACACCTACGAAGTTATTCTCCGCAGCCTGGGCAATCTTAACCAGTTCCACCATATCCACGGTAAACTCCCCAACAGCCGCAGCCGCAACCCCAGCGGCCATCTCCAAAGCCGCCGAGGAAGACATTCCCGCTCCCAAAGGTACATCGCCGCTGAAAACGGCATTCATACCCCGTACCGGCAGTCCCCTCTCCTTGAGCAGCAGGAGAACACCCCGAATGTAATTGCTCCACGGAGCCGACGTGTCCGGCTCAATCCGGCTTAAGGAAAAGCTGGACCTTGAGTCTAGGTCCAAGGCATAGAGATGGACCTCATCGTCCTCCCTGGGAGATGCTGCCATAATGATTTCCCGGTCTACCGCCGCCGGCAGCACAAATCCGTCGTTGTAGTCGGTATGCTCTCCAATAAGGTTAACCCGGCCCGGCGCCTTGACAACCTCCACTCTTCCGCCATCGCCAAAGATCTCAATTAGTTTTTCCCGTACTAGTTGTGCCCGTCTAAGGGTGTCGGCCATAAGATTTCCCCCCGTATCTGCTTTACTCCCCACGCAGCCTGCTATCGCTTGCTAATCATCGATTTCATCCACAGTCTTGGGACCTGCTGCCCGCAGTTCCTCTGCCTTGACCTCTGGAGCCGAGTCATTGATAAAGGTCCCTGCCCCAGATTCACAGCCCGCCAGGTACTTCAACTTATTGACACTGCGGTGGGGCGGATAAAACTCGATCCGGAAGTGGCCCAGACCTTCATGCTCCCCGCCGGTAGGTGCCTGATGGATGGTCATCAGATAGGGCAGCGAAAAACCAAAGAGGTGATCATACTTCACCATGACCAGCTTGAGGATTCTGGCCAAATCCCACTCTTCCTCCGCATTCAGGGCAAGTAGAGAAGGCCTGTGCTCCCTCGCGAAAATATGCACTTCATAGGGATAACGGGCATAGAAGGGAATGGCAGCTACAAAATGCTGGCTTTCTGCCACAATCCGCCGACCGTCATCGATCTCCTGGGCGACGATATCGCACACCAGGCAGCGCCCCGTCTTTTCCCGGTGCTCCACCAGTGCGTTAAGCTCATGTTCCTGTACCGGAGGAATGAAGGGAAACGCGTAGATCTGGCCGTGGGGATGGTGCAAGGTAACCCCAACAGCTTCGCCCTTGTTTTCAAAGATTAATACATACTGGATCTCTTCCCGGCTGCCCAGTTCTTCATAACGGTCCTTCCAGACCCGAATCAAGTTGCGGATGTGCTTTACCGACTCTTCAGCCAAGGTGCCGTCATGGCGAGGAGAATAAAGGACTACTTCACACTCTCCCTTGGCAAGATCCACCGGCGTCAGCTCCGTTCCTACAACATCGGGCTCCGGCGGACTGGGCTGCAGAGAAGGAAATTTATTCTGGAAAACCACAATCTCATAGTCCTCAGCCGGTACCTCTGTGGGAAATGCCCCCGGCCTAGTCGGGCACAGGGGACAGAAATCCTTAGGCGGCTTATACGTGCGGTCCATCCTGTGGGTGGCTGTAATCACCCATTCCTGACGTAAAGGATGCCATCTTAGTTCTGACATGGACCGCACCCCTTTCTCTCTTGTCTTTTTTCATCATTCCCAGCCGCAGTCTCGTCTTCATCATCAAAACTGTAATAAATCAAATAACGACCGTCGTCTTTTGTGATCCGTTCTTTTCGCATACAGCTTACGCTGACCGCCTATATTGGACGCTCAGCTTCCTCCTCTCCAGGAGCCACCCGTGCGGCTCCGTCACGTTGTACATCTACCCCTATAACATCCAAAACCAATTAACAAGGGCCGGCTAAGAGCCTTGCCTTTAACCCTCTGGTGCAGATGGGAAGCCGCCGCAGCCCCGCTGGCGCAGCAGCCTCACCTACTGGCTTCCTTGGCTGAGCTTTCAAATCCTTCAGCTGTCAAATCCCTGGGGATTGTTTCTGTGCCAATCCCAGGCAGTTTGAACGATGGTTTCCAAATCATGGTACTTCGGCTCCCATCCTAGTTCTGCCATGATCCGCTGGGAACTGGCTACCAAAACTGCCGGATCTCCCGGCCGCCTGTCCCCCTCCACCCGGTTAATAGGTCGGCCCACCACTTTTTCCACCATGTCGATAACTTCCCTGACGCTGAAACCCGCGCCGTTGCCCAAGTTGTAGACATTGGAATCTGCGCCTTCTGCCAAGGCATCTAAAGCCAAGACGTGGGCTGCTGCTAGGTCCGTTACGTGGATATAGTCCCGTATACAAGTTCCGTCGGGGGTATCGTAATCGGTGCCGAAAATGGTGACGCTCTCCCTTTGTCCCAAAGCCGCCTGGATAACAATGGGGATTAAGTGGGTTTCGGGGCGGTGATCTTCGCCAATTGCACCGCTAGGAGATGCACCTGCTGCGTTGAAATAGCGAAGGGACATATACCGCAGTCCATAGGCCCCATCGTACCTGGCCATGATTTTCTCGAAGAAGAGTTTGCTTTCGCCATAGGGATTAGTGGGCTGCTGAGGGTGATCTTCCCTGATGGGAGTCTCAATGGGCTCACCGTAAACAGCCGCCGTGGAAGAAAAGACCATGTAGCGGGCACCATGGCGCACCATGGCATCCAGCAGATTCAGTCCATTGGTCACGTTATTGCGAAAATACTTGTCTGGATGCGCTACCGATTCGCCTACAAGACTATCCGCCGCCAGGTGGACAACAGCGTCAATGGAGTGCTCGGCAAAGACCTTGTCGAGAAGGTCGACATCTGCCAAGTCCCCCTCGATAAACTCGCCGCCCACCACGGCGTTCCGATGTCCTTTTTGGAGATTATCCAGAACCACAATGTTGTGCTTCTTTGTCTTCAGCAGTTCCTCTACCACGTGGCTTCCTACATAACCAGCTCCGCCTGTCACAAGAATGTTCACACCAGCGGCCTGCTCCCTCCCTGGGTATCCCGCGGGGAGAAACAAGCCTTCTCTCCTCTCTCATGGTCTAGCTCCACACTACCTCGCTCCTCTACACTACCCTACTAAATGATACCCATAGATGAAAGATTTATCAATGTTCCACAGAGACATAAGACCCGGCTTCTGGGCTTTGGCCTCTGCCGGGTCAATGGATCTCCTGATGAGAGAAAATCACGCTCAAATGACAGATTTCTAAAGCTCTGCACTCCAGATAAAGTCCTTGTCCAGCGGGAAAATGGGACGTCTCACCTGCCGATAGGGCAATTCTTCCAGCAGCAGGTTGGTATCTCCCGGGGTCAAGGCCAGCATCGGCCGCCGGGTCAGTGCCTGATACTCTGGACTCAAGTATCCGCTCTTGACGATGATTACCTTAAAATCCAGCGGGTTAAGCTCCAAATCAGCAAGGAACTTCGGATCGTATACGTCGGTCCGTTCCGCTGTAACTATAACCCGGATATCATCGATTTTAAGCACAGCTGCCGGAATGCCCTTGCCCAATCCAATCCTCTCAACGTAAGCACATACCGAGAGGCTTTCCGGCTTCTCCTCGGTGGGATTGACCCGTCCAAGTTCCAAATCAACGTATGAGCCGCGCCCTGCTTCTAAACATCTTGCATATGAATCTTTGTCAGCGATCACAGCCACCAGGACGTTCTTAGTAGAGCGCTTTAAGAGCTCTGCCAATACATTGGTCAAATCCTCTGACGCCCCAGCGGTGGGATTATCGCCGCTGTCGGCGATTATTATCGGTTTTGAATCCTCAGCTTCTGCTATATCCAAACATTTCCCTAAATCGTGGGTTTCAGTGGTGAATACAAATTCGTACCGCCGGTCCCAAATCTGCTGAGCCAACCGCCGTGCCTCTTCCAGGCCAAAGGCTGCATCTGCCTTCGCCGTTACAGCCAGTGTGCTAACACAGCTGTAGGGAACATCTGCCCAGGGAAACCCGAAGAAAATGGATGATGAGATGACTTTCCCGCTGCCGGGCATATGCACCAGCTGGCTGATCAGCTCCGATGCAGGGGGTACCCGTGTTTCCGATTGCTCCCCTGATATGAGCATGGGGATACTAACCCATTCCGTTTTCAGTTGGACCCCCTCCCTAACCGCCCAGACTGCCAGCTGGCAGGCCCTGCGGCCAGTTTCTACCTTATCCACATGGGGAGCTGTTCTGTAACCAACAAAGGCATTGGCGTTGTTTACCATCTGCTCAGTCATGGTAGCATGAAGATCCAGGGCACAGACGATGGGGGTTTCCTGCGGTACTAATCTCCGGATGGAAGCCAACAAATCGCCTTCTGCATCTCCAATGCCGTCTACGTACATCGAACCATGCAGTGCCAGCACAACAGCGTCAAATCCATCCCCAGAAGCGAGCCTTTGCAAAATCCCCTGTTTCATAACATCATAGGCTTCCCGTTCAATGATTCCAGATGGAAGTGCCTGGGCAAAGAGGGTGGGAACGACCTCGATTCCCTGCTCTTTGCACACTTCAATGATCCCCTGCATCGAGGTATCCTGAACTGCAGGGGGAATGTCCAGCATCGCCTCTCCTTCTGCCATCAAAAAATCACTGAGAGGCGTGGTCAACCGGGTGAAGGTATTGGTTTCATGCTGGATGCCTCCGATTGCGATCCTCACGGATTGCCCTCCCTTCGGCCTGTTGAAGCTTTTTCTTCAACGCACTGGCCTATAATTCCCAACATTTCCCAATGTTGTTTCACCCCATTTGTATCATGGATTGCCCTTGGAATCAACCGAAGGTGAAGGGCGGAGGCTGCCTGCGGGAGGGATAGATGATCATGGGAAGGGCAGGGCTGCTTTGCACCCTGCCCTTCCCATTACTCGGGTTAGGATCCTGTGCAAAGCAGCCCTTCAGATGGTACAGATTAATGCCACTCGAGATATAGATGGGCGTTGTCTTTGTCTACGATTTCACAATCGGTGTAAATGATCCGTTCAACTTCCTCGCCCTGGAGGTGCTTGATGGCAGCCTCTACAGCCAGTTTACCCATCAACCTGGGCTGCTGAGCGATGGAAACATCCATAACACCGTCGAGGATTGCCTGTGCTCCGTCGGGGGAGCCGTCAAAGCCCACTACCACTACATCTCTGCGGGCAGCATTTACCGCCGTACCTGCACCTTTCGCCATGATATCATCACAAGCGAAGATTCCGGCCAAATCTGGATAAGCGGTTAAGAAGTTCTCAGCAACGATCATGGCAGTACCCATGTCGCCATTGCCGTAGTCAGCAGTGACAACTTCAATATGGGGATAATCGACAATTGCATCCATGAAGCCCATGTAACGAGCGGTTGTTGCTGCATTACCGGCAGCTCCGTCAATGATAGCTACTTTACCCTTCACATTGGCACCGAACCAATGGGCAGCCAGCTGTCCACCGGCATAGTTGTCAGTACCGATGTAGGAAACATAATCAGATTCATCAGCGCCTGAGTCCACTAGAAAGACTGCAATTCCGTGTCTCGCTGCTTCGTTAATCACGTCGACAACTGCAGTGGCATCGTTGGGGATGAGTACGAGAACATCTACGCCGGCCCCGATGAATGCTTCCACAATGGCG
This sequence comes from Bacillota bacterium, assembly GCA_012735435.1. Lineage (GTDB taxonomy): Bacteria > Bacillota > Limnochordia > DTU087 > DTU087 > DTU087. The sequence continues at coordinate 2,561 of JAAYHH010000095.1, read as the reverse complement.
ATCTGCTTGTCTACTTCAATGGAAGAGTCGGGTGCATTTACTCTAAAGGTGAAGCCGTTTGCTAAAGCTGCTTCTTCAACTGCATCCTTAACTGCGACAAAATAAGGGTTCCCCAGCTGCTTCGGCACGAAAGCGAGGGTTTTGCCTGTGCCGATTAACTCATTTGCTTGGATGTAGCCTGCTGCGCCAACTACTGCCAGAGCTGCAATAACTAGTAATACAAGACTCTTCTTCATGTTTTCGCCTCCTGAAATTGTTGTTGGACAGGATTCTTGATGTTGGCTTTCTTCTTAGCTGCTCATCTACCGTAAGACCTCAAGGCATCCCCCCCTGGTACTAGTAAACTTAGTCGAACTAACCTACTTGCTGTAAGGTTAGTTGAACCCCTTTACTTGTTGGCCCGCAGGCGCCGCCTGGTAACGTCAAGGGCTACTGCCACAACGATAATGGCACCGACAACAATCTTGGTAAAGTAGCTGCCTACGCCAAGGAGTACGAGACCATTGCGGATAACGGCAATGATCACTGCCCCAATTAGGGTGCCTAAAACCCCGCCTTCTCCCCCGGCTTGGCTGGTACCGCCCACAACCGCTGCCGCGATAGCCTCCATCTCATAGCCTTCACCGGTAGTCGGCTGGGCTGCCGTCAAGCGGGCCAGATAGACTATTCCGGCCAAGGAGACGCACACTGCGGAAAGCACATATACCAAAGTAATGATCTTCTCAACCTTCACTCCTGACAGCCTGGCAGTAACTCTATTGGACCCAACGGCAAAGATCTGGCGGCCCGTTGATGTATAGGTCAAGAACAATTGGGCCAAAACACCGACTACCAAGAAGATGTAAACAGGTATGGGAATATCTAGGAAGAACCCCTGGCCCATGGCTGTTAGGCTCTGAAATCCCCTAATCGAAACCTGCCTGGATCCTGTCATATGCAAAGTTAAGCCCCGGACCATATACATTGAGCCCAAAGTTACAATGAAGGGCGGTAGTTTTACGTAGGCAACGATAGCTCCGTTGAGATAGCCTACTAGAGCCCCGGCCAAAATGGTGACTAATATACTTAGCCAGACTATGCCGGTGGCATTAAGGGTCATCGCGCAAACCACGCAGCTGAAGGCCAAAACGGAACCCTGGGACAGGTCTACACCTCCGGTTAGCAGCACGAAGGTCATGCCGGTAGCCATAATGGCGTAGACGGCTGCCTGCCTCAAAACATTCATGAGATTTGCCTTCGTGAGGAAAGCATCTGTTGTTAGGGTGAGAAAAATCACCAGAACTGCTAAGGGGAAGATGGCACTAACCCCTTGAATCCTAGATATACGTTTGAAAAAGTCCCGAACACTCGGAGTCCTTTCATGGCTGCCGTCCAAATTCATCTCCAACTCTTTACTCATCTTGTCCTCCTATGGCGTAATACATGATTTTTTCCTGTGTAGCCTCTGCTCTATCTAGAATCTTCACGCAGCGCCCTTCATGGAACACAGCTATGCGGTCGCAGATCCCAAGGATTTCAGGTAGTTCAGAGGAAATGACAATGACCGCTAAGCCTTTTTCCGCAAGATCGTTGATGATGCTATAGATCTCCCGCTTGGCACCGACGTCGATTCCCCGGGTAGGTTCATCAAAGATGTATACTTTGGAATCCGCGTTCAGCCACTTAGCGAAGACAACTTTCTGCTGGTTGCCTCCCGAAAGGTAGCGGGCTTCGCTTTCGATGGTAGGAAGCCTAATCTGCAGGGCTTCGACAAAATCCAGGACAATGCTCCGCTCTTTATTGAAGTTGAGAATCCCATTGCTTTTGATTTTCTCCAGTGCTGCCGAAACAACGTTCCAGCATACCGACTTGTCCAAGAAGAGCCCTTCCTCTTTCCGGTTTTCCGTCAGCAAACCGATCCCATGCTTAATGGCATCATGGGGGCTCTTGATGGTTACCTCTTTACCCTCAATGCGAATGCAGCCGCTGGTTTTCTTAAGTTCCCCGAAGATGGCCTTGGCCGTCTCGGTTCTGCCGGACCCTACCAAGCCTGAAATACCGAACACTTCACCGGCCCGGACATTGAAGCTGACATTATGAATGAGATTTCTGACACTAAGATTTTCAACCTCAAACATGACTGGGCCGATCTTGGCATTTCGTTTGGGATACTGTTGATCAAGTGGACGACCAACGATATGGGCAATGATCTCATCTAGCGGCGTAGTCTTCACATCTTCGATGGTTGTAATGAACTTGCCGTCCCGAAGGATTGTGCCGCCGTCGCCAATCCGCTTGATCTCTTCCATCCGGTGGGAGATGTAGATAAATGTTACTCCCCTTTTCTTCAGGCGTTCAATAATAGCGAACAGTTTTTCAATCTCATTATCTGAAAGCGACGATGTTGGCTCGTCAAGGATAATCAGCTTAGGATCTTGGGAGAACACTTTCACGATCTCCACAACCTGCTGTTCTGCCACTGAGAGTTTATCGACCCGAATACCTGGGTCCAATTCTAAGCCCAGTTCCTTACCCCATTTAACCGTTTGCTCATGCATTGTTTTGTAATCTATAGCGCCTAT
>JAAYHH010000094.1 GCA_012735435.1 Bacillota bacterium | reverse complement strand
TGATAAACGGAATGTCATATGCGGGTATATATATCGAAGACAGCGCTGGGTTTCAACCCCAGCGCTGTTTTTCTCAGCAGCTCTTGGTTTTCAGCTTTTACTATTCTTCCACTTCAAAGGAAAACTCTAGCTCGTTGCCAGGCATGATCCTGACACCCAAATCTTCTCTCTTCCAGCTGATACCGGTATCGTTGGAAAGACTTGAAACATTTCTAAGGAGAATGGTCCAGTCCTTCCCCTCTCCTCTGACCTTGACTGAGTATCTTCGGCCTTCCCTCTTAATGCTTATGGCCATGGCGGTTTGGCCGTCCAGCCCGGGAACCTCGGCACTGGCTGTATAACCATCCTGCAGTTCAAATACATGGAAGGTGACACCTTGGGTGTAGTCGTAATCCGGCCGGTTTTCTTCAGAACCCACCGCGATGATGGAATTCTCCCGAACCATTAGAGGCAGGCTCAAATAATCATGGGTCTCCTTAACCCAGCGGCCGCCCTCAACTATTTCATTGGTGAGGAAGCTCGTCCACCTGCCCTGGGGCAGATAGTATGATACCTCTCCCTCTGGATGGAAAACCGGGGCAACAAGCAGCGACTCACCCAGCATGTACTGCAGGTCAAGATAATCGCACCCCGGATCATCGGGAAACTCCAGCATCATGGCCCGCATCACGGGAATACCACGCTGGGCAGCTTCACAGCCAGCTGCAAAGATATAGGGCATTAAGCGGCACTTGAGCTTCGTGAAATACCGCAGTACGTCAACTGCCTCTTCATCAAACAGCCAAGGCACCCGATAAGACTTGCTGCCGTGAAGGCGGCTGTGGGATGACAAGAGACCAAAAGCGGCCCACCGCTTATAAAGATCAGGAGTTGCGGTATCCTCAAAGCCGCCTATATCATGGCTCCAGAAACCAAACCCCGAAAGGCATAGGGAAAGTCCTCCCCGCAGGCTTTCTGCCATGGATGGATACGTAGCATAACAATCCCCTCCCCAGTGAACCGGGAACTGCTGGCCGCCGGCTGTTGAAGAACGGGAAAACAGGACTGCATTGCCCTTTCCAAGCTCCTCCTCAAGGGCTTCAAACACCGCTTGATTGTACAAGAAAGCATAGTAATTGTGCATCTTCACCGGATCAGAACCATCGAAGTACACAACATCGGTGGGAATCCGCTCGCCAAAATCAGCTTTGAAGCAGTCAACCCCCATACCGATGAGCCGCTTAAGATGGCCTTTATACCACTCATAAGCGTCTGGATTGGTGAAGTCCACAATGGCCATTCCCGCCTGCCAGAGGTCCCACTGCCAAACATCGCCGTTGGGTCTCTTCAAGAAATACCCTTTCTCAATACCCTCAGCAAAGAGAGCCGAGCGCTGGGCAATATAAGGATTGATCCAGACACAAATCCGCAAGCCCCGCTCTTTCAGCCTCCTAAGCATACCCTCCGGATCGGGAAAGGCACTTTGATCCCACTGAAGATCGCACCAGTGGAACTCCTTCATCCAAAAGCAGTCAAAGTGAAAGACATGCAGAGGTATATCCCGCTGGGCCATACCTTCCACAAACTCATTAACTGTCTCTTCATCGTAATTAGTGGTAAAGGAGGTCGTGAGCCACAAACCAAAGGACCAGGCAGGAGGTAAAGCGGGCCTTCCGGTCAAGGCCGTATATTTTTCCAACACTTCCTTCGGCGTCGGGCCGTAGATTATATAGTAATTTAGATACTCCCCGGGCACGCTGAACTGTACTTTTGAAACTCTTTCAGTGGCAACTTCGAAGGATACACACTCAGGATGATTGACAAATACGCCGTAGCCCCGATTTGTTAGATAAAAAGGTACATTTTTATATGCCTGTTCGCTGCTGGTTCCTCCGTCCCGGTTCCAGATGTCTACTACCTGTCCGTTTTTCACAAAGGCAGTGAACCTCTCACCGAGTCCGTATACACACTCCCCAACTCCCAAATTCAGCTGCTCCCGGACATAATTATTGCCATTATCCCTTTCAATATAGGCCATGCCCCGCCAGCCGCTGCCGGTAATCCGCTGCCCTCCGCCGATAAAATCCAGACTCCAGTCCTTCTTATTCACCCTGGCGGTAAGAGCTCCCGAGGTGAAGTTTACAGCTGCTTCGTCCTCAGTCACAGAAAATGCTGCATCATCAACCTTCACCATAAACTCAGGTCCCCGCTGTTTTACCCCTTGAAAATGGGAGATCTCAACCCGAATTACATCGGCCATGGGAGTAGACAGCTTGATTGTCAAAAGCGGGCCATCCAATGTATCTCCCCGGTGGCGGATATGCCGGCAGGGAGCAAAAATCGACAGTGACTCTGAGTCTTTCTCCACACTGTGTACCTCAGCAGGACTGTGGAGTTTAAAACCCTTTCTCACCAGCCAATTACCATCGGTAAACTTCATAGACTCCATCCTCCAAATGGTATTGTTAAGTCTTGGAACAGCAAGGGCAAGGAGCTATCTATAGTTCCCTGCCCTTTAGTGTACTATCCCGTAGACAGCCGGCTGCTGCCTGGGGTATTTAAGCTACAGCGTTTCCAAGGTCCCTTCTCTGACAAAGACGGGAATTTCATCAATAGGTGCCGGACATGTTACAAACCTGCCGCCTTCATATACTTTGTTGTCATTGATGTTTCGCCATTTGCCGGCGGGCAGATATACTTCCCGCTCCCGCATGCCCTCGTAGAGAATTGGACAGACTAACATGTCGCTGCCAAACATATATTGATCTTCAATCTCCCAGGCCTTTTCGTCCTCGGGGAAGTCGTAAAAGAGCGGCCGCATTACTGGAGTGCCCTTCTCATGGGCTTCCCGCATAAGCGTCTTGATATAAGGCCGGATTTTTTCTCTGATTTCCATATACTTCTTGGAGATTTGGTAAACCTCTTCGCCGTAGCTCCAGACTTCGTTGTCGGCGCCGCTGGGCTGTCTCCCGCCTCCGGTTGTTCCGATAGGTTCTTTTATCGGCTCTCTAAAGCCGTGGAGTCGAAATACCGGGCAGAAGGTGCCGAACTGGAACCAGCGGACCAGCACTTCCTTAAACTTGTCGCAGTGAATGTTGCCGCCGTGGAAACCGCCGATATCTGTGGTCCACCACGGAATTCCAGCAAGACCCATATTGAGTCCTGCCACCAGCTGGTTCCGGAGAGAACGGAAACTGGAATCGATGTCTCCAGACCAGACCAAGGCTCCATACCTCTGGGATCCGGCCCAGGCGCACCGCAGAAGGTTGATGACATTTTCCTGTCCCTCAGCCGTCATCCCTTCATAGGCCATTCGGGCGTACAGCTTTGGATAGAGGTTGCCCACTTCCAGTACAGAACCCAGGTGATATCGATAATGGCTGTATTCATAATCGGTGAACTCGGGCTCCGCCTCATCCAGCCAGAAGATCCTAATTCCCAAATCGTAGTAGTTTTCCTTGATCTTGCTCCAAACATAAGCACGGGCATCGGGGTTAGTCATATCAACGAAGCAGGCATTGCCCAGCTGCCCGAGGCGTTTTCCTGCCTCTGACCTGACAAGGTATCCGAGCCTGCGCATTTCCTCATAGTTCTCGCTGTCCTGCTCAACTGTGGGCCAGATAGATACCATCACTTCAATGCCCATCTCTTTCAGTTCTCTGACCATTTTCGCAGGATCCGGCCAGTAGCGGCGGTCAAATTTCCAATCACCCTGATTGGGCCAGTGGAAAAAGTCTACGACGATAACTGAAATGGGAAGACCCCGCCGCTTGTATTCCTTGGCAACCTCCATGACCTCATACTGGGTCTGGTACCTGAGCTTGCACTGCCAGAAACCCATCGCCCAATCAGGCATCATGGGCACCTTGCCGGTGACATCAGCATAATTTTCAACGATTTCTGCAGGAGTATCGCCGGCAGTAATCCAGTAGTCCATCTGTTTGGTGGAATAGGCGATCCATTCGGTGAGATTCTTACCGAAGGTAACCTTTCCAACAGCAGGGTTGTTCCAAAGCATTCCGTAGCCTTTGTTGGATACCGCAAAGGGAACGCTGGCCTGGGAATTTCTCTGGGCTAGCTCGACGATACACCCCTTCAAGTTGAGATACGGGTGCTGATACTGGCCCATTCCGTAGATTCTTTCATCATCACAAGCCTCAAACCGCACAGTGAGCCGGTAATTGTCGGTACCCCGATGGGGCTCAAAGGTGCGGGGATCAATCTCAAGGGCACTGTTAAATTCCTCTTCAACATTGCCCCGCATCCGGTTGCGGTCATATTCCTCCAAGAGAAGTTCATTCTTCTCATTATAAAAGCGAAGCTTGCCGGTGCTCATAACTTCACATCTGATCTTGCCGTTGGTGATCTCCGCCCGCTGGCCGTCAATCTTGATTTCGGCTTGGCTTTCTACCGGCTCCAACAGCGCAGAGTAGATTTCATCGTCCTGGAACCTGTCAAGCTGTGTAGCCCGAACCCGCAGAGCATTCTTACCCCAGGGTTCGATGCAGAGCAGCTCTTTGTCTTCTCGCCTAAATAGCTTGTTCCCTACTTGTTTAATCATCGAGCACCCTCCTCTGGTTTGATGTAGTGACCATCTAAGACTAGTACCTGGCTGCTGTTATTCCTTCACAGCGCCAGCAGTGAGACCGCCTACTATATACTTCTGTAGAAAGACAAAGGCCAGAACTACGGGCGTAACAAGGATGGCCCCATAGGCCATAATCGCGTTCCACCTGGTACCATACTTGCTCTGAAACTTATAAATGTTGGCTGTAAGGGGGCGCATCTCCGGCATAACGTTAAAGGTCATGGAATAAGCTAAGTCATTCCATCCCCCTAAGAAGGAAATAACTGCCACGGTAATGATTCCGGTCTTGATGGCAGGAAGCATAATCATAAAAAAGGATTGGAGAGCATTACAGCCGTCAATCCGCGCAGCATCATCCAATGAACGGGGAATGCTGTTGAAATATGACCTAAGGATAATTACGATAAACGGAATTGAGCCTGAGGATATCGCTACTACCGGGGCCCAATAGGTACCTAACAGCCCCATCTTATTGAATATTAGATACATGGGGGTGAGCATCAGGGATGGAGGCAGCATCTGTGAAACCAAGAAGGCCAGCAGCATGATCCTCCTCCCGGGCACTTTGTATCTCCCCATCCCATAAGCAGCCGGAATGCCGATCACCATCGACAGGCACATTGACATGGTGGCGATGATACAGCTATTGCGCAGGGACATAAAGAACTCCTTATCCCTGATGTTTAACAGCCAGGGCTGAATGGTGAAATCACGGGGGAAGTACGTCAATACCGGGCTGAAAATCTCCGCATCGGATTTGAATGACATCATCACTAGCCAATAGATGGGAAAAAGGAAGATGACTGCGATAATGATAGCAACGACATTGTATATGGCATTCGCTTTCGCTTCTCTCGAACTGAGTATACGTTCAACCCTCATAGGCATCTTATTCCTCCTCCGCAGCAATCAGCCTTAGGTAGAAGAGACCGACCACCAGCAAACAGCAAAACAGGACCATCCCAGTAGCAGCACCCAGAGAGAATTGATACTTAGTAAATGACAGCTGGTAGGCGTAAGTCCCTAATACATCGGTAGCATTTAGCGGACCGCCCGCTGTCATGACAAACATAAGGTCAAAGGCCTTAAAAGTATAGATAAAACCTAACATGAGTACCGCCAGAATCGCTGGGCGCAAGAGGGGCAGCGTAATGTAGCGAAATCTCTGCCAGCCGGTTGCACCATCAACAGCGGCGCTATCGTAAATACTGTTAGGAATGGTGGTTAGCCCCGATGTGAGAATCAACATGTTAAAGGGTATTCCAACCCAGCAGTTCATGGCCACAACACCTATCATGGCAGTACTGGTATTGACCAGCCATTCTACAGGCTGCTGGATCAATCCCACCTTAAGCAGCAGATCATTAATTAGTCCGCTTACACCGAAAATATTCTTGCCCAACATAGCTGTCACCGACATGGGCATCATATACGCGATCAGCAGCAGACCGCGGACTGGGCCAGCCAGCTTAAACTTCTTTGAAAACAGCAATGCAAGGGCAAAACCAATGGTGAACTGGAATACCAGTGAACCAAAGGTGAACACAAAGGTATTCTTTAGTACCAGTAGGAAGGTGGGATTGTTAAACAACGCCTTGAAGTTAGCCAGCCCTACAAACGTAGAGGTTCCCCGAACGAAGGTGCGAACATCCACATTCCTAAGGCTGAGGAGGAAGTTGTACACGAGGGGATATCCCAGAACTGCTACTGTGTACAAAAAACCTGGGAGAACAAACAGCAGACCTTCTAACTTGGTCTTGGTAGTCATTGATATGTTCAGACGGCGTTTGCCTTGTGGAGCTTGCAAACACGCCACCCCTTCCCTGTTTATGTGGGTAATACTGAAGATGTACTATACGGTGAACCTTATATAGTACACCTTCAGTATTCTTACCGGCTATATGGGGATTCTACCTCGGTATATCCGATTCTAAACTACTCAGCGATGGGTGTTACCTCTAAGATGGGATTGATTACTGCTGCTGCGTCCTTGATAGCCTGTTCAGGAGTCTTGGCACCAATCAGAGCAGCCTGCAGTGCAGAATACAGTGCCTCAGAGATAATGGGCCACTCGGGATGAGGACCTCTGGCAACTGCATAGTTCATTTGTTCAGTGAAAACAACGTAGCGCTCGTCTTCGCTCAGGAAAGGAGCATGATCGATGGCATCCCGTCTCACGGGGAGCTTACCTGCAATTTCACACCACTGTGCATTGTTCTTGGCGGACTGCATGAACTTCAGGAACTCAACACAGGCGTCCTTGGCCTTGCAGGCGGTGGTGATACCAAAGTTTTCGCCACCGATTACCGAAGCGTACTGCTTGCCCATGGGAAGAAGTGCGTATTTGTACTCAAAGGACTCATGA
>JAAYHH010000093.1 GCA_012735435.1 Bacillota bacterium | reverse complement strand
CTCCTATTCATTTGGGGGAGGGTTAAACCGTACTCCGGTATTAAAGTGTTACTTTTTCGGTCACTGTATGCTCGTCAATGGGCAGAAGCTCTTGGCAAAAACTGGAATGGAGGTGGCTGAGATGCGGGTAATTACAGGTATTGCCAAGGGTTATAGATTAGAAAGCGTCAAGGGTCTCAAAACACGGCCCACCTCTGACCGGGTGAAGGAATCCTTATTTTCCATCCTGGGTGAAAGGGTGGCCGCAGGGAGATTCCTAGACCTCTACGCCGGATCCGGAGCCGTGGGTATCGAGGCCTTAAGCCGGGGTGCGCCAGCTGCTATATTTGTCGATAACAGCAGAGCAGCAGTTCAGGTGATCCGCAGAAACTTAGAACGGGTAGGTCTGGCTGAGCTGGCAGAGGTCTACCAAGCCGATGTAGAGCGGGCCATCTCCATACTGGCAAGGCGCAAATTGGACTTCGGATGCATTTTCCTGGACCCGCCCTATCTTTCAGGAAAAGCAGCGGCGGCCCTTGCAGCTATTGACCGGCTTAACCTGGCAGGGCCGGAAACCCTGGTAATAGTAGAGCACGGAAAGCAAGAGAAGCTGCCGGAGCAAATCGGCAGTTTGAAGCTCCACCGGGTCCAGTCCTACGGAGATACAGAGATTAGTTTTCTCCTCAGGCATGATTCTATAGATTACTAAGAGGTATGAAGGAATTTGTAGGGAAGAAGGGAAATATATGAAAATCGCCGTTTGTCCTGGGAGTTTTGATCCCGTAACCAACGGACACCTAGACATAATCACCCGGGCTTGTGATCTTTTTGACCGGGTTTATGTGGCTGTCTTAAACAATCCGGAAAAAAAGCCTCTGTTTACCGCTGAAGAAAGAGTCGAGCTGTTGAAAGAGGCTACAGCGCACCTGGACATTGTTGTCTGCGAGCAGTTTGAGGGGTTAGTGGTGGAATACGCCAAGCGGCGGGGCGCCGTGGCCATTGTCCGGGGGCTGCGGGCGGTAACGGATTTTGAATATGAGCTAAAGATGGCTTCGATGAATCACCATCTAGACAAGGATGTTGAGACGGTCTTCATGATGACCAGCACAGAATGGTCCTTTCTCAGCTCCAGTGCCGTGAAGGAGGTAGCCAGCCTCGGTGGTGATATCAGCGCTTGGGTTCCACCCTGTGTTGCCGAAGCCCTGACCAAAAAATTTGTCCACGCGAGCACCGAGTTATGACCATTGAAGGGGGCTGTTGGGTTGAATCGAAGAAATATCGTTATCCTGCTGGACCGGTTGCAAGAGGTAGTGGAGGTGGCACCGAAGATCCCCCTTTCGGGCCGGAGCCTGGTCGATGAAGATGAAGTCTTGGACTTAATCGCCAAGATCCGAAACGCGTTACCTGAAGAGATGCGGAGGGCGGAGGCTCTGGCCGCGGAGAGGGACCGGATCCTTGAAGATGGGCAGAGACGGGCGGAACGGATTATCGCCCAGGCTGAGGAACAAGCGGCCAGGCTTTTGCGGGAAAGTGAAATCATTAGATTGGCCCAGGCGGAGGCTGAACGGATTGTAGAGGAAGCCCGCAGGCAGGCCTATGAGATGGAATCTGGAGCCAAGACATATGCCAAGAAGCTGTTGGAGATTCTGCAAAAATCATTGGCAGAGAATCTTTCGGTCGTAGAAAATGGACTCCAGCATCTTGAACAGATGGAATAGTCGGTGGAGAAGTATCGCAACCTAAGCACACAGCGAAATGGAGGGGTCTAGATGTCCTCTAGACAAGGCACCGAAACTGCCACCTTAGCAGGGGGATGCTTTTGGTGCTTGGAAGCCATCTTTGACAGTCTTCAGGGTGTAATCAGCGTTTCCTCGGGATTTGCTGGGGGAACGACTGTCAACCCGACCTATGAAGAAGTCTGCACAGGCACCACCGGCCACGCAGAGGTGGTTCACATAACCTTCGATCCTGGGGTTATTTCTTTTCGGGACCTTTTGGAGGTTTTTTTCAATATCCATGATCCGACGACCCTCAACCGGCAGGGGCCCGATGTTGGGACCCAGTACCGCTCGGCCATTTTCTACCACACAGAAGAGCAAAGGCAAATCGCTGAATCGGTAATCGCTGAGCTTGAAGCTGGGAAAGTATTCGACCTGCCGATAGTCACAGAAGTCGTGCCCTTTACAGTGTTTTATCCGGCGGAGGATTATCACAAGAACTACTACAGCCTTAACCCCAATCAGCCATACTGCCGAACTGTGATTGCCCCTAAGTTGGCCAAGTTCAGGAAGAAGTATGAGGATAGACTGAAGTAGTAAACCCTGCGGCAGGGTCAGCTCTATGGTCTTATCCGGATGAAGATGACCCTCACATTACGGGCAATATTGAGGATAAGTCCCGATCCTGCGAGAAAGCCGGTAGTAACTATGGCAGTTTTGATGGATATCCCTAGGCGGGCAACAAAGGATGCTTCGCCAAGGCCCAACATCAAAGGGATCGGTAGGCCCGAGGCAGCCATGGCGGCGACAGGCCGCCAAAGGACCAACGTCATAGCGGCTGCTAAGAGGCCGTGGAGTGCCCGGGCAATGATATAGGGGCCCATGCGGATGTCGGTTCCCCGGATCATAGTTGCTACCTGGGCATGGACTGACAGGCCGCTCCAGCCGATGATGAAACTGGCGACAACTGTCCTGAGGAGCAGTGAGGCATTGGCTTGGCTGATGGCTTCACACCCAATGGTAATCTCTATGATTCCCCGTATAAGCGGCGGGATAATTGCATCATTGATGGCGAAGGACCGGAAAAGTACTGCCAAGAAGTTCTGGAGAGCTTCTGTTACACCGGAAACATCCAAGATGCGGCCAAGTACTGAAAAGATCATGATACAGCCGCCGATAAATAGCATGGAGGAAAATGTTTCTCTAATGGCATCACCAAACAGCTGGCCGAAGGAACGGCCGTCTCTGATCCGGGCTTCTTCTAGCGTTCTGAATGCCCGGGAAAGTATATTCCCCTGTCCTGAGGGAATAGCAGATCTAACAGCCGGAGGGTCCTTCTCGGGAGTGAAACGCATCAAGAACCCCACAATGACAACCGACAGGTAGTGGGCAGCAGCGATGGTCCACCCAATTTCCTGGATCCCGAACATGCCGATGGCCACTGCACCTACCATGAAAAGGGGGTCGGCGGTATTGGCGAAGGAGACAAGTCTTTCGCCTTCTACACCGGTACATAGGTCCTCTCGCCGCAGCTGGGCAGTAATCTTGGCCCCAATAGGATATCCCGATGCTAGACCCATAGCAACTGCGAAAGCTCCAACCCCGGGAATGCGAAACAAAGGGCGCATGAAGGGTTCTAAGAGTACGCCGATAAAGTGGACTACCCCAAGTCCCATGAGAATTTCCGACATGGCGAAGAAGGGCAGAAGAGCGGGGAGCACAATGTCGAACCAGATTTTGAGACCTTCCAGGGAAGCTGTAAAGGCAACTTCTGGATAGCGGAGGATGGTGATGGTGAGAAGCAACGCCGAGGCCGCTGACAGATAAGTATACCATCTGGATATGGACTGTTTTTTGCTCGACAAGTCAACTCCCCCCGGTATTGACAAAATTGGTACAAGACCGATGCCGATATATTTATATGATGGTCAAGTTGGAATATGTCTTTAGGATGCTGGACAAGCCCAGCAAGCGGTTGGAGGGGTCATCAGACAGCTGCCGGAAAGGAAGGGGAACCATGGGGCCAGTGCGGGTATCCATCATAGTCTTTTGCACTTTGTCTTTATGTGCTGCATCTTCATGGAGTCTAGAAGCAGCAGGGTGGTCTTTCTCCGACCTGGGAGTGCTGCGGCTGAATGATAGAGGTGCAGCTGTCATGTTTCTGCAAAACTGCCTGACGGAACTAGGGTATTTAACCCAGCCTGCCGACGGAATATTTGGTTTGGCCACCCGCCAAGGGGTAAGGGCATTTCAGAAGGCCGTGGGCTTAGCAGCTGACGGCATCGTCGGCAGAGCCACATGGCAGGCACTGGAGGAACAGATGACTGCCGATTCCAGTACTTATGTTGTGAAGGCCGGCGATACTTTGTGGGCCATAGCCCGGCAGCATAACGTTGCTGTTTCGGATCTGGCAAGGGTCAATGCGCTTTCTAACCCCAATAGGATAACTCCTGGACAGGTGCTGCGGATTCCCAGAAGGGCAGCGGCGGGTGGAGGTGGGGCGGGGCCGGTTATTTATCTAATGCCCTGGGATGAGGTAAACCGGCTCTTTCCCCGGGAGGGGATTGCCGAAGTAGTAGACCTGGAGTCTGGTCTGCGTTTTAAGGTTAAGCGGCTTTTCGGCACCAATCATGCCGATGTTGAACCCCTTACCGCTGCCGATACCGAGATAATGAAGAAAGCGGTGGGAGGGAGCTGGTCATGGGCAAGAAGACCCATAGCAGTCAAGTGTAATGGACTATATATCGCAGCATCGATGAACGGCATGCCCCACGGCAGCAGCAGTATAGAAAACAATAATTTCCCGGGCCACTTTTGCATCCACTTCTACGATAGTCGACTCCATGCCGGAGACCGACTAGACCCAGAACACCAGCGGGCGGTGATGCAGGCATTAATGTATTGATGTGTGCATAATCGAAAGGAACGGCTAGGCCTCTGAATAAGAAGGTTAAAGGGCTGTCAGCAGCTGGAGGCGGTCTTGGAGGGCGTCGGCTTGCGGCTGCTGGCTTCTTGACAGTCATAACCGCGGTAATTATAATTTATGGGGTGAGACCCTATGCAAGTGAATATTGGCGAAATCAAGGATACCAAGGGTGGGGAGATACGGTTCCGTTTGGTGGAGGATTGGTCTGAGCTGTACTTAGATGGACAATCTGTCCACTTCGCCAGCCCAGTAGTGTTCACCGGCCGGGTTACTGCAACCGGTGAAGTTTTCTTAGTGAGGGGGACCGTGGCTACAGACATCGAGACTACCTGTGCAAGATGCCTAAGTCCGGTGCGGGTCAGTATCAAGGCGGATGTGGATGAGCGATTTCGAATGGCATCCCATGCCGGTGGTACGGGCTCGGCTTCAGACCGGGAGGATGAGAATGACGATTGGCGTCAGGAAGATGTGCAGGAGTTTCGAGGTTTGACCATTCAACTAGATGATGTAGTTTTGGAGAATCTGCTGGTTTCGCTGCCGATCAAGGTCCTCTGCCAGGAAGGCTGTCGGGGTCTTTGCCCCCAATGCGGCAAAGACCTAAATGTGGGCGAATGCGATTGTACCATAGATGATATAAATCCCCGCATGGCTAAATTGGGTCAGCTCCTAAACGGAGAAGACTGAACCAAGCTGGGGCATCGGCAGCACCCATTGACAGGAGGTGACAAGTCCATGGCAGTACCTAAACGTCGACAGGCAAAGGCTCGTACAAGGAAACGCCGCGCTAACTGGAAACTGGCTGCTGTGGGTACAGTGGAATGCCCTCAGTGCCATGAGCCGAGATTGCCGCACCGGGTATGCGGTAGCTGCGGGTATTACAGGGGCCGTCAGGTGATTGAGGTAAGTGCAGAATAGCTTTCCAAGTAAGTGGGATAAAAAGACTGAGGGGCTGTTGGTCTACTCAGTCTTTTTTTGTTTTCTCCACCTAAGCCCGCCGCCGCTACCCCTTGCCAAATCTGGCGGGATCAGGTAAACTATGATTACGAGTTCTTAAGACCAGGTCCTAGGAGGAACCCTTAGCAAGGCAGCAGCGGGAGTCCGCAGGGTCCCTGGTTTGATCCCGGCAAGAGTCTAGAAGGGGCTGCGTAGGTCTATGGTCCGCAGGTTAAACAAGAGAAAGCGCCAAGAACAGTTGAAAGAGCTGGTGAATCAGCAACCGTTTCTTACCGATGAGGAATTGGCAGAGCAGTTTGGCGTCAGTGTACAGACTATTCGGCTTGACCGCCTGGAACTGTCCATACCGGTAATGCGGGAAAGAACGAAAGCCCTGGCTGAAGCTGCATACGGTCAATTGAAGGCTATGAGCGGCCAGGAATTGGTGGGTCAGCTCCTTGATGTAGAGCTGGGCAAGAGGGGCAGTTCCTTGTTGAAGACAACGGAAGAAATGGGTTTCAGTAAGACAAAGGTCATTCGCGGGCATCATATCTTTGCACAGGCCAATTCCCTGGCTGTTGCCTTGGTGGATTCGCCGGTGGTATTTACCGCCAGAGCAGAAATTCATTTTCGGCACCCGGTATATGCAGGTGAGTCCATCTTCTGCCAGGCTGAAGTGGTAAGTAGCAAAGGCAATCGGACCATGGTGGAAGTAAAGAGCAAAGTCAGCGGCAAAGAAGTGTTTGCCGGACGCTTTGAAGTAGTTGCCATTGAGACATTGGACGCTGCCCGAGGGGAAACAGGCAATCCGGAGGGATGACGGAAATCTCATGAAGATCGCATTGGATGCAATGGGCGGTGATTTTGGACCCAAGGTCACTGTGCCTGCAGCAGCAGCATTCGTTCAGGCTAGTGATGCCACTGTCTTGCTGGTGGGAGATCCTAGCCAGATCGAACCCTTAATCGAACAATACAATACTGACAAACTAGTTGTTGTACCAGCTAAACAGACAATTGAAATGGGGGATCATCCTGTTCGGGCTGTTCGACAGAAAAGTGATTCCTCCCTGGTGGTAGCGGCTCGGCTGGTCAAGGAAGGAGAAGCCCAAGGCTTCGTCAGCGCGGGCAACACCGGCGCTATGATGGCCGCGGCTTTACTAACCATGGGAAGAATACGGGGGATCGAACGGCCGGCGATTCCCTGTCCGATACCGGTCCCTCAAGGTGAGGCAATTCTGCTGGATGTAGGCGCCAATGTAGACTGCAGGCCCAGTCATCTAGTTCAGTTTGCCGTCATGGGGCGGGCATATATGGAAAAGGTTCGGGGCATTGCAGACCCCACAGTTGGACTGCTGAACATCGGTTCGGAAGTTTCAAAGGGCAATGAACTGACTGTCAAGGTTTATCAGCTGCTGGAGCAGAGCGAGCTGAACTTTGTAGGCAATGTTGAAGGGAGGGAGCTTTTTGAAGGCCGAGCCAACGTAGTGGTCTGCGATGGGTTTGTTGGCAATATAGTGCTGAAAGTCGCTGAAGGACTGGGAATGATGGTATTTGACACCATCAAGGAAGAAATTGCAGCCAACAAACTGGCACTATTAGGCGGAATGCTGGCAAAGTCCGCCCTTCATCGGGTCAAGCAGAGGCTGGACTATACAGAATACGGCGGTTCTCCCTTGCTGGGGGTCGATGGAGTTGCCATCGTGAGCCACGGCAGTTCCAACATAACCGCAATTCACAATGCACTCAAAGTAGCAGAGGATGCGGTACGGGCAGGGCTTAACGACAGTATTGCCAGTATGGCAGCGAGATTAGGCGGTGAGAAGATTGACTAAACAAGTGCGGGCAGCCGGTATCTGGGGAACTGGCAGTGCAGTACCAGAGAAAGTGCTGACCAACGCTGACTTGGAAAAGATGGTAGATACCAGCGATGAGTGGATTACCACTCGCACAGGAATCAAGGAGCGCAGGATCGCGGCTGAAGGAGAAAGCACAAGCGACTTGGCAGCGGCCGCGGGAAGGCAGGCTCTAAAGGCAGCCGGCGTCGAGGCCGAAGATGTGGATTTGATCATTGTAGCTACAGTAACTCCCGATATGATGTTCCCGGCCACCTCCTGCTTGGTTCAGATGAAACTGGGAGCCAGCAAGGCCGCAACCTTTGATTTATCTGCTGGGTGCTCGGGTTTTGTATATGCCCTTGACGTTGCAGCAAGATGTGTGGCCAGCGGGGGCTATGACCGGGTGCTGGTTATCGGTGCTGAAATCTTGAGCAGAATCACCGATTGGACCGATAGAAGCACATGTGTGCTCTTTGGCGATGGCGCTGGAGCCGCGTTAGTGGGACCTGTCAGTGAAGGACGAGGGCTTCTGAGTTCGGACCTGGGAGCAGAAGGCGCCCAAGGCCATCTCCTTACCCTTCCCGCCGGCGGTTCGCTGCTGCCCCCGTCTATAGAGACAGTGGAAGGGCGCAAGCACTATATTTGCATGCAGGGAAATGATGTGTTCAAATTCGCCGTGCGGATCATGGAAGAGACTACTTTAACAGCATTGAGAAACTGCGGCCTTGGTCCTGAGGATATAGATGTGTTTATTCCCCATCAGGCTAATATTCGGATCATCGATGCGGCCATTAAACGGCTGGGCATACCGAAGGAGAAGGTCCTTGTCAATGTCGATAAGTATGGGAATACATCGGCTGCTTCGGTTCCTATAGCCCTCAATGAAGCCCTGCAGGCTGATATGATCAAAGATGATGACGTTGTAGCTTTAGTGGGCTTTGGAGCCGGCCTCACTTGGGCATCGGCTATCCTGCGGTGGGGTAGATAGTATGGGCAAGACAGCATGGGTCTTTCCAGGACAGGGAAGTCAGTACTTAGGTATGGGCCGAAGTATAGCTGAGGCCGATTCAAAGGCCAGGGCCTTGCTTGACGGGGCCAGTGAGCTTCTCGGCTATGATTTGGCCGCACTTTGCTGGGAAGGGCCGGAGGAGAAGCTGAAGCAGACGGAGTACACCCAGCCTGCTCTGCTTACCGTCAGCACTATGCTGAGCAGCATTCTAAAATCCCATGGACTTGCGCCCAATGTAGTTGCCGGCCACAGTCTCGGTGAATACTCGGCCCTGGTGGCAGCCGGCAGTCTTGACTTTGAAACTGCAGTTACCTTAGTCGCCAGAAGGGGGCGGCTAATGGAAGAGGCTGTGCCGGCCGGGAGAGGCACAATGGCAGTGCTCCTGGGCTTAGATTACCAACAGGTAGCATCGATCTGCCGAGAGGCAGCCCAGGGGGAAGTTGTGGAGCCGGCTAATCTTAACTGCCCCGGGCAGATCGTTATCTCAGGTCATCGCACAGCAGTGGAAAGGGCCATGGCTTTGGGTGCAGAGCAGGGCGCCAGGCGGGTTGTGGAACTAGATGTAAGCGGTCCCTTTCACTCATCCTTGATGCGGCCAGCTGCCGAGATTTTTGCCAAGGATTTGGCTGATGCTGACATTCGGGATCCCGAGGTGCCTGTCATAGCCAATGCAACGGCAGACTATGTCCAGGATGCAGCGGAAATCCGCCGGGTCTTGGTAAAGCAGCTGTACAGCCCTGTGCGCTGGGAGGAGACAATCCAGAGGTTAATTTCCCAAGGAGTGGACACCTTCATTGAGGTGGGACCTGGAAGAGTACTTGCCGGCTTGATTAAACGCATCTCCCGGAGTGTTACGGTGGTTGGCTTTCAGGAGATGGAAGGGCTGGAAAAAGTACTTGAAATGGCCTAAGGGGGTATAGTAATATGGGACTAGCAAACAAGGTGGCCATAGTTACCGGCGGTGGCAGGGGCATCGGTCAAGCCATTGCCCTGCGCCTCGCTCGAGAAGGAGCGAAGGTTGCCATCTGTGACGTGCAGAATAGTGAGGAGACCGCCGCCCGTATAGAAGAGCTGGGTGGCGCTGCTTTGGCCCTTAAGGTTGATATCACCGTAGAGTCCCAGGTAAAGGAAGCCGTGGAGACGATCCTCTCTCAGTGGGGCACTATTGACATACTGGTCAATAATGCAGGTATTACCAGAGATGGTCTCCTTATGCGAATGCAGGAATCCGAATGGGATGCGGTTTTGGATGTTAATCTAAAAGGGGCTTTCTTATTTAGTCGGGCGGTTCTGCGCCCAATGCTGAAGCAGCGCCGGGGCCGAATAATCAGCATAGCATCGGTTGTCGGCTTGATGGGCAATCCTGGACAAACCAACTATGCCGCTTCTAAGGCGGGCTTGATTGGTTTCAGCAAGAGCCTGGCCAGGGAAGTTGCCAGCAGGGGTATTACGGTGAACTGCATTGCCCCGGGGTTTATTGCCTCCGACATGACCGATGCGCTGAACGAAGCTCAGCGCAAGGCTTTACTTGACCAAGTTCCCCTGGGTGAAATCGGGCACCCGGAGGATGTTGCGGCTGCGGTGGCGTTTCTTGCCAGCGATGATGCCCGCTACATCACCGGTCAGACAATCAATGTTGATGGTGGATTGGTTATGGACTAATGTCTAAGTCATTTGATCCACTGAGTGGGAATCAGTCTTAGAGCCGGTGCTATGATAGCCTTGGCGAATAAGGAGGTGACTGGGTAGAATGGATGTTTTAGAAAAGGTCAAAGAGATTGTTGTAGAACAGCTTGGAGTGGATCCAGACGAAGTGACCAATGAAGCTTCCTTTGTTGATGATCTCGGTGCCGACTCACTGGACCTGGTGGAGCTGGTGATGGCATTGGAGGAAGAATTTGATCTGGAGATCCCCGATGAGGATGCTGAGAAGATCACCAATGTTGGGGATGCAGTGAAGTATATTAAGGATAAGACTGAGTAGGCTGTGGATTTTGAGTCCCGTTTATACGGGACTCATCCCCTCTGGGGGGCGGCCCAATTGAGGTGAGACGTAATATGAGGCGAGTAGTGGTAACCGGAATAGGGGTAGTTACACCTCTGGGCATTGGCAAGGAGGCCTTCTGGGATGGTTTAGCCAATGGCCGTTCCGGTGTTAGGCGTATCACTCGGTTTGATCCTAGTGAACTCACTTCACAGATCGCCGGGGAGGTACCGGATTTTGAACCGTTAGACTATATGGATAGGAAAGACGCCCGCCGCATGGACCGCTTTACCCAGTTTGCTGTGGCAGCTACTGCCCTTGCTTTGGCTGATGCAGGTTTGGACCAAGAGGTTCCCTTGGGGGAACGGGCCGGTGTGCTCAT
>JAAYHH010000092.1 GCA_012735435.1 Bacillota bacterium | reverse complement strand
ATCGGACAGTTAGGTCTGCCTTGAATGATATGAGACAGCGCTTAAGGTTAGGAGGTTATGGATGATAGTTAATCCTGAAACAATAAGTAAGGTAATAAAACAACAGATTAAATCCTACTCGTCCCAGCTGGATTTCTCCGAAGCCGGCACTGTCATACAGGTGGGTGACGGCATCGCACAAATCCATGGCTTGTACAGCGCAATGAGCGGCGAGCTTCTGGAATTTCCCAATGGAATTTATGGTATGGCGCTGAATCTGGATGAGGACACTATAGGTGCTGTCATTATGGGGTCCGATGCTGGCATCAAAGAAGGTGACCCGGTCAGGTTGACCGGCAGAATGGCCGAAGTCCCTGTAGGTGACGGCATGCTGGGACGGGTCGTCAATGCCATCGGTGAACCCATTGACGGTAAGGGCGCCATTGCAGTAGATGCCTACCGCAAGATAGAAAGCCCTGCCCCCAGCGTTATCATGCGCAGGGAAGTAAATCAGCCGCTCCAGACCGGTATCAAGGCCATTGATGCTCTGGTACCCATCGGGAAAGGCCAGCGGGAATTGATCATCGGCGACCGGCAGACTGGAAAGACAGCCATCGCTATAGACACCATTATCAACCAGAAAGGCAAAGACGTCTACTGCGTCTATGTTGCCATTGGACAAAAGGCATCCACTATGGCCCGGATAACCAAGGTACTAAACGAGACCGGTGCCATGGATTACACGACAGTGGTTTTGTCCACTGCCAGCGATCCTGCGCCCCTTCAGTACTTGGCTCCTTATGCCGGTTGTGCCATTGCCGAAGAATGGATGTATAAGGGCAAGGATGTCTTGATAGTCTATGATGACCTGTCTAAGCATGCGGTGGCTTACCGGGCAATCAGCCTGCTTCTACGCCGCCCGCCGGGCCGCGAAGCGTATCCTGGTGATATTTTTTACCTCCACTCCAGGCTGCTGGAGCGTGCGGCCTGCTTAAGTGAAGAATACGGCGGCGGTACGATGACAGCCTTGCCCATCGTGGAGACCCAAGAGGGTGACATCTCCGCATACATTCCCACCAATGTCATTTCCATTACCGATGGACAGATTTATCTCGAAGCTGACCTTTTCAATCACGGTGTCCGTCCAGCCATCAACCCTGGATTTTCTGTGTCCCGTGTTGGAGGTTCAGCCCAGATTTCTGCCATGAAAAAACTAGCCGGACCGCTCCGGATTGAGTACGCCCAGTACAAAGAACTGGCTGCCTTCTCCCAATTTGGCTCTGACCTCAGTCAAGACACGCTGGAACGCTTAAATCACGGCGAGCGTATTCTGGAAGTCCTTAAGCAGCCGCAGTATAAACCGATGCCGGTGGAGGATCAGGTCCTGATTCTCTATGCCCTGAACAACAAACATCTGGATACTATCGATGTTGGGCGGGTTCTGAAGCTCGAAAAAGATTTTCTCAAGTATGTCGATACCCATGCCCCCCACATCAAGGAAGAGATCAGGGAAACCGGCGAGCTTTCTGAGGATGTTGCCAAGGCTCTTGATGAATTGATTGCTGAGGTCAAGAAGGAGTACAACTACAATTAGGGAGGTACCGGTGTGAGTTCGCTGCGAGACATCAAGAAGAGAATAGCTAATGTTGGCACAACGCAGCAGATGGTCAAAGCCATGTATATGATCGCCTCCACAAAACTGCACAAGGCGAGGGCGCAGTTAGAAGGGGTACGTCCCATCTACCAAGAGCTTAAGCGGGTGGTAAGGGAGCTTGGCAGGCAAAAGAAGGCTAGAAGCCACATCTTCTATCAGGGGCGGGAAGTGCAGAACTCCCTGTATATAGTACTGACCAGTGATCGGGGGTTCTCCGGAAGTTACAGTGCAAGTATCCTGGCAAAGGCTTTGGAACACATGGATGAGGGGAAGAATGAAAAGATCCTGGTGGTAGGTTCCAAAGGACATCATTTTTTCAAGAAGCGGGGCAAGAACATAGTCCGCACCATAACCAATTTGCCGGATGCACAGGTGTACTACGGCTCTGAAAGCATTGGAAACTGGGCAATCGATCTTTATCTTTCGGGAGAAGTTGATGAAGTGTTTGTTGTTTACACCCGCTTCGAGACAGTTTTGAACTACGAGCCCTGTGTAGATAGACTGCTGCCTGTAGATACCGGCGGCATTGAGATAGATGACGATTATGATCATATCAAGTATGAACCCGATGTCACTAGATTTATTGACAACGTCATACCCTTCTTCATGCACATGAGCTTGTTTAGAGCATTTTCCGAATCCCACACCAGCGAAGAAGCGGCCCGTATGGTTAATATGGATACAGCTGGGAAAAACGCTGAAGAAATGATCAGGGACTTAACCCGCATGTACAACCGCAGACGCCAAGCAGCCATTACACAAGAAATCAGCGAGATAGTGGGAAGTGCAAGCATGCTGAACATTGAGGAATAAAGGTTAAAGGTGGGACCACATGACTGCCAAAAACACAGGTAGGATTACTAGGATAATAGGTGCAGTTATTGACATTCGCTTTGAGAAGGAATTGCCTTCATTATATAACGCCATCGAAGTGCCCTTCGGTGAGGAGACAATAGTGCTGCAGGTTATGCAGCATATTGGAGACAGTACAGTGCGCTGTATTTCCATGCACCCTACAGATGGTCTGAAGCGGGGCATGGCGGCCATCGACACGGGCACACCAATTTCAGTACCTGTAGGTGAAGGTGTTCTGGGCCGCATGGTCAACGTCCTGGGCCAGCCAATCGATTACGATTCGCCTGTTGAGGCTGCAGAGTACTGGCCCATTCACAGACAACCGCCTAAGTTCACCGAACAGGTGGCGCAGCCGGAAATGTTAGAAACCGGCATCAAGGCCATTGACCTCCTTTGTCCTTTCCCCAAGGGCGGCAAAATCGGTCTCTTTGGCGGTGCCGGAGTGGGTAAGACAGTTTTGATTATGGAACTCATCAACAGTATAGCCAAAGAACACGGCGGCTATTCTGTCTTCGTCGGCATAGGGGAGCGTACCCGTGAAGGCAACGACCTTTATTATGACATGAAAAATTCAGGGGTTCTCGGCAATACCGCCCTGGTATTTGGTCAGATGAACGAGCCTCCAGGAGTCAGAATGCTGGTGGGGCTCACCGGTTTGACCATGGCCGAATATTTCCGGGACGTTAAGCAGCAAGATGTTCTGCTCTTTATAGACAACATCTTCCGCTTTGTACAGGCCGGTTCGGAGGTATCAGCTCTCCTTGGGCGCACCCCCAGTGCCGTCGGTTACCAGCCGACCTTGGCTACTGAGCTCGGTGCCCTGCAGGAGCGCATTACATCTACCAAGTTCGGATCCATCACGTCGGTACAGGCCATTTACGTCCCTGCAGACGACTTTACCGACCCGGCTACTGCCACCACCTTTGCCCATTTGGATGTGATGACGGTCTTATCAAGGGCCATTGTGGAGCAAGGTATCTACCCAGCTATTGACCCATTGAATTCATCTTCACGTATTCTAGAAGCAAATATTGCGGGAGCAGAGCATTACCGGGTTTCCCATGCCGTTCGGAGCTTGCTGCAGCGCTACAAGGACCTGCAGGACATTGTTGCCATCTTGGGCATCGATGAACTCTCTGAGGAGGATAAGCTGAT
>JAAYHH010000091.1 GCA_012735435.1 Bacillota bacterium | reverse complement strand
TGCCGAACCTGGCTGCCAGCTCAAAGATGGTGTCGCCCGGCTGAATGGTATAGAAGAATCCCTGGCATACCGGCGGCTGCTGTACCGGGATGCAGATCCGCTGACCCGGTATCAGGTTGTTGGGATCAATGCCTGGGTTCGCTGCGATAATGGCTGCTACCGTTGTGCCAAAGCGGGCTGCCAGCTCAAAGAGGGTGTCGCCTGGCTGGATGGTGTAGAAGAATCCCTGGCATACCGGTGGAACAGGACCTGGTGCTGGACGGGTTGGAATGCAAATTACCTGGCCGATCTGCAGGTTGTTGGGATCAACCCCCGGATTGGCTGCCTGAATGGCTTCAACTGTAGTTCCGAACCGCTGGGCCAGCCTAAAGAACGTGTCACCGGACTGGATAGTATACAAGAATCCGTTGGGGCAGCGACCGGGACCAGGACCTGGTGCTGGGCCGGTCGGAATACAGATTACTTGGCCGATCTGCAGGTTGTTGGGATCAACCCCCGGGTTAGCTGCCTGAATTGCTGCAACTGTAGTTCCGAACCGCTGGGCCAGCCTGAAGAACGTGTCACCCGACTGAACAGTATGCAGAAATCCATTGGGACATCGGCCGGGGCCAGGACCTGGTGCTGGACCGGTTGGAATGCAGATTACCTGGCCGATCTGCAGATTATTGGGGTCTACCCCCGGATTGGCCGCTTGAATCGCTGCAACGGTAGTCCCAAACCGCTGCGCCAACCTGAAGAATGTGTCGCCCGCTCTAATGGTGTAATTGAAACCTGGGCAACTAATCGCTTGACTCACACTAACCCTCCTCCTTTATGCTTTTGCACATATAGGTAGGAACTTGCTCCTACAGCGACAGTCTATTCAGACATAGGAGAAGGGTGCTAGGAATCGATTCCTATTTGCCCGGTCTAATCTATTTCAGCACCTGCTAGCCGCCCTGGATTATCCAATCCATGGCCCGGGAAATATCACCGATCAAAGCCCCGCTGTGGTACCGATAAGGAGTCAGCTCGGCATAGGCATAGTCGGTGTACCCGATCTCCCTGAAGGCAGCCATCACCTCAGGCCAGTTCACATCACCTTCCAATAGATTGACGAATCCATCCAAGGTGCCCACCGATGTGCGGAAATCCTTGAAGTGCACCTTCTTTATTCGGGAGCCGAGAATTCTGATCCAATCCTCGGGAAAGCCGTATAGGAGCACATTCCCTACATCAAAATACGCTCCGACATAATCAGATCCGACGGCATCGATAAACTCCCTCATCTCTATGGGGCTGAGGAGAAATTTGCTCCAAACATTTTCAATCCCGATATGTACCGATCTCTTTTCCGCTTCAGGAGCTAGCTCCCGCAGTGCCCCAAGGGCCCGGTCCCATACTTCTCCGTAGGAGACTCTCTCAGAGGAAGCGAAGGGAGCCGACACAACTCCCGGCACCACCAATATGGTATCGGCACCCAGCCATTGGGCTACAGTCAGTGCCTTGACCACAACAGCCTTGGCCTTTTCCTGCACCTTTGGGTCTTTGGCCGACAGCGGATATTTCCAAAAAAGCCCTGTGGCCAGACTCTTAAGCTCTATCCCAACCTTGTGAGCAGCATCCCCAATGGCCTTAACCTGGGCCTCCCCGCTTTCCAGGGAGAGTTCTCCAGTTTCCTCCAGAACCAGCTCAATGCCTTGGAAACCTGCCCCTTTGGCTTCCTCAATGCATTTTTGGATAGACCAATCTGCCGGCATGGACCAACGGTTGATTCCCTTCTTCAAAGCGCAAACCTCCTCTCCGTATTCCAACATAATATTAGCGCCAAAGGTACAACACCCCTGCATGTTCTGGCTGCTTTGACCAAAGGAACGATGGAGAAGGCGAAGGAGGTTAACCCTTCTTGGAAGAGAATAACTATTAATACATCTAAGAAGCCGCAGCGGCACCACAGTGGAAAGTTCGGAGGGAAATTCTTTGAGGCAATGGATGGCTAAGAAACCCGGAGGGGTCCGGACCCAAGCCGGCACTTACTATGCTGTTATGATCGATGGCACATTCTTTTTTACAGCTATGGCCTTTGTAGCCCCCGCTACAGTGATCCCAGCCTTCGCCAAGGAACTGGGCGCCTCTCCTTGGATCATTGGCTTAGCCCCTACCCTCTACAACCTGGGCTGGATGCTTCCCCAACTCTTCAGCGCCCGCTATGTACAGCGGCTGACCCGGAGAAAACCTTATTTCCTCACCATGGCGGCAACCCAGCGCCTGTTTTATTTGCTTATCGCGGCGCTGGTTTGGCTTATCCCCAAAGATAAGCCCCAACTGCTCTTAACCTCCTTTTTGAGCTGCTATCTTCTGTCAAGCGTTTTCGATGGAATTGGGACCCCGGCCTGGATGGAACTTGTTGCCAGTTCTATTCCGGAAAGAAAGAGAGGCTCTCTCTTTGCTGCCCGGACCTTTATCAGCTGTATCTGCGGTCTAGCCGCGGGCTGGCTGACCAGCTTGACGCTAAACCGCTTCCCCTTCCCCAGCAATTTTGGTTTCCTATTCCTCTGGGCTTTTCTTTGCTTTGCCACAGGCTGGGGAGTATTCGCCTACTTGGCCTATGAGCTGCCTATGGAAAAACAAAACCAGCCTAAAGCTGGTCTAGGGAACTATCTGCGCCAGATTCCCGTTATCCTGAAAGGTGATCATGATTTCCTCCGCTATGTTGCAGGGGTAATGCTCCTGCTCATGGGACAAGTGGGACTCGCCTTCCTATCGGTACACCAATTGGAGCGCCTAGCATTGCCCGCTTCCTATGTCGGATACTTTACCGTCAGCATGACCGCCGGCCAAATGCTGGCGTCCCTCTTCGCCGGCCGCTTGGCCGATGCCAAAGGACACAAGATCAATATGCAGCTGTCCTGCACAGCAATGGGGCTGGCAGCAATCTTATCACTGCTGCCTCCTTCCCTGGCTCTGGCCGTACTCAGCTTCGCCGCAGTAGGGATTTCCAACACCACACACTCCGTCTCACGGCTGCCCATCGTCATGGAGTTCGCCTCAGAAGGATTCCGCTCTGTCTACGCCGGCATAGTCAACACATTCTTAGCCCCAGTGGTTGTGGTAACACCGATAATAGGGGGCTGGCTGGTGGACACTTTCGGTTACAGAACGGTATTCTACACTACGCTCCTCTTCAATGCCGCCGCGGTCGGATTGTTTACCTTCTGGGTTAGAGACCCTCGGGATATTAGAGAAAGCAGCACTACCTTTTCCCAAACCCTCTAAGCCCGCCGCCAAAAGTCTAGGCCGGTGTATATCTCCAACGGGCTGCCATGGAGTCATTTCACTTTGCGAACTGCAAAACGCTTAGGCACAAAGAGGTGATCAGGCTCCATTTGAAAAAGGTCGCAGATCTTCTGGACAGTTTCCAAGTCGGCAGGACGCTTCCCATGCTCGATCAAGCAGTACGTGCTCTGGGGTACGCCAATGGCTGCGGCCACTTCCTTCTGCGTCATTCCCCTTGCTTTCCGCACTTCCCGCAGTAAAGAGCTGCTCACCTTTGGTCCCTCCTGTTATGTCAGTCCCCAAAGCTACTCTTTTGCCTACAGTGTAACTTTGCGATCTGTAAAAGTCAAGCCAAACTCTACGTTTTGCAATATTCGCTTCCGCGATATTACAAAACGTGATAAACTCTCTGTGAGGAGTGAGGATGATGACGGTATTGGGGCAGCGTATCCGCCATTTGCGGCATAAGGCTAACCTAACCCAGGCTCAGTTGAGTAAGCTTTTGGGGTGCTCTAGCAGCACCGTCTCCCTGTACGAAGGGGGCCAGCGCTCCCCTGACACCGACATGCTGATCAGGCTGGCCGATGTTTTTGGTGTTTCAGTTGATTACCTGCTAGGCCGTGTCTCTGACCCTACTGCGAAGGAAAAGACAGAATCCTCGTTGGATCCCGAGGAGGGTTGGTCTGTAGCCGAAGACTTAACCCCAGAGGGAGCGGAGCTTTTGGAGGTACTGACCCGGGAAGTCAAGAAGCGCTTTTCAAAGAAAGAAAGGTCTTAGGCCGTGTTGACAGACGCCTCTATAATTGGCAAGATCGAGCTAGCCCTTATGGAATTAGAGAAATGGGACAGCCTAAGGAAGCGGCCAATGCAGGAGGATGTCTATGGCTAAGGATTTTACATATATGGTGACAGCTGCCCCGGGACTGGAAGACATAGTGGTTTCCGAGATCTTGAGTAAGTTTCCCCAGGCGTGGATTCAGGCGCAAATGCGGGGGCGGGTACTCCTTGTCACAAATCGCCCCTGGGAGGAGCTGCTCAAACTGCGGTGTATTGACAATCTGTATCTCCACATTGCCTGGCTGAAAATCGGCCGGCACAAGGCTGACCTGCCGGAATTAACCAGCAGCATAGCAACTCTCACCTTTCCTGAATTCCCTTGGATAACTAGAGCACATAGCAAGTCGAAGGTGATAGTCAATGCCAGCCGCAGCGGCCAACATACCTTCAGCCGCTTTGACGCCGCTGCTGCCGCCCTGGAGGGGTTAACCGACGGCCGCGGCTATACACCGGGAACTAAAGATGCCCATGATCTGCACTTTCGGCTGGATATCATCGGTCAGGATGCTCTCTTTTCTTTGAAGCTCACCAGTGCTGATTTTCGTTTTCGGGGTCACCGCCATTTCTCCCGGGCAGCCCTCAGACCACCCGTCGCCCATGCCTTGGTCTGGCTGTCTGAACCAAAGGATGAGGACATCTTTCTCGATCCCTTCTGCGGTTCAGGTACGATTCCCATCGAACGGGCAGCATATCCGGCTGCCTCCATCACCGGCGGAGATATCTCCCCCACAGCTGTCGAAGCAGCAAGACAAAATGCCCCAGAAAAAGTGGAGATTCGCCTGCTGGATGCCTGCAACCTACAGGACATACCATCCGGTTCAGTCACCAGCATCGTCACCAATCTCCCTTGGGGCAAACAGATCGCTAAAGATGAAGATATCGAGGCCCTTTACCGAAAATTCTTGGCGGAAACCAGCAGAGTGCTGGCACCATCAGGTCAAGCCATCCTGCTGACGGATCGGCACACAGAGCTGGCCAAGGCCTGCCGCATGGCCCAGATGCAGTGCCGCGCCCTTTACACAATCAGCCTCCACGGAATGCTGCCTACCGTCTACTCAGTCAGCCATGGGAGCTAAAGCGCTCTACTGGGGTCTGCTTCCAGTCACTTACGGGCGGCCCCTGATGCTCCCTGACTCCTCATAATTTTCTTCAACCCCTCGGTTGTCTCAATGGTGCCGTCAGGCATTACCCAAAGGGCTTCTACCCCCAGCTTCTCAGCCAGTGCTCTGCTCTCCGGCCAGGGAAGGAGAAACAGCTCAGTTGACATATAATCTGCCACCCCTGAGTCTTCGGCAACCACCGTCACCGAGCGGTAATGTTCTGCCGGCATCAGCGTCACTGGATCGACAAGGTGGTGGTAGCGTTTGCCGTCGACTACGTAATATCTTTGGTAATCGCCGCTGCTTACAACCGCTCCATCATTGATGAAGACAACATCCAGAAGGCCATTCTCGGAAAAAATGGACTGCTGGGGATCCTGGATGCCCACCCCCCAGCGCTCCCGGATACCATCCAGGGGCTTGCCCAGAGCCCGGATATTGCCGCCCGCACTGATCATGGCCGACTTGAGTCCCTGTGCAGCCATCTCTCTCATCACTAACTCGGCAGCATAACCCTTGGCAACTGCCCCCACATCCAGACTCATTTGACTATCGGCCAAGTAGACAGTGCTGTTTTCTTCATCGACAATGACTTTGTCAATATCAGTGTGCTGCAAGGCCTTCCGCAGCTCTTCCATGGGCGGAAGCTTGGCGGCTTCCGGGTTGCTGCGCCCTGCATCCCGATATTCATGCCAGATCCGCAGCACCGCCCCCATGGCGATATTGGTCTTCCCGGCGGTCTGGTTGTACAGCTGTTTTCCAAAGAGAATCAAATCGATGATTTCCTTATCCACCTTAACCGGCTTAATCCCTGCATGGTCATTGATGGTCTTGATATTGTTGAGCCCGGGGTATTCGTGGTAGATGTCGTAGAGCTTGTGCAGCTCCCTAAAGCGCTGGTGAATCTTGCTAAAATAGGAATCAAACTCTTCTTGGCTTCGATTGTATGCCACTACCACCACGACAGTATCAAAAGTATCAAAAAAACTATCGGTATACTTCTCATATCCTCCAGTTCTCTCGAAGCGGATGGTTAGGGTTATCCCGAGAAGCACTAAAACTGCTGCGATTCCTAAGAGTCTCGTCTTTGATATCCTCATGATCAACACCAGTCTATCTTGCCCAATTTCCGCAACTCATAAGAAATCCAAGCCCCCCTCTTTCCGAGGGAGGCTTGCTTTACCTAAGACATATTATTCGCTGCATTTCACCTAAGACATACCAAAGATGAACTGCTGCTTTTTATGCTCTTATTTGACTCCGTTGTATGCTTCCGCCACTGCTGCCAGGTACTTCTCCACGGTGATGGTTACCAGAGAAGTGAGTTCCGGCACATCCGGTACAGCAACATGGCTGGCATCTCTCTGCTTCACTTTCAAGTTTTGAATTTCAGCAGCGGTCTTGCCGAGCATCCACTTCTCCAGCTCAGCTGCCTGCTCGTACCATTCTTTACCGATACCGGAAGCTCTCCGCATTCCGTAGTTGTCCTTCAGTTCCTTCTTGCTCAAGACAGGCGCCTCGGGATCAACGGCCAGCTGACTTGTCTGGGTATTATAGGGTATCTTGCTCTGAATAACATCCAGCACAACGCCTACAACTTTGCCGTCCTCATCAAACAGAGCGGCAGCAAGGGTAGTATCTACCTGTGGAGCACCCGGCTTAGAACTGGCCAGGGAGACA
The DNA here is from genome assembly GCA_012735435.1 of Bacillota bacterium. Classification (GTDB taxonomy): domain Bacteria; phylum Bacillota; class Limnochordia; order DTU087; family DTU087; genus DTU087. Next base: position 13,846 of record JAAYHH010000091.1, on the reverse strand, counting down.
TCATGACCAAGGCTCAGATTCTTGCCTCCGGCCTTTACCGGCACAGCATTCTCCCATGCTTTTTCTACTGCTGCGATATAATCCTGGACCGTAATGGTGACCGAAGAAGTCAGCTCCGGAACATCGGGAACCGCCGGATGGGCAGCATCTCTGGCCTTAACCTTGAGGGCTTTGACTTCATCAACGGTCTTGCCGATCATCCATTTCTCGAATTCAGCGATCTGCTCAAACCATTCCTTGCCAATGGAGGAAGCTCTCCGCATCCCATAAGCGTCTCCCAGTTCCTTCTTTGTCTGGCCGGGAGCAGTGATGTCGGTAGAGATGGTCCAGTCTCTGTTGAAATTGATCTGGCTCTGAGCGGTATCGAGGTGAACATGTACTATCCTGCCGTCCTTATCAAAGGCAACGGCTGCAATGGTGCTGTCTACCTGCGCCATGGGCGGAACAACTTTACCGTTAGCGTCCACAGTCAAACCTTGGGACTTGGCAATTGAGGTAACGTGGCCCAGGCCCAGCTTGACAGGCTCATCTGCCGCCGAAGAGCTGATTGCCAGCGCCAACACTGCGACAAGAACTAAGAGGGGTAGTGCTGCTTTTTTCACAAACATCTTCCTTTCGCTCATGACTTGAGATAAGTTCCAGCTTCACCGGTTTAGCTGTTTTTATTTCCTAACTTACCCGGTATTTATTTTACCACATCGCCCGCCGTTGGCCAAGAGAAATTTGTGATTGTGCTAACACCCACGAGACAAAGATGTTAAGATCCATATAGGAGACAAACCATCCCTTCGTCTAAACAGCTGTTTCATATTTAGTTAGTTGCCTTTCAAGCCCCGCAGCTGTATAATCTTGCTAGACTGAGAAAGGAAAGATGTAATGCTGTACCGTTGGCCAACAATTGTCTTCCTGCTAGGAATGGCAGCTATTATACCATATCTGTCAGCTCCCCATCTTTATCACCTGTTCAGCAACAGAAGCGCACTGGAAGCTTTCCTTGAGCAAGCTGGTCCTTGGGCACCGGCAGGCTTTGTGATGCTCAATGTTCTTCAGATCATAATAGCTCCCCTCCCAGGCAACATCATCGGGGTTGCCGGAGGCTATGTTTTCGGCTTTGTCATGGGCTTTTTCCTCAACCTCATCAGCATGGTAATCGGTTCATTACTAGTGTTTCAGCTCAGCAAGAGATTCGGAAAGCCCCTGGTAGAAAAGTTCGTAGGACCAAAAACCGGCTCCTTTCTCAGCAAACTCAGCACCAAGAAAGGCATTCGGGGCATCGCCCTCGTCTTTCTCCTGCCCTTCGTACCCGATGATGCCCTCTGCTTTGTAGTCGGTCTTACTCCGATGTCTACCCGGACGTTCCTTATTTTAATCCTCGGATTCCGCACACCGGGCATTTTGGTTTCTACCTTAACCGGTGCCGGACTCATCAATCTTACTCCCACCGGGTGGGTCGGAGTTGCAGCTCTGGCAATGATTGCACTGTACGTATTTTGGACCAAGGGAGAAGCCCTGGAGCAGTGGATTTTGGATATAATTGACCGCTATCTGGCACCTTCTCCCCGATCACACCATAATGAGTAGCTGCCCGGGCTAAGCTTCTAATCTCCCTTCAACCAGCACTACCCTCACCGGCGCAGCCTCTGCACCAACCACGACCAGCGGCGCGGCCAGCAGCATGTAGGTCCCTTCCGGAACATCTGCCAGGCGGAGTCCCTCAAGGATCAGGATGTTGGCCCCCAGCAGGAGATGATGGGTAGTATGTCCCGGCTGGTCCCGTTCGACGCTGAGGGCATCAATGCCGACCCCTTTTACTCCCCGCTCAACAAGATACTTGGCTCCATCGGCACCGAGAAACACAAAGTCAGGAACGAATCCATCCTGGAAGGAGTTTCTGGTTTTCAGCAATATAAACTCCCCTGCGTGAATCCCCTTGACCTCCAGGTCCCCTGGAGTAATCTCCCCAGAAACATGGGTAAGATCCAAAACCCGGCACGGTCTAATGACTTCATCGAGGGTAACGGCATCAATTTTTTCTCCATTGAAAACAAAGTGATAAGGAGCATCCATGTGGGTACCTGAATGCATATACAGATTCAGCCGGGTTTCAAAGGCCCCCTGGCTAAAATCTCGGATTACATCAAGACGGGGGCGGTTCTCCGCCCGGTTCTTATACACCGGCATACCGGCATGAATAGGCATGGACACATCATAGAACTTCGCCATTAATGGCACCTCCTGTTTCCAAAGATCCAGCCTAACCAGCTGTCATCTTTTCAACTGGGTTCCTTTGAATCCTCAAATGGACCGCTCTCCACCATTGGACCGGCGCCTATCCCTTCAAAGCCGGGACGATCGGTCAAAAGGCACTGAAAGGGCAAAATCCAGCGATGACCGTTCCGGGCCAAAAGCCTATCGGCCCCTTCTGGACCCCAGCTGCCGGCAGGATAAATTTCCACCGGTGTGCCGGCCTGCTCCCAGTACCCGGCGATCTGATCAACAAACTCCCAAGCGTACTCAACCTCATCCCAGCGGGTAAAGAGAGTGGAGTCTCCCCGCATCACATCGGCCAGCAGCCGTTCGTAGGCTTCCGGAGAGTCAAGTCCTGTACCGCAGTTCTGGCAGTAATCCATTCTCACCGGCACTATGGTCCCTTGGGTGCCGGGCTGTCTTGCATTGAACTGCAGAAAAACCCCTTCTTCCGGTTGAATCTTGATCACAAGCAAATTGGGCCCCAGTTCAGAGTACCCCTTCCCGAAATACAAGACCCCAGGCTGTTCCCGGAAGCGGATAACAATCTCCGATGAACGCACCGGCAGGCGCTTGCCGGTACGCAGATAGAACGGCACACCGCTCCACCGGAAATTGTCGATATGGAGTTTCAAAGCTACATAGGTTTCCGTATTGGAATTGGGATCAACCCGTTCTTCCTCCCGGTAACCGACCACAGGCTTGCCGTCTATGATACCGGGGCCGTACTGCCCTCGAATTACGCTGGTTGCCAAATCCGCGGCTTCTAGGGGCCGCAGGGAGCGCAGGACCTTGACCTTCTCATCCCGGATGGAGTCAGCATCAAGATCCACCGGCGGCTCCATAGCAGTTAAGGTCAAAAGCTGAAGCATGTGGTTTTGAACCATATCCCTCAAAGCACCAGCCCCATCATAGTACCCGCCCCTGCTCCCTACTCCCACCGTTTCATTAATGCTGATCTGGACCTCTTCGATAAACCTCCCATTCCAGAGGGGTTCAAAGAGGGTATTGGCGAACCGGATTACCATCAAATTCTGGAGCATTTCCTTGCCCAGATAATGGTCGATCCGGTATACCCGCCGCTCTCCAAAGGCCTGGGTTAGACGGGCATTTAGCTGCCGGGCAGAAGGCAAGTTCCGCCCAAAGGGTTTCTCGACAACTACCCGCTGCCATGCTCCCTGATTTGCAGTCATCCCTTGCCTATAAAGGTAATCAGCAATGGACCCGAAATACTGGGGCGCCACCGCCAGGAAATATATGCGGTTTCCTTGGGTATTGTATTCTGCATCTAGCCCAGCCAAGCGGCTGCGCAGCGAAGGATAGGCTGCCTCTACATCAAAGTCCATCTGAAAATAATGGAGACGCTTAAGGAGCCCCTCAGCCTCAGCAATCACCGCCGGAGCCGCACCGGCAGCCGCTGCCGCCCTTTTTGCCTCTTCCCGTACCAGAGCATCGGTTTTTTCTCTCCTGCCGACGGCAACCACGGCAAAGTGCTCCGGCAGCCGACCTTGGGCGGCCAAGTTGATCAAAGCGGGGTACAATTTTCTTTGGGTAAGATCCCCTGTTGCACCGAATATTACCAAAATACATGGTTCAGGTCTAGAAACTGCAGTAACAGACATCGAAGCTTACCTCCTTCGGATATAGATAAGCTTACCCCCGCTAAGATGCCCTCCAGCTATACTCCACCGTCGCCGCTGGGTCATCCTTGCCACTGGGTGTGGAAAACTCCGGGCATATCTATCCTGCGGTAAGTATGGGCACCAAAATAATCCCGCTGGGCCTGGATCAAGTTGGCCGGCAGACGCTCTCTTCTGTACGAGTCATAGTAAAACAGGGCAGAACCAAACCCAGGAAGTGGAACTCCAAAGGCTGCCCCTGCCGCGACAACCCGCCGCCAAGCCGGCTGTCCTTCATTGACGGCTTGCTGGAAGTAAGGATCCAAGAGCAAATTAGGCAGATCCGGTTTCCGGGCAAAGGCCCCAGCAATCTCATCCAGGAACCTGGCCCGGATAATACAGCCTCCCCGCCAAATTAGGGCAACCTGCCCCAAATCCAAATTCCACTCATAGTGACTGCTGGCTTCCCTAAGCAGGGCAAATCCTTGGGCATAGGAGCAGATCTTAGACAAATAAAGGGCCTGTCGAATATCCTCCAGCAGCTGGTCGTGATCGCCGTCAAACTCCTTTTTGGGACCGTTTAACAGCTTAGCTGCTCTAGCCCGCTCATCTTTCAGGGCAGATAGCGAACGGGCAAAAACTGCTTCAGCAATGGTGGGAGTCGGCACCCCCAGTTCCATGGCTTCTTGAGCAGTCCACTTCCCTGTACCCTTCTGCTCCGCTTCATCGAGGATCACGTCAACCAAAGGCCGGCCGGTGTGTTCATCTACCCGGGAGAGAATCTCAGCGGTGATTTCAATCAAATAGGATTCCAGCTCCCCTTGATTCCAGCTCTGGAAAACTTCACCGATCTCGGCGGCAGACATACCCAAAAGCTCCCGCATGAGGAAATAGGCCTCACTGATCAGCTGCATATCACCGTACTCGATGCCGTTATGTACTGTCTTGACGAAATGGCCTGCTCCCCCCGGTCCCAGATAAGCACAGCAGGGTTCATTGTCTCCCGCTTTGGCGGCAATGGCCAGTAACGGTTCCCTCACCAGCTCCCAAGCCCTTTCATCACCACCAGGCATAATGCTGGGGCCCTTGAGGGCGCCTTCCTCGCCTCCTGAAATGCCGATGCCCAAAAAGAGAATGCCCTTTTCCTTAAGCATATTATGGCGGCGGACCGTATCCTGGAAGTGAGAATTGCCGCCGTCCATAATCACATCACCGGGGCTGAGAAAAGGCAGTATATCGGCGATGACGGAATCAACGGGAGCTCCGGCTTTCACCATCAAAAAGACCTTCCGGGGCGTCTTCAAAGCGGCAGCCAGCTCCTGGTATGAGTATGTTCCTATGATATCCTTATCCCTGGCTGGCCCCTGAATAAACTCATCAACCCTTCTCCCGCCCCGGTTGTAAACAGCCATCTTATATCCATGGGACACAAAATTTAGGGCTAAGCTCTGCCCCATCACCCCTAGGCCTACCAGTCCAATATCAGCTTTGTTTGTCACCTAAACCACCTTCCAAGCTAGTTTTGCTGCAAGACTGCCGCTATCACTTCATTTACTTCCCCGTTTCCATCTGAAACGATTCTTGTGGATAATTCTTGGCAAAAACTGCAGTTCCTGCCATCTCTAAAGATGGGGCTTTCTTTAGAGACCAAAGGTTATTATCCCTCGGCCGCTAAACCGCTACCTTTTTCCATCCTCCTCTGCGGAATCTATAATGGATGATTAACGCCCGGGCAATTTGGTCTACTGCCATGGCCAGCCATGCACCAAAGAGCCCCAAGCCCAAGCCGATGGCCAAGATGTACCCCAAGGCCACCCGTACTCCCCAGATGCCGACAAAGGTAGAGTACAGCGGCCACCGGGTGTCTCCAGCTCCCCGCAGTCCTCCCGACAGGATAAACCGGGTTGACTGGGCTGGCTGAACAAGACCGATGATTCTCAGCACCATGGCAGTACTCTCAACTACCTGGGGATCATTGGTGTAAAGCCCGGCAATGGACCGGCCGAAGAAGAACATAAAGCCGGCAATCATGGTGGATATGGTCATTCCCATTCTGCTGGTTTCCAGGGCACTCCTTTCAGCCAAGTCCGGGTCCTTTGCCCCCAAGCCCTGTCCAACGAGAGTGGTCGCGGCAATGCTGAAGGCCTGCCCCGGCATGAAGGAAAGGGAAAGGATATTCATGCCGATCTGGTGCGCCGCTAGTACGGTGGTGCCAATGCTGGAGACTATCCGAACGTAAATAACTTGACCTCCCCGCAGGATCAGCTGTTCCACGGCAGCCGGCACACCAATAGTAAATACCCGACTCAAAATATTCCAATCCAAGCGGTATTTACTCCGAAAAGACACCTTGATCAAGGAGCGTCCCGAAAATAATACCGTGAGGAACAACCCGCAAGCTGTGGCGTCGGCGAAGCTGGTGGCAACGGCAGCTCCAGCGATTTCCCAGCGGGGAAATCCCCAATGCCCGTATATGAGCAAGTAGTTGCCTACCACGTTAACCAAGTTGGCTGTCAAGTTCACCGCCATAGGCGTCCGGGTATCCCCCGCCCCCCTGAGTGCTGAAGAGCACACCGTGCTTACGGTCCGAAAGCCAAGCCCTAAACACACTATTTTCATATAGGTGATCCCCAGGGGCCGCACCTCGGGCCGGGCTCCCATTAGGGTCATCACCCAGGGGGTGAGCAAATATCCAATGATGCTCACCAACGCCCCGCAGATGGCGGTTACAACTAAACTCTGCTTAGCTGTGGCGTTGGCCTTTTTCACCATGTCTGCACCAACAAAACGGGCTACCAACGCGGTGGTGCCCACATTTAAGGCCTGGAAGAGACCGGTAGCGAGAAAAATCGGCTGGTTGGCAAGGCCCACCGCTGCAATGGCCGATGCGCCCAGCCGGCCCACCATAATCATGTCGGCGACATTGACAAAACTGACTAACACCATTTCCACCAAGGCCGGTGATGCTATATTGGCAACTTGCCTTCGTATTTCCTTGGTTGATATTTTTGGTGTAACCGATGATGAATCCATTCAGCTGCTCCTTCCCGTAAGTCATCATATTTAAAACTTTTGATAATCCTGCGATTTCACCTTCTTTATGTAAAGGCTGTTTCCTTGACCAGTCATGTAGGCCTATGTGTAGATAACTGGGAAGGAATCCCCAAAGATGATGGGGAAATTTATTTTATAGATGTTCAGCATCAGTAAGGCCAACTGAAAAAGGAGATGAGTAAACACATGGTTAAGGTAGAGGAATTGACAGTCGCCGCCTTTCAACCTTTTGGCACCTTCCTCAATCCCAATGACTGTGGTGACCCGGTTGGGAGCAAAGATGATCCGGTCCAGTTCTTCCCGGATCGCGTTCTGATGCAGTTTTCTGCCTCCAACTATATTGCCATGAATCCCCTGGTGATTAATCCTCGGCCCTTAGTGATCACCCATGCCGAGATCCATGAGCGGACTGAAGAAGTCTTCGGCGGCTTTACTAAAGATGTTTTATTCCACGTGGGAGAACCCGGCAGCAAGACACCTCCCGCTGAATACAAGGTTTTTCGCCTGCCTGCCGGATGGTGGGTCAGGATTAAGCGGGGAGTCTGGCACCATGGACCCTATGTGGTGGGAGAGGAGCCAACCACCGGCATGGTAGTTTTACCGCCCCACACCTACACCAATGACTGCCATGTAGTGGTGCTGGATCAGCCAATCAATATCCAGCTGTAAAGTATCCACATGCAAAACCGTACTTAAGAAGGAAAGGCGGGCCAAGAGCCCGCCTGCTTACGTTTCAGTACTGTTCACTTTGTCTTAGCTATTGCCTGGATTTCCGGCTTGAGACCCTCCCAAAGGTATTCATAGGGAATTAGAAACTCCGGAATCCCTGTGGAATACGGTGCAATCTCGTAAAGCCCAAAATAGACTACGATGCCTTGGGACGTGAGATAAAAGGGATGATCCGGTAGAATAACAGTTTCTGCCATGGTCTCATCAAAGTAGTAATCGGGATTTTCAGCCCTTTGACGGTTCACTTCTGCTGCAATAACTCCACAAAAATCGTATCCCGGCAAGAATAGATCTTCGAGGTTCAGCCTTGTCCCCGCGGCCAAGTCTACATTGTTGCTTACTTGAAAGGACATTCCATGGGCCCCGCCGGTATAACAGTAGTAAACTACGGGCAGACTGACAAATCTCTCGTCCAAATAACCGATTTTGAAATCAACATAGGCTTGAAAGGGCAGCCAGTGGTTAGCCTCCTCCCCCAGCTCCCTATGAAAGGCTTCAGCTTCGGCCCTGATCCCCTCAACAAAACTATTGATCTCCCTCTCCCACTGAAAATTGAGAAAGTTTTCCAGTTCAGCATCGGACAAGCCTGTAATCACCGGGATCTTCACTTCCCCTGCCAAAAGCTCCGTCTCCCAGCTGACCATTTTGGGGGTAATGACAACTCCCGGGCTGGGGCCTGCTTGGGCAAGTGCGCCTGCCGAGGCAAGCATAGCCGCAATCAGCCACAATAAAATCAGATAGTGCGGCAGCCTCAACCAACCTCTTTTCATAATGATCCTCCTATTCCGGAGAGCCAGCCTTGCTCTTCCGAGAAACCCGGCCTACTATTGTACTCCCCAACAGATGCCATTTGCCTTCAGCTGAGGACATATACAGTCAAGAACGCGGCAATTAGAGACACTATGAAATTATTCCATTTCCAGGCGGCTGAAGCTGCTGCAATGCCTCCTAAGATACCGATCCAGGGCCTTTCCGGGTCTACAGTGAGGATGCCTGGAAAGATCAGTGCTCCTAACGCTGCATAGGGCACCAGCTTGAGCCAGCGCTCAAGCCATATAGGGAGACGCATTTCACTACCAAGGAGCAAGGGCAAAGTTCTAGGCACATAGGTCACTAGAGCCATACCCAAGACCATAAACCAAAAGGAAGTTGACGTCACAGTTCATCCACCCCTTTGCCCCACAGGATAACTCCCAGGCCCGCAGCGGCCATGGTTGCCAAAACCATTGCCCACCCTGAAGGCAGGTACTGTGAAAGGAGCCAGCTCAAGGCGCCGCCGGCAGCGGCAATTCCCCCGACGCCCAAGGTTTTGGCTGCCGCGGGAATGAGCAGCGCAATGAACATTGCGTACAAGATGATTCCCATGGCGGCTCTGAAGCCGTTGGGCAAGACGCCGGCAAAAAGGGTGCCGGCGCAGGTGCCTAAAATCCAGCCGGCATAAGCGATGCTGTTAACTCCCACTACGTAGCTTGCCGGTAAAAAAGCCGTCTTTTCTTTCTGGGGACCACTTTCATCAAAGGAACTTCCATCTCCCGCCGGCGCTTCCGGGTCAGCTAAGTAATTCATCACAAAGGTCTCATCGGTGACTCCAAACCCAATTATAGCTGCTAGCACCCTGTTAACCTTGAGGCGCCTTGAGAAGCTGGCGGACATCACAAAATATCTGAGATTAACCACCAAGTTGGCAGTAATAATAGCCAGCGGCGGCGCTCCCCCGGACAATAGATTCACAGCCATGAACTGCCCGGCACCGGAAAACACCAGGACCGATATCAGGATCGTCTGCTTCGGAGAGAGGCCAGCCGCCAGTGCCATCACCCCATAGGCCAGGGCACTGGGGAAATACCCCACGGCAATGGGCAGGCCCTGTTTGATACCTTTGGCAAAATACCACAACTGCTGACGATAGGTCTCGTTCTTAACAGCTTTATCAACTGGTTTGCTCAATTCTGTATAAGACCCCATAACCCGACCCTCCCCATTTCCCTTTCTAATACGGCACCACCCCCTGAATACCTCTTGTCGGAGAATAACCCTCTCTATACCACCAGGGCAAAAGGAAGTACTGGTTGAGTTCCAGTATACCCCATGGAACCGGCGGTTTACCACATATTAACATTTTTCGTAATGTATCCACGGGATTTGGAAGGGAAATCGTCCCTTTCCTTGAATAAAATTACATTTAAGCACTGGATACATTTGGCAACCATAGAAAGAGGTGCTCACATGAGTCGATACATAGCCCGCCGTTTACTCGCCATGATTCCACTGCTTTTGGGGATCTCTTTCATTGTCTTTTCCCTGCTGAATATCTTGCCGGGGGACCCGGTCAGCATCATGCTCAGCTCTAATCCCCATATAACACCAGATGCTGAAACCATCGCCCAGCTCCGGGCCCAATATGGGCTGGATAAGCCCTTGATGACCCAATATCTCATCTTTCTCCAGAATCTCTTCAAGGGTGATCTGGGCACCTCCGTGTACACCCAGCAGCCTGTTGTGACCGCCATCACGGAACGGATGCCGGCAACTATCCAGTTGGCACTGGCAGCCTTAATCATCAGCATTGCCGTTGCCATACCCCTGGGAGTGATTTCGGCTGTACGCCAGTATTCCTGGGTTGATCATGTCTGTTTGGTCGGATCCCTCATCGGCATATCGATGCCCAGTTTTTGGCTGGGGCTCCTTCTTATGCTGGTTTTTTCCTTGAAGCTGCGGTGGCTTCCCCTTTCTGGAATGGGATATTTGCATAACGGATTGGGGGATGTGCTGCGGCACCTAGTCATGCCTGCCGGTACCCTGGGATTCGGCATGGCAGCCCTGCTGGCTAGGGTTACCCGCTCCAGTATGCTGGAGGTTCTAGGCCAAGACTACATCCGAACGGCCCGGGCCAAAGGACTCCACGAAAAGGTGGTAGTTTACCGGCATGCACTGCGCAATGCCTTTATTCCCATTCTCACCGTATCGGGCATGCAGTTTGGCTATCTCCTGGGGGGCTCGGTGATCATCGAGACCATCTTTAGCTGGCCGGGAATCGGCCGTCTGGCAGTCAACGCTATTATGAATCGGGACCTTGCCGTTGTGCAGGGCACGGTCCTGGTCTTTACCCTGCTTTTTATCCTAATCAACCTTGTGGTAGATATCCTTTATGCAGCAATTGACCCCCGAATCCAGTACGACTAGCGGAGGTGCAGTCAGTGGCGAAATTAAAGGCAGCAGAAGCAATACCAGCAAGAAACAGCAGCGAATCCCGGGCCAGCCGGGCCTGGAAGCAGTTCCGACGCAACCGGCTGGCTGTAGTGGGTCTTGGGATCATCACTGTGCTTTGGGGAGTCACCCTTCTGGCAGATTACATAGCTCCATACGATCCCTACCAGATGGACCTGCTCAACCCCTTCCTGCCGGTAGGCAGCCCGGGACATCCCTTAGGAACAGACAATTTCGGCAGGGATGTTCTCAGCCGGATCATCTGGGGCGGCAGAGCTTCTCTGTCCGTGGGAATTGTGGTAGTAAGCATTTCTGCCTCCATCGGACTAGTTCTAGGGGTAATATCCGGATACTACGGCGGCTGGATTGATCTCATCCTGATGCGGATAACCGATTTGTTCTTCGCCTTTCCCTTCTTTATCCTGGCTATTGGAGTAATAGCTGCTTTAGGGCCCGGCCTCAAGAATGTAATGCTGGTCTTAGGGCTGGTAACTTGGCCTGAATACGCCCGGATGGTGCGGGCTAAAACCCTGGCCCTTCGGGAAGAACCCTTTGTGGAAGCCGCCCGGGCCGCCGGCGCCGGTGACCTCAGGATCATGTTTTTCCATATCCTGCCCAACTGCATCGGGCCGGTGATAGTCATGGCTACCCTGGGGATGGCCAATGCTATCCTTTCCGCCTCGGGTCTCAGCTTCTTAGGCATGGGGGTACAGCCCCCGGAACCAGAGTGGGGTTCGATGCTAAACGAAGCACGGGTATACATGCGTACAGCACCCCATTTGGTCATCATTCCCGGCCTTGTCATCATGCTGGCCGTCATGGGCTTGAACTTTATCGGCGACGGCCTTAGGGATGCCCTTGATCCCAAGATGTCAACTGTCCGGCAGTAAGCTCCCGGAGCCCCTGTCCTTTTCCCGGAACTGGGAGCTGCTCAATACAAACAAAAAAAAGAGGAGTGAATTCCATGAGAAGGAGAAAACTTGTTGGCTTAGTTTTAGCAGTACTGCTGGCGGTATTTGCCAGTACCGGGTTGGCAGCAGCCCCTAGGGAGGGGGGCACACTGCAGATTGCCGTCAAGAGTGTAGGAACCCTCGATCCCCACCTTTCTGCCAGTGATTTTGACTTCGCTGTGTTGAGCCAGATCTTCGATACACTGGTGGCAACCGGCAAGGACAGTCAGCCCATTCCCCGGCTGGCCACTGGATGGGAGAATCCCGATGACTTGACGTGGGTTTTCCACCTGCGGGAGGGTGTATATTGGCATGACGGCAACGCCGTATTCCCCAAAGGGCAGAGCCGTCAGGTGGTGGCGGATGATGTCAAGTACTCCATAGAAAGGGTACTGAATCCTGAAACCAGATCGCCTTATCTCGGCGCCCTGAGCAATATCGACAGAGTCGAGGTCATCGATGATTTCACCGTCAAGATCGTAACCAAGTCTCCGGATCCATTCCTCTTGGATCCCATCCGTCTGGCGGGAATCGCCATAGTTCCCCGGGAAGCAGTGGAAAAGCTAGGTCCTGCCGGCTTTGCCAGGGAGGCCGTCGGTTCCGGCCCCTTCAAGCTGGTCAGGTTCGTTCCCGATGATCAAGTGGTCTTGGAGCGGAATGAAAACTATTGGAAGAAGCCCCTCTTGGATCGGGTTGTCTTTAAGATCATTCCCGATGATATCGTCGCGGTAATGGCCCTGGAGGCCGGAGATGTCCATGTTTCCCTTTCAGTTCCTCCCAATGAAGTTGACCGGCTCCGCAGTGATCAGCGGATCAAACTATACCGCAGTGCCCAGGGATGGTACCGGGGGTTAGGCTTTAATGTCCAGACCCCGCCCTTTGATGAGCTTAAGGTGAGAAAGGCCTTGGCAATGGCTGTTGATATCGACAGCGCCGTCGCCAATGTCTTCGGCGAAAATGCCCAGCGGGCATACGGGCAGGTCGGCCCAGGCCTGATCGGCTACGACCCAAGCCTCAAGGAGCTTTGGCCCTATGATCCCCAAGGGGCACTGGCTCTGCTGGCAGAAGCAGGCTTTGTCCCCGGTTCTGACGGTATGCTCCAGCGTGATGGCCAGAAACTGACTGTGGAAATTAAGACCATGAATGAACCGGCCCGGATCAGGATTGTAACCATCATTGTTACCCAGCTGCGGGAGCTGGGCATCGATGCCAGCTTGGCGATTCAGGAAGTGGGAACATGGTCAGCCGACCTTCAGAACGGCAATACTGGACTCTTCATGGACTTTGCGTACAGCGGTGCAACAGGTCTCCATGCCATGTTCCACTCCGACAATATCGGTGCCAGCAATGCCCATTTCTACAGCAACCCAAAGGTCGATGAACTGCTGAGCCGAGGCAGTGTGACTGTAAACCCCAAGGAAAGGGAAGTCATCTGGAAAGAAGCACAGCGGCTTATCATGGAAGATGTGGTGGTAATACCTCTCTACTTCGAGTTTGGCTATACCGCCGCCGATGCCCGGGTAAATGACTTCATTCCCCAGGAATGGAACCTCAATCTCGTCAGCGAGGAGAACAACGTCTGGTTAAGCCGCTGAGCCGCGACCATTTAAGCCATAGCGACGGTTCTGCCTAGATAGACCTTAAGGGAGATACAGCTTCGGCTGGTATCTCCCTTCCCTTAAACCTTGAATGAAGGAAGGAAGTGAACTTAGTGTTAAACTGGGAGCAGATCGAGGCCAGAATCCCAGAGTATGAGGTGTTTCTTACCGTTGATGAGCTCAACGAGAGAACCAAGGAACTGTCTTCCCGGTATCCAGATGTAGTAGAGCAGAGCATCATCGGCCGGAGCCGCTCAGGGGAACCCATCTATTGCCTGAAGATCGGCCGGGGCAAGAAGCGCACTGTCTGGTTTGGCTGTCCCCATCCCAACGAGCCCATCGGCACTTTGACCATTGATTTCTGGGCACGATTTCTTGCTGAAAACGACGCTCTCCGGGAAGAGCTGGATTGTACCTTTTTCTTAGTGAAATGCATTGACCC
>JAAYHH010000013.1 GCA_012735435.1 Bacillota bacterium | reverse complement strand
GGTATGAGAATATCAAATGGATCCAGTGAAGCATTGCCCCAGTCAGTGAGCAGGGCATCCCGCTGCTCATGTACCGGCTTGTTCTTTGCCTGCATCCAGGCATCCCGCATAGCGCTGACAGTGGGCCAAGTGCGGATCTTGGCGTTAATCCCAACCACTGACAGCATCGCCTGATAAATCTCCGCCCGAGACCGATGGGTGTCTACAACATCCAGCTCAAATTCAAAACCATTGGGATACCCGGCCTCTGCCAGAAGCTGCATGGCTTTCTCCGGATTGTACTCAAAGAACTGCAGACCGTCATGGTACGCAAAGGCCTGGGGAGATAATACAAATGGTATACGGGTAGCCATTCCTTCATACAAGACTTCTATTAGGGTATTAATATCCACAGCATAGTTCATGGCCTGCCGCACCCGGACATCGTTAAAGGGCGGTTTATTGACATTCATCTCCAGGAAATAGCTGCGGGTACCCAAAACCGACAGGACATCGATGTTGGGAGCTGCTTCTAGAGCGGCTATTTCGTGGACCGGGACCTTTGTTGCAATATCAATTTCCCCGGCGCGAAGGGCCGATACCCGGGCAGACTCATCTCCGATAACCCGAAATACCACCCTGTCTATATCGGGCTTGCCTCTCCAGTAGTTGGGGTTGGAAACAACACTAAAGTGGCTGTCCCGTACCCACTCATGGAACATATAAGGTCCTGTACCAACAGGTTCTGTGATGTACCCATCACCCACGGTGTGCGGGACAATCATCTGCCAGGGTATGAACCTGGGAAAAAGGGGCCAGGGATTCTCCAGCTTAACATGGACGGTGTAATCATCGACAACAACCGCTTCCTTAGTTGGTCCCATCAACCCTCGCCGCTGGGATGTCCTCCCTGCCATGGCCCCAGGCTTCACCAGACGGTTGATGCTGAAAGCCACATCCTCCGCGGTCAAAGGTGTCCCGTCGTGAAATTTAACTCCTTTACGAACGCGAATCTCATATGTTGTATCATCGATGGCCTCGATGCTCTCCGCCAGCTCATACTGGATTTCCCGTGAGGGGGTGTAAGTAGATATCCCTTCATAAATCTGCCTGAGCATAATTTCCGTCTGCCGATGGCTAAAATCTGCCGGATCCAAGGTAGCAAGGTCATCATGGATCCCAATGACCAGCGTTTTCGCCTCACCAAGGATGCCAATTCCAAAAAGAAAGCTGCAGACCAACAACAAGACGAGGATGTGTTTTCTCAAGACCAACCTCTCCCTTCATCGAATTTCAGACGACATTAAGCAGCAAACTGGGCAGCAAGGAAAAGACCACAACGCAAGCGTGTGGTCTTTCAGAGCAATAATCCCTAAGCACCACATACTCCCTTCCACGCTTACGAAGTTAGCTGACGGATTCGGGCCAAAGGATAGCCCTACCTGTATTACAGGATTCACCCCAAATGCTCGGGTCCTCCGTTCCACCGATATAGGGTGGATTCAGCGTTCTAGTATGCAGTTACTATGCATATTTTGAGGTATATTTTAGTTAGGCGACCCTGACTTCATCAGGTCGTGTTCATAAATTACCACAACTAACCCGGGATGTCAAACTGATCAAGCGTATTCCAGAAACAGGCATGACCAGCGGCAAATCAGGGACTGGTTGACTACCAGCCTCTGACAGGATACAATAAGGTCGCCAGTAAGATCCTGGCTGTGCAGCCAACTTCTGTAAATGCATAGTTCGGTAAAGGGCTGCACTGACAACTTAATATTGATCCGGATTAGGTGCCTCGTAAAGAGGATAATAGGGAAGTTGGAGTCATCGTGAGATGATAACCACGCGGACGCGCCACTGTGACCGGAGAACAGCCTTGTGTACGCCACTCGCAAAGTTGCGGGGAAGGTGCAAGGTTTGTGATGACCGGGAGCCAGGAGACCTGCCTAATCTGAGCACCGAAGTCCTTCGCGAAAGGGGATGGTGATATGGGGAAAATGTGATCGTTTATTTCCCTGCGTTCAAAGCAGTTAGTTGATCCCAGTCGCGTAAGTGGCTGGGATTTTTTGCTGCTTAGCGCTGCTGCAAAATTAGGATAACCCACGAAAAAAGATAGCCGAAAGGAGTATGACTGTGTCTAATAGCTTTCATATTGGTACTCACAGATGTATAGCCAAGATGGTACTTACAGCCTTATTGATGAGCCTAATCATATCCTGCTCTGCCTTTGCGGGCGACATTTCCCGGGATGAACTGGCGCTAAGTGATGAAGTTTTTACTATTGTAGTCACCGCCAGCCGTATTCCTCAGATAATCACCGAGACTCCTGCCAGTGTTGTAGTGATCACCAAGGAGCAGCTGGAGCAAGCAGGAGTGAGCAGTCTAGATGAGGCCTTGAAAACAGTTAGCGGCCTCTATGTCAAAGGATATGGTTACCTGGGCGGCACTTCGAGCATGCTGTTGAGAGGTTCTTCCCGTGAACAGACCCTGGTTCTCCTAGATGGCCGACCCCTCAATGACGCCCAGAGCGGCGGAGTTGATGCCTCCAGTATACCTCTTCAGGGCGTTGAGCGCATTGAGGTGATCAAAGGTGCTGCATCTGCCCTGTACGGTGCGGACGCTGTAGCTGGGGTCATTAACATTATTACAGCAGCTGGCAAGGCTGAGCCCTCCCATACCCTGAGGTTGGATGTGGGAGAATACGGCACCCGCTTCCTGACATTCACCAGCACAGGCGGTTCAGAGTTAACCGGGTATACTCTTACGGCAACTAATCTGAGTACGGAAGGCTTTCAAGAGCACAGCACATACGAAACATTAGGTTTCCACCTAAGGCTCGATCATGAAATGTCTTCCACTGACCAGATTGCTATGGGTATTAGGCACTCAGATTATTACACAGAAGATCCTAAGTTCTTCTCTATTCGTGAGGACAAAGACACCTCACTGGACCTTCAGTATAATCGGGTTCTCAATCTATCATCAGACCTAACCCTCAAGGCATATTTAGATAATGCCCAGATACAGTACGGATTTGGTTCTTTACACAAATTGCAAAGGACAGGCTGGGATCTCCAAGTCAACACCGCCCCTGCTGGTTCTCAGCATCTGTTCACATACGGGATCGCAGGCGAGAGGAACTGGGTAGATAGCAACAATTTTCCTGAACCCAAAGAACGCACCAGCTGGGGGATATACGCCCAGGATATTTACAGCCTAACACCCCGCTTCGATGTTGTGATCAGCGGTCGGTTCGATCAGTTTTCCAGTCACGGCGATTCCCTCTGCGGCCGTGTCGGTCTCAATTACCTCTTAGGAGATCGGACCAAGCTCTATGCCTCCTGGGGGAATGCCTTCCGAGCTCCTACGCTTAACGAACTGTACTGGCATGAAGAATACTACGATGAGACTGGCAATCTAGCGGGAGCGACATATGGTGATCCAGACCTCAAACCTGAGATAGCGCAGAACTACGAACTAGGTTGGCAGCACTGGTTAGATAACGGCACTAACTTCTCAGCAGCTGTTTTTCACCGGAACATAACCAACATGATTAGATGGTTATCTATGGCTATCGATCCAGATAATGAGGTAGATAATGAGGTATATGCCCTGTCAGCCATCAACATAGACAATGTAGAGGTACAGGGAATTGAATTAGAGGCGGCTTATCGACTGGCTGCTCCACTAACAGCACACTTCAATTATACTTACCTTGATGCTGTCAAGAATGAGAATCAGCCATTGGACTATACCCCTTCACACAAAGCACAAGCTAGCCTCACCTATACCAGTGAACACGGGTTTTCGGGTACAGTGGAAACCCTGTACGTTGGTGAGAGGTTTGATTCACTCGCGAGACGAGCTGTACCAGCATACACCGTCACCAATCTAAACCTTAACCAAAAAATAGGCTCAGACTGGCAGCTCCACTGTCAAGTTAGCAATGTTTTCAATACTAAGTACGAAGACACCGCGAATTACCCTGCACCACCTCGGATGATCAGTGCAGGAGTCAGTTATTCCTTCTAGTTAACTCGGTAGATAGGATAGGTGACAGGTGGTGTTAATCAGGTGACTGATTTATTGATCAAAGGCGGGCCGGTGCTGCTAGTCATCCTGGGTCTATCAGCAGTCAGCCTGGCCTTTGCCTTGGAGCGCTTCTATCATCTGTGGAGAGCCAACAAGGACCATCAGGGGCTGATGGACTTGATCGAGAGCACCCTCGAAAAGGAAGGAGCTGAGGCCGCTCGACGAGCGGCCGCCTCCTTCGGAGGGCCGGTGGCTGCAGTCCTGGAGGGCGGACTAGAAGCCTGGATTTCTGGAAGCAAAACGATACAGCAAGGCATGGAGGAAAAAGAACAAACTGAATTTGTGAGGCTGGAAGAGCATATGGACATTATTGCATTGACTGCAGATTTGGCTCCATTATTGGGGTTACTGGGCACAGTGACCGGCATGATCGATACCTTCTCGGTCTTTTCCAGCCACGGTATGCAGCAGCCCATGCTGCTGGCAGGAGGAATATCCGAGGCACTTATCACCACTGCTGCGGGTCTAATGGTGGCCATTTTCAATTTAGCTGTGTACCATTACCTAACCAAGCAGATAGACAAATTAGCCCTCCAAAGCGAGACATGTGGGATAGAACTGCAGGATCTCTTACAGAAAAGGGGGAGACAGCGTGTACCGACCCCGGCGCAGGCAGCCCAAAGTTAGTATGGCTCCTCTCATAGACATAGTTTTTCAGCTATTGGTTTTCGCCATTTTCAGCGCGGGAACGATGGCTCAACCAGCAGAGGTGGCCATTCAACTGCCCGGTGCCTACACCGGCACGGATTCCAGGGGTGCCTCTCTGGTCCTCTTTGTCTCTCAAGAGGGACTGGTCTACTTTGATAATAAACCGCTGGAAATGGACCTGCTGAGGCAAGAATTGAGTCAAGCAATGAAAGCTGGCAGGTTTACCGAAGCCTTTATCTTCGCGGATGCTAAAGCAGAGTTTGAGGTAATCATGGCGTTGATGGACGAAATCCGGTTGGTTGGTATAGAGAACATTGGGTTTGCAGTACACCGGCTCGGAGGAGAGCTATAGATGAACTGCATAAGTAGGAAAAGGTCAATGGACAATACTTCTGACAACAGGCAGCTGATGGGACACTGTTTGGCACTGTCCCTTATCTTCCATATATGTTTCCTGCTCGTGGTAGGAGGTCGGTCCTTGAACCACCCAGACTTGTCACCTCCCCAACCACAGGTGCTAAGAGCCCAGTGGCAGAACGGACCGGGAATCGCCCTGCAGAAGCATCCTGCTATAGAAGTTCAGTCAACATTGGCTAGACTCCCAATGGACAGGCCTAATCCAGCCAGGATCCCATTGACCGCTGATTACTTACCAAAAGCCTCCAGCCAGGTCCCAGT
>JAAYHH010000090.1 GCA_012735435.1 Bacillota bacterium | reverse complement strand
GTTCGTAGTGCTCTTGACGTAAGAGGTCAATGAGTCCATCTTGTACATTACGGGCAGCCATGCCGACTAACCCATAGCACTCGGAAGCGGCCGTTCCCGCGATAATCGCAATCACCGAATCGGAAATTTCCACCTTACCCAACGCGGTCGTAAATTTACCTGCCAAGCCTCTCCCTCCAAACTATGTCCTCGACCTGTCCGTTCCCTTATTCACCATCCCGATTTCGAATTACATGGAAAAAACTAAGCTACTGTATTCGCCAGAGTTTGGGTATTTCCTTGTGACCATTGGTCATTTTCTGTCCCAATAACGGGTCAGGTGACCAAGATAATTCCTGCCCAATATTATCACAACTATCCGCTCATGCAAAGGCCCCTGTGTTGCTGCCGGCTCAAAAGACAGCACCAGGGGCCCATTGGTCACCCATATTTTATTTAAGAATCCGTAAGGTTATTCCTTGAACCGCCATCAAACTTTTCCCGGGCTTTGCCGCAAATCCCCATGGACTAAGAACTGCTGAGGAAAAGTAGTTTCCACGGAATTTACTTCACCAGGATCCTTTTCAGACCGTCAAGATCCCGGATAATGATAGACCGATGCCCCTGCAGAGTAAGGAGTCCCTCAGCCTGGAGAGCATTAAGGCGGCGGCTGACTGTTTCAATTGTTGTTCCCAATAGATGGGCCAATTCCTCTCTGCTGAGGGGCGAGCGGATTTCGATCTCTCCTTCCCGACGGATCCCGGTTTCTGCTTCCATCATCAGCCAAGAAACAAGCCGCTCTTCAACGCTCTTCAAGGCCAGATCCCCGATGAACCTCTCCGCTTGGGCAAGACGGGCACTGATTGCCTCCAAGAGAGCCGCTGCCACCGGCGGCTTTCTTTCAAGCAGTCCTTTCATATCAGAGCGGCCAAGAAGGCAGACCTGGCTAAACTCCATGGCTTCAGCAAAGCAGTTCTGAGGAGCATCCTGAAAGAGCGCCAGTTCTCCAAAAAAGTCCCCTGGCTCTAGGATGCGGAGAATTTGCTGTCTCCCATCGGCAGACACTGTGTAGAGCTTAATTCGGCCGCTCCGGACGATATACAGGTTGGTGCCGATGTCGCCTTCGCTGAAGAGGAGTTCGCCCTTCTCGTACTTTACCGACCTGATGAGATCGTTGACTTCCATCAATTCATCGGGACCTAGTGATGCAAAGATCGGCACATTCCTGGCACATACATGGAGGTGATCCCGGCAGCTAGTGCACTGGCTCATCTTGCTTCCCCCTTACCCCTGTCCCTTCTTTTCCATGAACACTGTGAACCACTGCAAAGCCCTAGTTTCTTCTATCCAAATAAAACGAGTTTAGCTTAGGAAGTCCTATCTACTATAAATTACCACAAGTGACTGTTCAGCGTAAGGGTGGACATACTATAATCCCAACATATGGGTGAGTTATCGGAAGCTTCATTGGAAATGGGAAGGAAAAAAGAGACCTTGCTCTGAGAACCTTGCCTGCAGCGAAAGCTTGTGCTACAATGGGAAAAGACTGTGATACAAAGACTAGCAAGGTGCTTGTTTACGTGAAGCAAGGAGGTGCGAGAGTATGGCCCGACGCTGTGTCGTATGCAATAAGGGTACTGCCACCGGCAATAACGTATCCCACTCCAATAGAAAGACCCGTCGTCGCTGGAATCCCAACCTGCAGCGGGTTAAGATTAACTGGAATGGGACTGTTGCCCGCAGGTACGTTTGTACCAGGTGCCTTAAGGGAGGCAAAGTCAGCCGCGCTATCTAAGGCATCCCTTGCTTCTAAGTGCGGCCTTAATCCATCCATTCAATTAATTCTTAGATCAGCAACAGGCGACAATCTGTCGCCTGTTTTGCATTACAGCCATTGACCATATCTGCCGCCCCAATCTAGCAGCCCAATCTACCCGACCAGTCCTTCTTGCCTCTTGGTATGAATGACAATCATCAGGCCCGCGGCTAACTCCACCAAACCGCTATGTGAGATGAGCTCATTGCTCAATCCCCTAGTATCACCCCTATACAGGATCTCATCCTTTAGGGGATAATACAATCCCGCGGTAGTCACACCGGAGCAGGTTTCCGAAAGGGGGATAAGGGAAACATGATCCCCCTTACCGCCGGAAATTTCCAATTTGCCGGGGCCCTTCACAACAACTGCCGATTCTCCCCGCCCCAACACCTTAAGAGTACCCTCAAAGCCGAGGGCTGAACCCAAGAGTACGTTGCCCAAAGCGTGATCCAAGCGGCCTCCCAAGCCGCCTAGAAGCCAAATCTCCCTGATGCCTTGATTGACAGCGTATTCCACTGCTATCTGACCATCGGTCTTATCCTTTTCAACAGGATACTCATACACCGCACCAACTGCCGGGTCTTTATCCCTAAGGCGCCGCCTAAGGGCTTCACTCAGGGAATCAAAATCTCCCAGCACAACGTGGGGTTTTATGCCTAGGGCCAAAGCATGCTCCAGTCCTCCATCGGCACAGATGACCAAATCATCTGTCTTAAGATCAGGGACGCTCTCGGCAGAAAACTCGCCGTTGCAGAAAATCAACGCTCTCTTAAGTTGCTGATCATCAGCTTTTTCCTTCATCCCGAGTTACCTCTTGCTTTTCTCGCTTTTTAGCAGCGGAGTCTGAAGCAGCAGCCCAATGACAACGATGGCTAGAATCCCATTGGGAATGATATAGCTTGCATTATAGCCTAGGGAATAGATCCAGGGGTTCATTCCTTCCGGCGCATAGGCTCCAAAGAAGATGGCCCCTGACAGTACATGGACAGCGTATCGGCCGGCTGTACCCAATACCAAGCCGATCATCGGCCGGTTTGGAAACATACCGGCAAGCCCCAGCGCTGCAAAGGGAAGGGGATAATCCATTACCAACTGTATCGGGTGAATTACATACGGATCCAAGAAAAGGTTAAGGATTCCTACAACAAAGCCCGACCACACCCCGGCTGCTACCCCATGCCGCAGGCTAACCACAAACAGGGGGACCATTTCCAAGGTCACCGAGCCGCCGTAGGGCATCCGGTAGATCCGCAGCATACCCAGGATCAGAGCCAGGGCTGCTGCCACCGCAATCTCAACCATTACCCGAGTGTCCCATTTTTTCTGCATAAAAAACTCCTCCTTGGTTCGGCCGTTCCCAGGGAGGAACCACATCGAGGTATGAAATAAGCCGTAACCATGGGCTACGGCTGTAATTCATAACCTAGCCGCATTCCCTACGCAGGTATTACCCTACAGGTTCGAAGGGTCAGGAACCGGTTGGGTTCCACTCTCAGCAGATGCTCCCCTAGCGGACCGAACTTCATTATTGTTCTTATACATGATATGTATTCTGGCCCTGTCCCCATTCTCCTGCAGCTCTCCTGATCTTTCATAAGTACATGGGCCCATCTCAGCAGAAAGTGCCCCCATACCGTTGTTTTAGTTTTGAGCAGATTATCAGCCGCTGTCAGTTAGATTCTTCCCCCCAAAAACACCGGACCAAACAAAACTACCAGGAGACTTGGAAATATGAAAAACACCAGGGGAAACAGCAGTTTTACCGGCGCCTGGTTGGCTCGGGCTTCGGCCCGCTGGGCTTGATTGATCCGGATCTGATTGGCCAAGAGCACTAAGGTGGAACTAATGCTGGTCCCCAGCTGATCAGCTTGAATTAACGTGGCACAGACTGATTTCACATCTGCATCCTGGGTCCGGAAAGACATCCGCCTTAAGGCTTCCTGGCGGGTGTCTCCCATCCGCATGTGGTGCAGCACCAGCCGCAGTTCGTCAATTAACGGATTTGGCTGGCTTTTTTCAACAATTACTGCCACCGCTGCATCAAAGGTAAGTCCGGCCCCGGTGCAGATCACCAACAGGTCCAGTACTCCCGGCAGCGCCCGGCGAATGGCCGCCTCCCGCCTGCTGCTGGCTGTAGTCAGCCATAGATAGGGCAAGCGGCTGCAAAGATATCCGCCCAGACCCGCCAAGAACAGACCGGCCTGGAAACAATATAAAAGGCCCAGTCCGGCAGCAGCTGCAACGCACCGCCAGCCCCACAGCTCTTGGATGGTTAAATTAGCTGGATATCCAGCGGCAGCCAGCCGCTGAAGACTGTCCTGCTTTACTTTCTGCCAGGGCAGCCGGCGCCAGAGGATTGTCCCCATATCAGAGATTAATCCCCGAATAACCAGCTGAAAAAGCTGCCAACCTGTCCCCTCAAAACTCCCTTGAGACTCAAGTTCTTGCCAAGCTAACCAACTGGATTTTACCTCTTCATACCAAAGATAAATTAGCGCAGCACAGCCTCCATAACAGGCTGCCAAGAACAAATCCAAGCCGATCACCTCCTACGGATCAACTTGACAGATCCTGCTGATCATCCATGTACCGACTACCTCTAAGGCAAAGGCAATGCCCAAGAGCAGCTGACCGACGGGATCTACCAGCAGGGGCCGGATAAACTCCGGCATAATGAGATGAATTATGCCTCCGAGGGCAATTGGCAAAATCGCCACTACTGTACCAGTCAACCTTCCTTGGGAGGTCGCGCTCTTTAGTTTTGCTGCCACATTCAGCTTCTGACGCAGTGATTCCCTCAAGGTGCCCAAGACAAAGACTAAGTCTCCGCCCATCTGCCGCTGGATAGTCACGGCAGTAACCAGTTCCGAGAAAGTTTCATTGGCTACCTCTT
The DNA here is from genome assembly GCA_012735435.1 of Bacillota bacterium. Lineage (GTDB taxonomy): Bacteria > Bacillota > Limnochordia > DTU087 > DTU087 > DTU087. The sequence continues at coordinate 25,854 of JAAYHH010000090.1, read as the reverse complement.
TTCCAGCCCGCTCCCAGGCGGTATCCATTGGAACACCAAGCTGGACCTCGCTGATAATCCTGCTGCAGATGGCCGCTAGGGGAGGGTCCATCTCCCGGGAAACGAGCTCGAGTGTTTGATAGAGGTTAAATCCTGCCTTGAGACCCCCCTGCATGAGTGTGAGTCCATCCAACAGCTGAAGCTCCAGTTTGGCTTGCTGCCGCCGCTGCCTTCTTGAGACGACAATTGCCGGAAGGATCCCGGCGGAAGCGGCTCCTAATACAATCCCCCAGCCTCCGGCCAAAACCCAGCCCAGGACTCCCCCCGCCAAAAGCCTGAGACCCGGGTTTTCAGCCAAACTCATCCCCAGTTTCTTCAATGCTTCCCTCCACGACCCAGCGGCTCCCAGATTTCGGCACGCCAAACCAAAACAGAGGAAACTGAGAAAATACAACGGTATTGCCGGCATCCTCACACCACCCGCTGTCTCAGCTCATCGTACAGTTCTGCAGGTTTGTTTATCTGAACGAATTTCCCTTTGGCTCTCCCGCCCAAATCATTGCTTTCGGGCTGGAAGACAAACAAGGGCACCAGTTTGATGTGGTCATCCTCCATGCCTTTAATCCACGCTATCTCCGTTATCTTGCGGCTGCCGTCCCGGAACCGGCCCTGGTGGACAACAATATCCAATGCCGCAGCTATTTGTTCCCGAATGGCCCTCAAGGGAAGGTCCATATTTCCCATCATTACCATGGTCTCCAGCCGAGACATAAGGTCTTTAGGTGAATTGGCATGGGCAGTTGTCATGGAGCCGTTGTGACCGGTGTTCATGGCCTGCAGCATATCAATGGTTTCGGGACCCCGCACCTCTCCGATGATGATCCTGTCGGGCCGCATTCTAAGGGCATTGCGAAGTAGGTCCCGAATGCTGACAGCTCCCTTCCCCTCGATGTTGGCCGGTCGGGCTTCAAGCCGCCCAACATGGGGCTGTCTGAGACGAAGTTCCGCCGCATCCTCGATGGTGATAATCCTTTCATCGGCGGGAATGAAACTAGATAGGACATTGAGAAGAGTTGTCTTGCCCGAACCGGTACCACCGGAGACTACCAGGTTCATCCTTGCCCTGACGCACTGACGCAAGAACTCTGCCATTTCTTCATCCAGCGAGCCAAATCCGATGAGGTCATCAATGGAAAGTACCTCATCGAGAAACTTACGGATTGTCAGCATCGGACCGTTGAGGGACAGGGGAGGAATAATGGCATTGACTCTGGAGCCATCCGGCAGCCGGGCATCAACCATGGGAGAGCTCTCATCGATGCGCCTCCCCAAAGGTGCAATGATCCGTTCTATAATCTTAATTACCGCACTATCATTGGTAAACCGCTTATCTGTCAAAATCAGCTGACCCCGACGTTCAACGTAAATCTGGTCACAGCCGTTGACCATAATCTCTGTGATTTCAGGATCCCTCAGCAATACCTCCAGATGGCCGAGGCCCAGAATTTCATCAACCATCTCCTGACGGAAAGTCTGCTGGTCTTGTTCAGACCATTTGCTGCCCACCTTCTCGGCAAGGACATCATCGATCACCTTTATTACCTGGGCCTCAAGATGGGCCCTGGTGCCCCGTCCATTTTCCCGGCTGAGCTGCTGCGGTCCCACTTGTTCGATTACCCGCTGATGCACTAGGGCCTGAAGCCCCTGGCGGAATTCCCGGCCGAAGATATCTTCCTCGGTAGTGTCGAGCCCTTTAGCTTCAATCTTGTTGGGACCCACGATGATTGGAAAAATTCGCCTTCCTAAAGAAATGCTTGCCCTTGGATCTGTTCCCAAAAGCTCCTCTACTATCGGCATAATTCCCTTTACTAGTCTCGGGGACACATCGATGCCTGCACCACCCAGCTCCAACTGACGCTGGGGAATCTCAGGCACCATGTAGTCAAAGGGCTGTCCGGCCACCTTTTCCATTTCCGAGATATTCAAAAGCTCCCTGCCGGTAAACCGGTTGAGGATCAGCCGGGTTCGACTGCCATAGCCCAAGAGGCGAAGCAGCTTAACCAATTCCCCTAAGTTCCTAAGACCGGCTCCATCGGGAGTCGCTATGGTGTAAATCCTGTAGCTAATGGGCAGGACTGCCAGCACCCGGCTGTCAAAGCTGGTGGCAAGATCAATCAGTACAAAATTATAGCTATAGCGCAGAAGGTGAACAGCCTTTTCCACATGTCCTTCCTTAATGCGCTGCCAGCGGTCGGGACTCCGGGGGGCAGCGAGAAGCCGGAGTCCATTTTCATGGGGCAAAAGATAGCTTTCCAATGTCCTGGGATCGATGGTATCCATAACCGGCAGCAAGTCAGAGAAATTAGGATCGGGCTCCAGACCCAGCCAGGCGGCTAGATCGCTTCCTAGGCGCAGGGTCAAGTCTACCAATGCCACCCTATGTCCTCTCTTGGCCAGCAAAGAAGCCAGGTTGGCACAAAGAAGGGTTTTCCCAACACCTCCCCTGCCGCTGTAAAAGCATAATACCCGTCCCAGCCGCCGCTGGGCTGGAGCATTTACTGAAGCGATTGCCATCCTCTTCCACCTCCGCATAGAGATAGTCTTAGATAGTCGTTCAGCTTCAGTGCTCTGCTTTGGACTCCCATCCCAGTGGATTCTTGCCTTCCATCACCCTGGGACTGACAAGTACTACCAGGTCGGTCTTGAAACTGGTTTTCACTTCACTGCGAAATAGACTGCCCAGAATCGGCAGCTCGCCCAAGATAGGCACCTGCCTATCCCGAAGGTTTTCTTCCTCCGAAAGAAGGCCTCCGATTACCAGGGTCTTGCCCGGTTCCACCACAGCTTGGGTCCGCCACCGCCGGGTCCGTACTCCAGGGATAAGGGCATTCTCTAGCTGGACAGCATTCTCCCAGTCAAGGGAGCTTACCTCCGGCTCAACTTGAAGGTGAACAGTCCCATTTCCCAGAATGGTGGGAGTAACCTTTAGTCCAATTCCATAGGACTTCCATTCAACCCCTTCAACATCGCCGGGTACGGGGATCTCCCCTCCCGCTAGGAACTCCGCCTCCTGCCGGTTTTCGGTAAGTAGAGACGGAGATGCCAGAACTCTAGCCTTCCCTGAGCGAAGCAGAGTGTGAAGATATGTCTCGGCCCACAAGGGGCCCACTACCACGCTAAAGGCCGATGTCGGCTCTTGTTCAGCCTGGAAAAAACCTCCTGGTTGGGTCCCCACCGCCGCAGGCTTTTCTTGGCTGAGGCTGGTCTCCCAATCTATACCCAGCTCCCGATGGTCACTGTACGAAAGCTCCAGCATACATACATCTACCCAGACCTGCTGTACATCCTCTGCCACGGTAATAAAGCTCTCCACCGGCACATCGAACAAGGAGGCAATGGTCTCGATCCTCCGCTGCTCTTCCATGGACTCCACTTGTCCCTGGAGAACCAGGGTGTTTCCTACATAAGTACACTCAACTGCGGAACAGCCAAGGGCAGAGCTAATCACCTCCAGCGGCGGAAGTTGGGGCTCAGGATGCAGTATTTCCAGCCTATTGATCCAGTGGGAAAGCTCACTGTTCAGTAGCGCCTCCAAATAGGCGGCGGCCTCAGGTGTTACCTGACCCTTTAAGACCGGTGTAGATGCTGCTTTATATAGGATAGCTCCCAGCCCGGCAGCTTCCTCGACCAACTGCTCCCACTTAAGGATGCTTTCCAGTTCTAAGGCCGTGTCATTTTCAGCGGGCAGCTCCACAATCTCAATCAAGCTGACCACCGGTACGCCAAAGGTCTCGGCAACCCGTTCAGCCCGGATCTTATCCGCAGGTTTTTCAACAGTTCCCTCCAGGAGCACCGTCCCGTTGAGTAATCTAACCCTTACTGTATCTAAACCAATTGCTTTAGTGATGACATTCTCCGACAACACCGGTGTTTCTAGTTCATCACCCCCTACCACCAGGGCATCGATGACCGGGTACCCAAAGGCAGAAGCTAGGACCAACGCGGCCTCCTTTTCTTCGATAGAGGCAGCAGTACCCTTGAGGACTACCGTGTTTCCTACGGCAGTCACCGCAACGCTGTCTGAGTTAATCAGGTTCTCGATCTGGGAAGCGGCCATGGCAGATAGATTGTCTGAGATTAAGTCCACAACTTTAGAGCTGTATTGACCAGCTAAGGCCACCGCCGCCTGGTGTGCCTTGGGATCAAGGGAGCCTTCCAGTACAAGGGAATCACCGACCCAGCGCACCACTAAACCTGGAATTCCGATTTCCTCTTGAATCACCCATGGGGCTGCCTTCCCGTTTTCGCTGGGATGCAGCTGAATTAGACTGGAGACCTCAAGCCCTAGAGAAGCTCCGTAGTCCCGAACCAAGGATTCCGCAACCTCGACAATCGCCGGGTCTTCAGCCGAGCCTTCAAGGATAAGACGCCGCCCCTTCTTGGTGATTTTCACACTCGAAAGACCTGGAAGCTCCTGGAGCATAGCTTGAAGATCCGCCAAATCCTCAGCGGCCGCCTCCTGCTGTCTGGAGCTGGTAGCATCGACAAAGATGAGTCCATGGGCTCTTAGAAGATCGGTTAGAGCCTCTTTACGGCGAACATCCTGAATCTCTCCCTCCAAGATGAAAACATCACCAAGGGAAAAAAGCCTATAGCCCCATGCGGCACACAGGTTTCTAATCTCCTCAATGACGGCTTCCAGGTCGGTCCTTAAGCTTCCATCCTGGTGTTCATCAAGATTTTCTTCTAGGTCAGCTGACGGGGGCACCTCTAGGTCTTGGGCAGCCGCCTCTCTTGTTTCTGCAACCTCGATTAGATTTAGGATTTCGGGGCTAAACTGCCGGGCAATCTCAGCCGCCCGCAGACTGTCAGCCGTCGTCGCTACACTCCCTTCCAAGATAGCTAAGTCTTTCACTACTTTTACAGTGACATCGGATAAACCAAGGGCTCTTTGAATTTCTTGTGCCCGAAGTTCATCAGCGGCTTCATCCCATTTCTCCGAGGATTCTTCTTTTGCATCAGCGGCGGCAGTGTCTTTCACATACAATAGGCTCACAACCGGGTTCCAGATGGAGCCGATGAGGTTTTCGACTGTTTGTTTTTCTTCTTCGCTTTCCAAACTGCCTTGGACCACAAGGTACTCCTTCCACCAGCTGAGCCGGATGTTCCAGGGCTCCAAGAGCCGCTGTATCGAGGAAAGATCTACAGGAGGCTGAGCCGTAACTACCAAGTCAAATCTCCTCACCCCTGTGTCGTCCCAAATCATCAAAGTTGTGTACCCCGCCCTGACGCCGTTGATCAGTAAAACATCATCTTCTATGACCATCACATCTGCAACGGCTGGATCCCCAACGGCAACCCGCTGTAAGCCAATGACTTGCTTTGTAATGCTCTCTCCTGCATATAGATAAAGCTTAGGCGAATCACCAGATTGAGCTTGGACAGTATCTGCAAGATCCTCGACGAAGGATCCATCGTAATTTGCCTCAGCGTACAGGGTGGTGTAGAGAATCACTACCGGAATCAGCAAAACACTGACAATAATCAGCGGCAAGAATCTAAGCCCTATATTGGGGGCAAATGACCAAACCCGCCTCGGCAATGGGCATTCACCTCCACTCCTTATCCATATGTTGCGATATAACTTCAGCCGATGGCGTAAGCGCAGTGAATCTACCTGCCGGCCGGAGTAGAGAAACGGGCCTCAATACTGGATGCTGTACCTCGAATTACTTCAACGGGCTTCTGGGGTGGTTCAGCGCCTCTAGCGGCGCCCCTTTCTCTACCATCGCCCAGGTGTGAAGATCTGCCTCCATCCCATCCCCTTGGGTCGTAGCCCAGAAGCTCCCGTATAGTCAACGCTGAAGGTTCGGAACCGGTGCTGCTCCCTTCTGATTCAGGCCTGAGCAGAAGCTGCAAATGGCCGCCGGAGCTAAAGAGAGCCAGTTTCTGAGCATCCTGTGGTGACAAAGCCAGGACCACCGTTTGGGTGCCGAAACTCCCGCCGTAGACATTTTCCTTAACAGCAGCGTCAAGCACTTTGACATCCTCAAGGACCATAATGCTGTTTTCTAAGCCTGTACTGTAATCCAAGAAGGTACCGAGGATATCAACCCGCCTGCCGGCAGTAAGTTCTGACTCTAGACCCTCAACGCCCCGAACAGAAACTGCCACTGCCCGTTCCCCCGGAGACAGCCGCCAAGACAAACTCTGCTCCTCTTCCTCCGCCAACCGGCTGGCAATGATTGCTTCACCGGGAACGAAGTCTACCGCTGCAATGAGATTTTCCACCTGGGCGGGGTCGGTGACAACTCCTTGGGGAATCATATCTGCCGGCCACCAGCGGGTGGTCACGTGGCTCTGCTTTAGCTGTGTACCCCGAGGAATGGCCGTCTTGGCAACCACCACCTGTACGCGGGTTCCTTGTCCCAAGGCCTGGGCCTCCAGCCTGCGGATATGGACACTTGTCAGTTTAGTTGCCACGAGTGCCAAGAGAATAGCAGTGATCAGGAACCTGTGACGAAACATGCCTTACAGCTCCTCATCTTCTATGTGTAGGTGAGTCAGAATATAATGAACCTCTTCTTCGGCCTCTCCGGGATAGACTACCAAGTTCATTGCGTCAGTGACATTAAATCCAAAGGCTCCATGGATGCCGCCTGAGTATATTATCCAGTCCGGGGAGAGCCGCCGAAAATGGGCAACTACGGCTTCCACTGAGCTGGTCGTTTGAAAACTATACATCTCCACTGGAGAATCATCAAATTGGCCGACAGCTAACCCAATCAGTTGGGAGCCAGGAACAACAAATTGTCTCGGCGGCATTAAGTTCCAATCCGGAGTTTTTCTCCCAGAAGCTGGGGTACAGATAGCCAGATAGGCCAACCCAGTATACGACGGATCCCGTTCGGCTTCAATGTATATGGCTGCCTGCCAGTGACCCCGATGGGCAGTTAGCACCTTTGCTTCTTCTGATGATAGAGCAGAAAGAAAAACCTTCACCTCCTTGGGCATCTGCGCCATTGTTCTCACGTCTGCCCACAGCCAGTAGTGGTCAAAGTCGAACTCTTCCCTGACATTACGCCATCCACCCCGCAAGAGATCTCCGGCGATGGTTTGGTAATCATCCTCCTTAACGTCGCCAAATTCGATGTAAGCCAGCATCGCGTCGTATCTGACCCAAAGCTGGCCCCGGAGCTCACCAATGTCCCGCCAAATCTTTGGGGTATCGATAGGAGGCAAATTTAGACGGGGCAAATTTGAAGATGCCTGGCCCATGCTGCTAGGAAAGACCATACCAAGACCAACCAAGCACACTATCACCAGTTTAGCTAGCCGAGACATCAAACTACACCTCTCCTCGCAAAAGCTTTCTAAATAGATTCAGCAGTTCCAGTGGAGGCAGCCGGCTGATGTCAAAGATCTCCCTGCCTAAACTCATGGAAGCTTTCACTGTTGGCCGCCGTCCCATCATTCTGATAGGAGGAACTACCGGAACTTCGCATTCTACTGCTACAGTGGCCATCAAGGTGCTGGTGTCCAGCCTGACACTGACAATTCTTCCTTCCATGAAGGGATATTGCTCAAGGAAACGGACTACCTCATCTCGGATAACCTGACGACTACCGCCCTGGAGATAAACTTCAGCAGCCTGGCGCACAGCCATATGAACTAGCAGATTTGCATGACAAAACAGTGCCAGCTGCAGCACGCCGCATATTATGATCAGCAGCATCGGGGCAATCAACACAAATTCAACTAGCGCTTGCCCTAAATCCTCCCGCTTAAGTGCAGCGTATCCATTATCAATCTTCTTTTTCACGAGTCCCGATAGCTTTCCCACCTCTAGTCAATCCTTCCAAGGCCGCCGGAGTAGTGGGCAAATAGCATGCCGCTTCCGTGGACAATTCCCCGGGCAAAACCCCATGGATTGAGAGCCAGCTCCAAAGCTGTCTGTTCACCTAAGAAAGTTTGAACCCACTTGGGCAGAAGACGCTCCTCTACAGCAGCCAACTCAACAAACCGATTGCCTGTTCGTCCCAACAGGCGATCTTGAACTGGGCCAAGCCATCTATATCTGACACCTAGATCCGGCATATTAGCCGGTATGATGATAGCCTTATTGTTAGTCCACCCCACCTGGATTGCCCGGGCAATGGCTGCAGTTGGACCATAACGGATGACTTCATTCTTCAGGCGCAGAATAGTCAAGTTAGCCGGAGAACCCCAGGGACCAAACAGCCAAGACAGCGGTTGAATCCAATTGGCAAATACCAGAAGGTCCAGACAGTCAGCCAGCACACCGGCCCCGGCTAAGGCCGCCGCATCAGCTGCGTTCTGAGCTCGGATCTTAGCGACAGCTGCTTCGGAGACTATGTAGATTCCAACTGCAAAGACCATCATCAGCCCCAGGCTGATGAGAAGGAAGGTAAGGGCATGTCCCTCCTCACCCCTTAAAGCCGCCTTTAATCTCTCTGATATCCGATCCATTTTTCAAGGCCTCCCCAACCTATACTCAATTAACAGCTGATTGGAATTACCCTTGAAGCCGCTTCCCCGCAGATTCCCACCGGATAATACCCCCCTGATCAGGTTTATGAACGAAGACAGTGTTGTCTCTTCCCGGCCAACTTGCACCTCAACCCCCTTCTGCCTTTTTGTCACAGACAGCACTCTGCCTGCAGCTTGACGGCTTATGTTTGACAGCCAAAAGAGTTCCCGCCGGGATGCCGCCAAGAAAAGAGCCGCTGCCTCCTCACCCTTTCGGGCACTGTCAACTAAGGCTGTCCTTGCCGCAACGTAAGCTGAAAAATGGAGCATTTGGCTTTCCATCACGTGCAAAGTGAAGGCCAATAGGCCCAGGAAGAATATCAACAGAAGGGGTAACACTAGGCAGAATTCAAGCAGAGCTGCACCTTCATCCCTTGCCGCCATCCTGACTCAACCTCCTCCAGCGATTTCGTCTTTGCCCCAACCCTTCATCCCTTGCCGGACACAATTTCCATAATCCGAAGGACTAGAATTCCCAAGGAGTAGGCAGCTGCATAGGGTACCATGACAAAAGGTCTATCCGGTGACCGCTCTGCCGAAGACTTCCCTAACAGCCTTTCCTGTCTTCTTGAGACTAGGCTCAGCAGGCTCACCAGCCCACCGGCCGCCGTACCAGCGAAAAAGAAGGCAGCTGCCTTTCCTTCTCCGGCAAGGAGGCTAGCTGCAGCAACCAGCTTCACATCACCTCCTCCCATCCACCCCCGCCTGAATCCCTGGTAAACAGGCCAGCTGACCATCAAAGATATGAGCAGGGTATGGAGTAGACTGCCAAATCCCTCGACCGCTCCAAAGACCAGCCCCACAATTAGGGATACGGCAACTAACGGATTTGGCACGATGCGAAAGCGAAGGTCATAATAGATAGTTCCCAAGAGGAGTGCAGTAAGAGTTAACTCCTTGACCGAGTCCATCATCACGTGAAAACAGAGGGACTCAGGTAGAAGCTGTAAACAAATACCAATAGCTGTCATCTCCCTGTCAAATGATGACGGTGACTGCCCCAGCGCCATACCGGTACTGGGGCAGTCTCTTTAATGTTAAGCAATAGTCATCCTAACCCAGGTATGTCTTAATCACCAGCCATGCCCTGAAGAGGTATTTTTATTTTTAGTAACCTGTAGCGTTGACGCCGCTTATCGCTTGTGTCATCTGCTCAAACTTCTGTTTGAGATTCTCCCCCAGAGTTCTCACCGCCACTAAGGCTGCGATGGCAATCAAAGCGGTTAGCAGTCCGTATTCGGCCATACCTTGACCGCTTTGATCCCTCCACAACTGGGAGAGGGTTCGACCCATCAAGATCCTCCTTTCTGATTTACAAGATTGAGACGCCAATGGACCATAGAGATATGGTGGTGACCGCATGGCGGATGAAAGCTGCCAGTTGGTGCTGCATATGTTTGGTAGCCCAGATCAGTGGGATTGCAACAGCACTAAGTACTAACACATACTCTAGAATGGCTTGCCCTCTGTCTCCGCTGCAGTCATCCCCACAGGAACGCACCAGTTTCACCTCCTTTGCCATCGCCCCAACTCTACAGTCAATTGGCGCAACACCTTCGTGGTGAGTCTATCTTAACATATTTTCATCGTTTGTCAAGTATTATTTTACTCCCAGAGAAAAAAGTGACAGCCTATGCCGGGTGGATAATCACCGGCAATGGCTGTCCCTCACCCATCTCCGTGTAACCACTTTCTAACTAACAGATTGCTATAGCCTATATTTATTCCCTTGACAGCAGGACGGTTAATTATTGTTTAACTCAGCTGCCGCAGGTCTTCTATCACCTGTTCAGGATCCGGTGCTCTAAAGATAGCGGTTCCTGCTACCAAGACCCTTGCCCCGGCACTAACTACCAGGGGCGCAGTCTGCCGGTCTATCCCTCCGTCTACTTCAATGTCACAAGTTGCCTTTGCGGAAGTTATCAGATTGGCTGCATCTTCAATCTTCGGTAAGACTTCTGACAAGAAAGCCTGTCCACCAAAACCGGGATTGACCGTCATGATCAGAATCCTATCGATTAGCGGCAGGATGTATTTCAACTCCGAGATGGGGGTGGCAGGATTTAGTGCCACACCGGCCTTCACCTCAAGGTTCTTGATCACCTGCAGCGTCCGGTGTACATGGCGGCATGCCTCCCAGTGAATTGTGATGCAGTCGATCTTCCCTTGGCCGGCTGCGAAGATATCGGGAATTAACCGCTCCGGTTCCTCCACCATCATATGGACATCAAAGGGCAGTGGGGAAATCCTAGCTGCCGCGGCTATCACCGGTGGACCGAAACTAATATTGGGAACGAACTGGCCATCCATTACATCGACATGCAGATAGTCGGCCTTCTCTACTTTGGCCATCTCTTCCTTGAGGCAGGCGAAATCGGCTGCCAGGAGCGAAGGGGCAATTTTGAGCATTCAAACCACCTTTTCCTTCTACGTTCCTTTTGCTTAATATCGAGTGCGGGCCTGCTGCTCTAGTTCATCCAAAAGCAGTAGATAGTTCTCATAGCGGCTAGGAGCAATTCTACCGTCCGCGAGAGCTTCCTTCACACCACAGTCCGGCTCTGACCGGTGCAAACAGCTGGTAAAGCGGCAGTTGACCTTGTGCTTCCGCAACTCGGGAAAATAACTATCAAGCTCAACTCCATCAAGATCATCTAGCCGCAGCTGACTGAAGCCCGGTGTATCGGCTACATAACCGCCGCACTCCAGGGGCAAAAGGGCTACCTGACGGGTGGTCTGCCGTCCACGTCCTGTCTTCCGGCTCACTTTGCCGGTAGTTAGGCGCAAACCTGGCTGCACTGCATTTAGGAGTGAGGATTTGCCTGCTCCTGAAGGGCCGGCAAAACTGCTGGTCTTGCCCTCAAGACACCGCCGGAGTTGGTCAATCCCTACCCCAAACTTGGCGGAGCACCTCAGGACTAGATACCCCGCCCTTTCGTAAATAGCAGTTAGCTCCTCAGGAACTGACTCCGGCACCAAGTCAACCTTATTCAAACAGACCACCGGACGAAGGCCCCGGCTTTCAGCCAGTACCAACAATTTGTCTATCAACATAAGCTGGGGATCTGGCCGGGCACAGGCACTGACCACAATCAATTGGTCAACATTGGCTACAGCCGGCCGATAAATAACCGTGGTGCGGGGCAGTACCTCTTCAATGACTCCCTCATTTTCGCTAAGGGGAAGATACCGCACCCTGTCTCCGGCGAGAATGGCAAGACTTTGCTTTATCCTACCCCGGGGACGGCAGCGAATAACTTTACCGCCGCTGGTTTCAACATCATATATTCCGCCTACTCCCCGAAGAACTATCCCTAACTCAGACGCCACACGTTTCCTCCTTCAACATTAGTTTGAGAGCTGGTGGGTATCCACTTACTCGGGAAATCCAGTCTCCGAGATCTTAAAGTTATCTACATAGACCTGTATCCGGGCATTATCGCCATAACCCCGTACATGGCGGGTAATGCTGCTTTCTCCTGGATGGACGCCCCGATATACTTCCCGGGCTCCTAGGGCATCTATGACTATTACCACAACTTCTTGGTCCGGGCCAGGCGGTACCGTCACCTGGACACTGGCCTCCCGCAGACGATGTCTCCCTGTATCTACAGCTGTATCTTGGGAGGCATCTTCTGTTTCAGCACTTCCCTCAACGGCATCTTCGCCTGTCATCGATTCTCCCTGAGGGACATCTCCGAAGTCAGCCGGCGGCTCCTCGGCAGATTGTCCTGTACCCCAGCTGTTGTAGACAAAATCGACGGGAGTGTCTTGGGGTACCTGCATTCCCGGGGCCGGATTCTGGGCCATTACCTCCCAAGGTGAAATGGATGGATCGCTCTGGCCCCACACATTGCCAATGGTTAGTCCAAGGCGCCTCACCCGGGTTTTCGCATCTTCAAGAAGCTGCCCCCGCAGGTCAGGGACTACCACCACCGGCGAGCCCATATCTCCCCGGCTGACCATCAGGTCTACCGCCAAGCCTTCCTCTAAATATGTCCCGGACTGCGGGCTCTGACTTACCACATATCCCTCCAGCACCGTAGGCTCATAAACCGGTGTTTCTACACCGACAGTCAAGCCCGCTTCCGTAATCCTCACCTTGGCCTCATCCAAACTCAATCCCACTACGGCAGGCACCTGCACCAGCCGAGGACCGCGGCTCACCACAACCCATACCGTTCGACCTTCCTTCACCCTCCGGTTGGCGGCTGGATCCTGTCTAATGACCCTGCCGGCAGGCAAATCACTTTCGATTTCTCGATCAACGGCAAGCCTCAGCCTTTGCTTCTCCAGGGCCAATCTTGCCTCTGCAACCGTCATGCCGGTAACATTGGGCACGCTGACCTCTGCCGGGAAAATAAGCTCAGGAAGATAGGAAATGGCCCAAAAAAGACCTCCCAAAAAGGCTATAAGAAATAGAAATATGAATCCGCGAATTCGCCGCTTCTTTGGCGAGCGGGAGCGCTTCCCTTTGCTCACTTTTCTCCCTTCCTCCAATCCATGGACCCGGGTGGCTTCCTCCGGCTCTGCGGCAGGCATCATCCTTGTTGCCTCCCAATCCTCCTGGGAATCTCCCAAATCTCCATTGGCGCGGGCTGCAGATAATGAAGTTGCCAGATTTGTTTCCTTAAGGGCGCGGATGAAGTCCTCTGCTGAACGGAAGCGATCCTTGGGGTCTTTAGCCAACGCCTTAAGAATCACACTATCTAGAGACGTGGGGATGGTGGGGTCGATCTCCCTGGGAGAAGGTACCGGATCCTGCAGCTGCTGCAGTGCCACCGCGATGGGCGTTTCGCCGGTGAATGGAACTTTACCGGTGAGCATTTCATAAAGGACAATCCCCAGTGAATAGATATCTGACTGCTCACTGGTAACTCCGCCTCTGGCCTGTTCAGGTGAAAAGTAATGTACAGATCCGATAACCTGCCCAGTCTGGGTCAATGTAGCAGTACTCATTGCCCGGGCAATGCCGAAATCCGTCACTTTCACGGTGCCTTCGTGGGTAATCAAGATGTTATGGGGCTTGATGTCCCTGTGCACCAGATGATTTCGGTGGGCATGACCTAGGGCGGCAGCCACTTGGATAGCGATATCCACGCTCCGTTCCGGGGTCAGCCGTCCTTCCCTTCGGATCAGCTCCTTGAGATTGATGCCCCGGACATACTCCATAACAATATAATGGGTATTACGCACTTCCCCTACATCATAGATATTCACCACATTGGGATGGGATAAACTAGCAGCCGCCTGTGCTTCCCGGCGAAAACGCTCTACAAAATCCTCATCACTGGCGTACTGCTCCCTGAGCACCTTCACCGCTACCCAGCGGTGGAGCAGCCGATCTTTAGCTCTATAAACTACAGCCATACCGCCTTCGCCGATGCGCTCTCTTATCTCATAGCGGTTTGACAAAACTTCTCCTTCCATCATCTCACCTCACTCCCGCCGGAGATTTGCGTCCTCAATTCCGGTGGTTGCAGCCTAACCGGCAGCTCCCTGAAAATACGCTGCAAAGATCCGGCGGGCAATGGGAGCTGCCACACCGCCGCCGCTGCCGCCGTGTTCCACAATCACAGCTAGGCAGATTGCCGGCTTATCCACCGGAGCCATGCCCACGAACCAGGCATGTGCTCGCCCTTGAGGATTCTCTGCCGATCCGGTTTTTCCAGCAACATCTATTCCACTTAATGCCGCATTCCGACCGGTGCCCCTGGTCACCACCTCGGCCATAGCCTGGCGAATTTTCCGGGCGTTTTGGGCACTGACTACATATCCCATCGGTCGGGGCTGATTTATCCATTTGCCGCCATTTCCACTGGCCTTCACGGCATCAACCAAAAGCGGCTCCATCATCAGTCCATCATTGGCAACGGCCTGGACCACCATTGCCATCTGGAGAGGAGTAGTGACTATGCCGTACTGGCCGATAGCCAATTGGGCTAGTTCTAAGGGAGAAAGGGGTCCAGAAGGCAGCTTCCCTGCCCCTACATTTTCACCGGCAAGGGGCGGCTTTCTCCCTAAGCCAAAGGAGCCGGCCATCTGCAAGAGCTGGTCGCTCCCGATTTTACGGGCCACTTCTGTGAAAACAGTATTTGACGATACCACCAGTGCATCCAACAGGGATATGCGCCCCCAAGGAGTGCCGCCGGCGTTGGCGATCTGGTGCCCTTGAATAGTTACAGAACCTGGATCATCAAATACGCTGGCTAGATCCAGCTCCCCATGGGCCAAGACCGCAGCCAGCACCACTATTTTAAATGTAGAACCCGGAGGGTAGAAGCCGGCCAAAGCCCTGTTATACAGCGGGCTGCCTGGATCACTGGTGATCTTGTCCCATTGGGAATCGATCTCTTCCGGGTTAAAGCCCGGCATACTGGCGATGGCCAAAATCCGGCCGGTTTTTACCTCCATCACAACCGCGGCTCCTTTGCGATTGGCAAGGGCCTGCTCTACAGTCCGCTGTAAATCCAAATCGATGGAAGTAATTACATCATAGCCTGAACTCCGGTCTGAGAGCAAATGGCGGAGCCGTCCTATCACCGATGTTCCTGGATACCGCCGGCCCATGAGAAACTCATCCAACGTCTTCTCCAGCCCTGCAGTACCGTAGCGCTGGCTAAAATAGCCAATGGTTGGGGCTAAACCGGAAGTCCCATGAAAGACCCTCTCAAAGCCCTTTTCCCGCTGAACGCTTTCGGCTATGACTTCTCCACTGCTGTCGAATATCCCTCCCCTTCGGACACTGCGCCGCTCTAGGAGCTGGTAGGGATTAGCAGGATGGTTAACCAGCACTTCCCTCTGCCCCACCTGCCAGTAGAGGGCACCCCCAATCAGCAGGAGATAGGCTCCTATAAGAATATATGTCAACAAAGCCGCAGGCCTTCTCATGACCAAATCTCCTGTCTGGAAATATTAAGAAGGAGGCCCAGACTGAAGAGATTTGTCACCATGGCAGTGCCTCCATAGCTGATGAAGGGAGTGACCAAACCTGTCAGGGGCACAAGCCGCAGTAAGCCTCCGGCAACTAGAAAAACACTGAGACTCCAGCCCACCACCACCGCCAGCCCCAGAAGCCGCAAAAACCCGTGCCCGCATCGAAAGGAGATTGCTAATCCCTTTGCCGCCAACAAGAACTGAGCAGTCAAGCACGCAGTTAGTCCGGCAAAGCCCAGCTCTTCCCCGATTACCACCAAGGGCAGATCTGTGTGGGATGCGGGTATCGCCCGGGCAAGCCCCTGACCGAGACCCTTTCCCAGCCAGCCTCCGTTGGCTAAGGCGAACATAGTCTGCACTATCTGATACCCAGCCCCCCTAGGAGAAGCCCACGGGTTCAGCCATATCTCAAATCTGGTAGCCACATGGGAAAAAACCAAAGCGGCCAAAGCGCCGCCCAGTCCTCCCATCAAGGCAGGCAGAGCCAAATAGACTATCTGACCGGTGGCTGCATAGCTGAGTAAGGCGAAAAGTGCATAATAGAGAACTGCAGAACCCAAGTCCCTTTGCACAACCAGCACAAAGAGAAACAACACCCAGATGCTCAGCAGCGGCATTAAGTGCCTCGGTTCCGGGATGCTGAAGGGACCCAGCCTGGCAGTAGGATGTGCGAAAAGCTGGGAATTTTCGCTGAGGATGCCGGCGATGAACACACCCAGTCCCAGCCGCACCACCTCTCCTGGCTGAAATCTCACTGGCCCAAGCTCCAGCCAAAGGCGGGCTCCATACTGTTCCACTCCGAAAAATGCCGTGAGAAATAGAAGACCTAAGCCGGTGATTCCCACAAGATATCGGTAGTCGGCCAGCGATTCCCACTGCCGGGGCAAGGCCCCGATTGGGATTAAGGCAAACCCCAAGAACATCCAGCAAAGCTGCCGAAAGGCCAAAGACGTTGACATCCCCGCCAGGGTGGTAAGACTTAAAGCACACAAAAAACCGCAGAGCGGCAGGAGATTTTCATCTCCAGAAAAGTCAGCGAAACAAAACAGAAAATGGAGACAAAACAGCCCTATCCCGAGACTACCGCCAAGCCGGAGGCCCTGGTGCCAAGCATCAAAATTAGACCGGCCGCTCAAAGACACACCCAAGAGGGCAATAACTGCAACTAGGACCAAGAGCCTGCGCTCATGCCGGCGGCCCCATAATCTAGCGGGCAGGTATTTTTCAACACCTTTGCGGGACAACAAAAGAGATCGAGCCTCCCCTTTGATGCTGCCCTGCTAATCGCCGATGGCAGCTACTAGGGCAGTGATGTTATCGTGGCCTCCCCGTTCATTGGCCAGCTCAACAAGGCGCTCCGCTGCTTGCTGAGGGTCAGTGAAATTGGTCAGGATGTCTCTCATTTCTTCCTCACTAATCAAAGAATAAAGGCCGTCTGTACATAATACCAAGATGTCTCCATCAGCCATGTTCTCTTCCCTGAGGTCAAAAAAAACTTGGGGAGCAGTTCCAAGCGACCTAGTCAATACATTGCGGTGTGGATGAACCAAAGCTTCCTTCTCCGACAGGGCTCCGCTTCGCACCAATTCCGCTACTATGGAATGATCCTCTGTAAGCTGGTGAAGCTTCTTGCCATCCCATTTATAAATGCGGCTGTCCCCGATATGGGCGATGTAGGCCTTTTTGTTGACGATTAAGGCCATGGACAGTGTAGTTCCCATACCCGCTAGTTCCTGATTCTCCTCCGCGAGCTTCAGGATTTTCAAGTTTGCATGGGTTACTGCTTCCTGTAGGGACTCCAAGGGGTTGCCCTGTTCAAAGGGCCAGTCTGCTATTACCTTCAGGGCGAGGGAACTGGCCACTTCTCCAGCCTGGTGTCCTCCCATGCCGTCAGCAACAGCCAAGAGCGAATCCCGGACCAGGTAACCATCTTGGTTCACCTTCCTAATCTGTCCCACATGAGTAATTGCTCCAACCCGCATCACAGTCACCCTTTTCTCTCGGGAGAATTGGGGGAGGTGTGGAAGACAACCACAGCATTCCCTACAGTAATGACTGCCACCTCTGTCAACTTTTGTGGCCTACTCACAAGTTCCCCATTTAGATATGTACTGTTTGTACTGCCCAAATCCTCCAGCCAGAATTCTCCCCCCTGCCGATAAATCCGGGCATGGGTTGCCGACACAAAGGGATCCTCCAAGACCAGATCGCTTTTGGGGTCCCGTCCCAGGAGAATTTCATCGCCAAGGAACGCTGTCTGGGAGGACTTGGAACTTCCCGGCAGCGGCAGCTGCACAAGGTAAGCCGGGGGCCTTTGGGAATTATGACCAGATTCCAGCTTAAAGCACTGGATAACTTCCCGAAGGAACATGAAAAGCAGACCCAAGAAAACCATCTGTACCAGCCGCCACAGCCATCTTGCCATACTATCTCACCATCCGGAATTTGAGGCGGGTAGTGCCCAGTTCGATGAGGTCTCCATCGGTTAGAATGGCATTCTTAACCTGTTTGCTGTTGAGCTTTACGCCGTTGGTGCTGTTGTTGTCTTCTATCCAGTAGCGCCCTTGTTTGACCCGTACCACAGCGTGACTGCGGGAAACGCTGGGGTCAGTGAGCCGGACATGCTGGCCTGGGCCCCTGCCTATGGAAGTGTCTCCGTCTCCCAACGCCCAGACCTGTCCCTGTTGGGGTCCGCTGACTGCCACCAACTCGGCCCTGGGATTAACAGCCGCTGGCCCCGACGGCAGCTTGTAGACTTGAGTTCCCTCACCCTTCTCTCCATCGTCCCGAAGGCCCTCCTGTTCACGGTAAGATCCGTTGGCCGCGGCTTCCTGACCTTCACCTTCCTGGAAGTATGCCTCAACCCGCACAGAGCCCTGGGGGACATCTTCCACCGGCCGAAATTCAATCTTTACCGGAGCAACAAAGCTGACGCCGTTTTTTCTTGCCCGATCGCCGAGATACTGGCTCATTTCGTCAGTAATGGTTAGATGCAAAGGCTCCAGCTTCTCCCAATCCCCTGGGTTAATATAAACAACAAATCCATTGGGGACATAGACATGGGATGTGGAAACCCTGCGGTCTGCCAGCATCGCTTTGGCAAGCTGCCTGCCGATTTCCACAGGCTGGACCGATTGCTGCCCTCCCCAACCTGCCAGCGACCCCATGAGTCTTTCCAAGAATTCCTCAAGTTTGCGGAAAAACTCCATATTCAAATCTCCTCCCACTGGCCCCGCAGCTGGCCGCAGGCTGCCTCGATATCAGCGCCCCGTTCTTTGCGGATGCTTACTTCAAGGCCTCCCCGGCGAAGCCAGTTTTCGAATCTGACCACCTGGCTGTCCCTCGGCTTTTGGTGTAAGCCACCGGGAATCGGGTTTACAGGTATCAAATTGACATGGCACAAAAGGCCCCTCAAGAGGTCAGTCAACTGCCGGGCATCGTCTCGGCTGTCATTGAAGCCCGACATCAGGGCATATTCTATGGTTATCCGCCGCTTGGTTCTGGCGGCATATTCGTGGAGAGCATCCAGCAGCTCGTCGAGGCTGTAGGCTCTGGCAATGGGCATAATGCGCCTGCGCTTTTTGTCATCGGCTGCGTGAAGGGATACTGCCAGGGTCAAGCCTAAGCCCTCCTTTCCCAGCCTCCGAATGCCGGGCACCAGACCACAGGTGGACACTGTAATCTGGCGGATACCGATATTAATCCCCCAAGAAGCATTGAGAATTCTAATGCTTCGAATCAACTGCTCGTAATTCTCTAAAGGTTCACCCATTCCCATGTAGACCACATTGCTGGGGCGGCTGCCGACATCCAGAATTACCTGCAGCACCTGGTCCACTATCTCTCCCGCTGTCAGGTGGCGGACAAATCCCATGGTGCCGGTAGCGCAGAAGGTGCAGCCCATTTTGCAGCCCACCTGGGAGGAAATACAGACTGTGCTCCGGTTAGCTTCCGGTATATACACAGATTCGATGAGCTCTCCATCCTGCAGCATAAACAGGTATTTTCGAGTTCCATCTCGGGAATGCCGAATTGTAACTGTGGAACAGGGATGGTATATAGTTTCCCGGGCCAGCCTCTCCCGCAGCCCGATGGGAAGGTTGCTCATCTCCTCAATGGCCGCCACCGGCCGGTAGATCCACTTGATGAGCTGATCTGCCCTGAAACCGGGCTCACCAAACTCTGCCACAAGCTCTTTTAGCTCTTCTGGTCCTTGTCCCACCAAAACTCTTCCCGATATCATTACTTATCACATCTCCACATGCCTTTATTATGGCGAAGAAAGTGGCAAACTATGCCAACTCATCCTATCTTCCCCTGAAAGCCTAGGCCCCATGGCCGGCCCACCGAAACTTCCCGCAGTCTGCCCATAGTTGTCTTCTTCTCCATTGGGTAAGCTAATACCAGAGTCCTTTCCCAAAATCCTTGCGGAGGCAGCGAAAACCATGACCACCAGGGGTAAAGTACACTTTCTTACAGCATATATAGAATTCCTCTTGGATGAAGGGATTAAGTCAGAGGAGTACTATGTGGGGGATGCTAGCCGCTTCTTACGCTTTCTCTTAACCCGGGTGGAGGAAGGAGATCTCCAGGCCTTTGTTGAAAACTCTTCTCCGAGCTATCAGAGGCGGCTGCGGAAGACCCTAAGGAAATTCTACGCCTTTGCTCAAAGGGAGCTCAGAATCACCAACCAGGCTCTAGAAAAGATATGATGACACTGGAGATAATGACAATAATGGCCGACAAAGCGTTGACAGGCGGCGAGAGTTTGCGTTATAATTAGTTTCGTCAGCCAAAGTGCTTCGGGGTATAGCGCAGTTTGGTAGCGCGCTTCGTTCGGGACGAAGAGGCCCTCGGTTCGAATCCGAGTACCCCGACCATAAAACCCACGGCTTGGAGAATCGGCCGTGGGTTTTTAGCTTTGCTAATCAGTTAATAGACCGTTAGCTGGAAAGCCGGCTCTTGTACTTGAGCTGGTCGGCCAGCTTGGCTATAATCAGGGAGTTGGTGGGAAACCGGCCTTTGCTGGTTCTGCCTGTTAACTCCTCGAGATAAGCCCGGTTGCCGTGTTCCCAAGCAGTAATCACTGCATTGCGGATTGCCGCCTCTACTCCTCCGGGAGTAGTATTGTACTTCTCGGCCAGCCGGGGATAAAGTTCCTTTGTCAATGAACCGCCAAACAGGCCATCTTCCTCCATGACCACCATCACTGCATCCCGCAGGTAGTTGTATCCCTTGAAGTGAGCTGGAATGCCGATCTTATGTAACAACTCTGTGACCTGGGCTTCACGGTTGACAGTTGACCGCAAAGTCATACGAGAAGACTGGGGAGTCACTTCAGCATCGGTTTCCCTCAATATGGACTCATCGGAAACCTCTCCAGCAAACTGACGTATCCGGTCAACCAGTACATTTAGATCGAAGGGTTTGACAACGAAATAGTCTGCACCAAGATCGGTCAAGCGACGAATGATGTCTTCTCTGCCGAAGGCCGTCAGCACAATGATCTTGGGTCTCTTAGCCAGGTTAAGCTGAGAAAGCCGCTCCATCACTCCCAATCCGTCAAGATGGGGCATGGTAATGTCCAGTAACACCACATCCGGCTCCCGTTCCTCTATGAGCTGGAGAGTCTCTTCACCGTCGTGGGCAATACCCACTACCTGCATTCCTTCCTGACGTCCCAAGAAAGCGTTCAGAGTCTCACAAAGCCCGACATTATTATCCGCGATCAGAATCTTGAGCATCCTTACTGCCTCCTAAGACTCAATTTATTAAAAACGCAGGTAGCCTCTCTGTAAAATGTGATTCTCGTCACCTTTTTCTACATCTGTTGCAATATTCCTGCGCAACGTTAAGTGCTAGGAGGAAATAATTGGCAATTATCTTCAGGATCCCAGGGTTGAAAAACTGAGCCCTGAATATTTTTGTAGGATGCGGCCCATAATATGGATAGGCCCGCTCAAGGTTAGCGGATGGGATGATCCGGTCGCATCCCGGCGAGGTTACGTATTATGGGCCGGTCACCTCGCTCAACCGGTCCGCTTCTTGAGCCGGCCAGGCGGCTGCCGCTGGCAGCGGCAGAAGTGAGTTCTTACCTTCTGCCGCTGCTTCCTTTTCCTACATTTTGTTCCTTTTTTCAGATTCCCGTTTTCCGAAGTACAGCCAAAAAGAAGCCATCGGTTCCATGTCGGTGGGGAAGGAGCTGCAAAGTTCTCTTAGGTTCCAGCCCGAATTTGTCAGATCCATTGGGAAGAATCTCCTTAACATCAATATACTCCAAGTCAGGGTACCTCCCCACAAGCCACGCAACGTTTTCTTCATTTTCCCGGCGGCTAATGGTACAAGTACTGTAGACTAATCTACCGCCAACAGCCAAACAGCGATAGGCTGAAACCAAAAGCTGCCGCTGGAGCTTAATCAAGTCTGACTCTATTTCCGGTTGTATCCGCCAGCGGATATCTGGCTTTCGCCTGATAACTCCCCAGCCGGAGCAGGGTGCATCCAACAGCACACCTTCGGCCTTGCCCCAATACTCAGGCTCAAGATCTGCGGCATCAGCATGGATGGTCGTTACATTGGCGATACCCATCCGCCTAGCGGTTCTTTTCAGCATATCAAGTTTCTGGGAATGGATATCGAAGGCCAAGACTCGTCCCTTGTTCTCCATCAGGGCGCCAATGTGCAGTGTCTTACCCCCTAGGCCTGCACACAGGTCATAGATCAATTCTCTAGGGCGGGGAGCCAAGGCATGGGCAGCAAGCATAGATGCTTCATCCTGGACAGCGAAATATCCAGCTTGATAGGCTTTCAAAGCAGAAATACTAGAAAACCCCGATATTTCCACAGCTTCTGGGGCAAGCTTACCAAGGGCCGTACTTACGCCTTCCTCCTTTAGAGCATCAACCAGCTCCTCCCGCTGAACTTTAACGGTATTGGCCCTCACAAAGGTAGGTGGAGACAGGTTATTGGCACTGCATAACGCCTCGGTTTCCTTGGGCCCCAATTCCTCAAGCCAACGTTCAACTAACCACAAAGGGTGGGAATGGAGCAGGCTGATCCGCTCTGCCAATTCCATCTTCTCGGCAGCCTTGACAAAGTCTCCCTTTTCCGGCTCCCTGAGGAGGGAACGGAGGATGCCGTTAACAAGGCCGGCAGTACCCCGGTGGCCAAATCTTTTGGCCAGCTCCACCGCCTCATTGCAGGCGGCAGCTGCCGGAATGCTGTCAAGAAAGAGGATTTGATAAATCGCCATCCGGAGGTTATTGCGGAGTGCCGCAGGCATCTTTTTTAGAGGATGCCGAGAATACCGTTCCAAGACCCAGTCGATGGTGAGGCGGCGGCGCAAAGTGCCGTACACCAACTCGGTGGCTAGGGCCCGATCCCGTTTATCCAGACCGGAATGCCTCAGGTGTTGATTGAGGGCAATATGGGCATAGGCCTCTTCAGTTTCCACTGCACAGAGAACCTGTAGTGCTGTCTGCCTCGCGGTAGTTCGGCGCTTCTTGGCCACAAGATCTCCTCCAAAAAAGCCCAGGCACTATCCGGCCTGGGCAGTTAGACTTTTGTTCATCAACTTATCCTATGTTTAATCGTCGCGGGCTCCCCTCAAAACCAGCAGCCTAAGGAGCTGCAAGGCAGCCATAGCTGCAGCGGCTACATAGGTCAGGGCAGCAGCATTTAAAACCTCTCTCGCCTTGGGCATCTCCGCCTGGGTCAGGTACCCGCCGCCTTCCAGCATCGCCAAGGCCCTCCGGCTTGCATTGTACTCTACCGGGAGCGTGACAACCTGGAAGGCTAAAGCCCCAATAAACAGCCAAATGGCTACACTCATCAAGGTCTGGGACCAGGTGAGAAAACCGAGGAAAAACAGCGGAAACGCCATCTGAGAGCCGATGGCGGCTACAGGGTAGAGGTTATTGCGAATGCTAAGGGGAATATATGCTTGTGCATGCTGGACGGCATGCCCCGTCTCATGGGCAGCAACACCCAGGGCAGCCACAGAGGTACTGTTGTAAACCTGAGGGGAAAGCCGCATTATCTTGGTACGGGGATCATAATGGTCAGACAGCATGCCCCTGGTCATTTCCACCTGCACATCATACAAACCGTTGGCATCGAGCAGCGCCCTTGCTACCTGGGCACCGGTCATTCCCACCCGGGAGTATTCCCGCAAGTAGCGCTGGAAGGTTCCCTGAACCTTTCCTTGGGCATAAATCGCCAAGATCAATGCCGGAATCAACAGAATATAGGTGGGATCATAGTAAAAAGGAAAGAACAACAAAACACCCTCCTTTATACCTGTGATCAGGCCGGGCTCCCATCCCACTCTAATATCACTATACACCAAAGTGCAGCAAACTGTCCAGGATATTTCTAGATCCAAAGTCCCAATTGCCCACTTGGTGCTATTTAGCCCAGTGAATAGGGAGCTGCACTAATCACCTGCATCCAGCAAAGAAGCCCGGAGGGCTTCTTCAACCTTGTCCAAGTCCACTTGTGTATTAAAACAGGGACCCTGGGGCCGCTGATTGGTAATGGCCCCGACCGTAATCTGGCGGGCATCCTGCAGGCCGCTGACTAAGTCCCTTTCACAGGCAATGGCAATTACCACTTGCGGACGGAGATCCCGGATCAACTGGCGGGCTTTTGTCCCTCCTGTTGCAACGGCCAGATTTACCCCATACTTATCTGCAAGCTCCAGCAGCCCTCCTACAGGACAGCGGCCGCAGCGCCGGCACTGGCGGATATCATTGGTTACTTTCCTGGGGCAATCGGCATCCTGCAGACATATGGGTGCCAGTATCAGGAGTTCCTGGGGCCGGACCCGCTTCTCCTTCTGCCGAACCAGCTGGTTGTTTACCTCGATAAAAGATGCTCTAATCCTGTCTTTGTCCACACCCAGAAGTGCCCCCACCCAGAGGGCCACCGGCAGCAAGGCAAAGGCAACTGTATCCTGGGCTCTGCTCAAGATAGGCAGTGTGCGGCCAGTAAGGAGAGACACCAGTAATCCAAGTATGCCCAGTCCAGCATAGATCAAAAACCCGATTACGGCGGACAGGAGTATCAAGAGGAGCCACCACGCTGCCTTTGAACCCTTCTGCACTAGATACCAGCCTGCTCCTGCCAAGACAGCCAATATCACGAGACTAACGCTGACTAGTCCCACAAAAACCCGTTTTTTCGCCTCAGGCATCACTAGATGCGCCTCCCAATATCTCCCCCGGTTCCACTCGGTAGCCATTGGCATAATCCCGGCCTCCCATGCGGGGGCGGTTGGGAGGTTGTACCACCTTTAACAGCACAGAACCAGCACCACACGCTACAATGATGCCGTCTTCGGCGATATCGAGAACGGCACCCGGCTCGGCTCCATGTTCTTCCTGGTCTGCCGGTGCAGCTTCCCATACCTTGAGCACCTGGTCCCGATGATATGTGTATGCCCCTGGCCAAGGGTTGACTCCCCTGACCAAATCCGCTATTTGCCGGGCATTTGCCTGCCAGGAGATCTCTCCTGCAGTCTTTTTCAGCCTGTATGCATAGGTAGCTTGGCTATCGTCCTGGGGCGTGGGCTTAAGGTCACCTCTAGCCAAACGCGTGAGGGTTTCGCATAACAGCTGGGCACCTTCCTCAGCCAGCTTCATTTCCAGGCTCCCGGCTGTATCTTCAGGTTCGATGGTCACCTGCTTCTGGAGCAGGATATCCCCTGTATCCCAGCCTTCATCCAAGAGCATGGTGGTTACCCCTGTTACACTGCATCCGTCGATAATCGCCTGGTGAATCGGTGAAGCCCCCCGGTACCGGGGCAGCAGCGATGCATGGACATTGATGCATCCGTAACGGGGCAGTTCCAAAATGGCCGGAGGAATCAGCTGACCAAAGGCTACAACCACTATAGCGTCTGGCTTCAGCTCCCTCAGCAGCTCAATGAAGCTCTCGTCGGAAACCTTCTCCGGCTGCAGCACCTTAAGGCCCGCTTCTATGGCCGCCTGCTTTATGGGAGAAAAACTCACCCGCTGTCCCCGCCCCCGGGGCCGGTCGGGCTGAGTGACAACTGCTTCTATCCTCCAACCCCCGTGGATAAGGCTTCTGAGGGTGGGCACCGCAAACTCCGGTGTTCCCATAAATACAATCCTCATCAAGTCACCTCCCGGCACTACCGGGTATCCCCTTGGTCCCCGTCTTGCTCCTCGTCTTCGTCCTCAATCTGCTCCTCATCCTGTATTTCCAGTGCTTTGTCGATAAACAGCACTCCATCAAGATGATCGATTTCATGCTGCAGGGCTCTGGCAAATAGGCCCTCAGCTCGGATGCGGACGCTCCGGCCCGATTCGTTCAATCCAGTCACCACTACCTCCTGGGCCCTTTCTACATACCCCCACTTACCGGGGATGC
>JAAYHH010000089.1 GCA_012735435.1 Bacillota bacterium | reverse complement strand
GCTTCGAGAACATCTTTACCTACAATGGCGGTTATCCGTCGAATGTTCATGGGCATTTCTCCTGGCTTTTTATCTACTAGTTAAGAAGGTCCACAAACCGCGTTGGGCCATGTAGAGGAAATAGCCCGGGCGGGCTATTTCCATACTATCACAGGGTATGAGTATTCAGGAACGTGACTATAATCCAGATGACAACCACGGCACCAATTAACTCAAGCATGCTTTATCTCTCCTTCATATGAACTTTACCAGCGCCCGCTCAGGCCGGCCATGTATCTATGATACTTATTATTCAACACAAGAGTCCATCTCCCTATTAAACTACATAGGAAAAAGATTCTAACTAAAGTTTGGCGGTGGGAAAGGAAGCAGGGGGAGGTCAGGGGAATTCTTCCACCGAGCCCGGCAGAGTTTGCCGTAGACCGGCCGAAGTCAGCCCAACCTTGCCGAGGGCCGCCTTGCACCGGCTTGTATGCTGGGCTATAATTAAAAGTAACTTTTCGTAAGATATCGGCATTACGCAGCTGGTTACGAGAGCATAGCCCCGTGCCGGTTCGCATATAGGATAAGGAGACAATGGGGAAGGACAGGTGAGCCAATTGACCAATAAACGCAGAGTCCTTTTAGTGCTCATACTGGTCACAGTACTGGCGGTAGGGGTTTCTGACTCTTTTTTCGGCCGGGCTGGAGCCGATGAAGGTCGATTTAGTGACCTTAGGACAGTATTGGAAGTTGCAGCGCTGATTAAGACCCAGTACGTGGATCCAGTAAGCTTAACTGATCTGTTCAAGGCCTATGTTGCAACCGGCAGCATCAACGGCATGTTGGGGAGCCTCAATGACCCCTATACCCGCTATATGGACCCCGAAGCGTACAAACAAATGCAGGTTGACACCACCGGTGTTTACGGCGGAATAGGCATCGTTGTAGGGATGCGGGATAATAAGCTGACCATCGTCGCACCCATTGAGCAGACCCCGGGTTTTTACGCAGGACTCCGGGGCGGTGATGTCATCGAATTCATCGACGGCAAACCGACCAAGAACATGTCCCAGGATGAGGCGGTCAGTTTGATGCGGGGTGAACCCGGCGCCAAAGTGGTGCTGGGTATCCGCAAGAAAAACGGTGAGTTTCAGGAAGTGCCCATCATCCGGGAAGTTATTGAAGTTCGAAGTGTAACCAAACAGCTGCTTTTGGATAATGACATCGGCTACATCAGGCTGTCCAGTTTCAGCGAGCGTTCTGCCCAGGAACTCGAACAGGCCTTGGCTGCTTTGGAGCGCCAAGGTATGCGGTCCCTGATCTTGGATCTGCGGGGCAACCCCGGCGGACTGCTGACAGCTGCCATCGAGATTGCCGATAAGTTTCTGGGGCAGGGTCCCATTCTCCATGTGGTTGGCCGCAACGGCGTAGTCCAGACCATTGAAGCCCAGGGAGAGGGAGTTGAGAGAAGGTATCCCATGGTGGTCATGGTAGACGGCTACAGCGCCAGTGCTTCTGAAATCGTATCGGGAGCTTTGAAAGACAGGGGAATTGCCACCTTAGTTGGAACCCAGACCTTCGGCAAAGGACTTGTACAGACAGTGATTCCCCTGCGGGATGGGTCAGCACTGTCCTTGACCACTGCCCGCTACCAGACGGCAGGAGGCAGTGATATTCATTCCGTCGGCATCGAGCCGGATGTGATTGTCAGCCTTCCCGAGGGGGAAGAGCCGCCGTATTACACTTCCGATTATGAAGGCGGCAATGTTGTGGATATTGCCAAGGACATTCAGCTGCAGGCTGCCCTTGAGGTACTCCGGCCCAATCAGTTAAAGAAGGCGAGCTAGCAAGGGAAGCAGACCCAAGGGTAGCTTGTAGGTTCTAGGTACAAGAAGCGCGGCTTAGAAAACGGGGGTGGTCGTCAATGCCGATCTGGGAGCTTTTGCGCTTGGTCGGGCGGGCCATCCCGCAAATGTTTTTGAACGTAGATTTTCTCATCATCATCGGCCTTATATTGATGTTAAGCTACAGCCAATACCGGCGAAGGGCTGTCTTGGAAGAGCATCTCTTTGGAACCACCTTTACCGATCCGCTTTCCGAAACCTTGAATACCCTTCTTTATGGAATTTTAGGGGGTATTTTTGCCAGTTCTATTTTCATTGGAGTAGGGATTCCCCTTTCCGAGACCGGCCTTTGGTATGTCTGGCCCTTGGCCCTAATCCTCATGTTGATTCATCCCCGGTATCTTTGCTTTTCTTACGCTGGGGGTATTTTGGCTTTAAGTCACCTTGTACTGGGCTGGCCGGCTCTAAATGTTTCAGCCATCATCTCCCTGGTGGCTGTACTTCATATGGTGGAGGCTGGGTTAATCCGCTGGCATGGGCACCTAAATCCCAGCCCTACTTACCTTCGCACTG
>JAAYHH010000088.1 GCA_012735435.1 Bacillota bacterium | reverse complement strand
GAGTTGATTCTAGGCTCTTGGAACAGTTCGGAGCAGTAAGTAGACAGGTTGCCAAGGCCATGGCCGAGGGAGTAAGGCAGTGGGCCGGTACAGATATAGGTCTATCTGCTACAGGGATCGCAGGACCTGGGGGCGGCAGTGCGGCCAAGCCGATGGGACTTGTGTATTTTGGAATCAGTTACCATGGAGGGACAAAGGCGTTTCGCCGCCAGTTTGCCGGTGACCGCCTGCAGGTGAAAGAACGGGCAGCACTGGCGGCATTGGACATCCTGCGCCGCTGTCTCCTGGGTACTTTGGAAGAAGAGTTGGAGGATTGATTTGGCAGTTGTCGAAGCTTAGAACTATCCTACGCCTAGGTTGTCAATTGCTTCTTAATCATCAGCCAGCCCAACTTGTCGATAGGCGCTTCCTGAAGGTGCGACGCCGGTTGATTCTGCGTGGGCGGGGCAGCGTGGAGCTTGCCCCATCTGGTTCCATATGATATAGTCGTATTACGAACAACTGTTTGGAGATAGCAAGTCTCCGCTTGAGAGGAGTGGGCATATGTCGGAGAAGCTTAAGGCCCTGTATATGGCATTGCATCAGATAGAGAAGCAGTTCGGCAAGGGCTCCATCATGCGGCTGGGGGATGCTAAGGCTGTCAATATGCAGGTCATACCTACCGGCTCGTTGGCTCTGGATATAGCTTTGGGGGTAGGCGGCGTTCCCCGGGGGCGGGTAGTAGAAATCTATGGCCCCGAGTCATCGGGTAAGACTACTTTGGCTCTGCACATCATAGCAGAGGCCCAAAAGGCCGGTGGCATTGGAGCATTTATCGATGTTGAGCATGCCCAGGACCCGGTCTATGCTAAACAGCTGGGAGTAGATATTGATAATCTGCTGATCTCCCAGCCGGATAATGCAGAACAGGCTTTAGAGATAGCTGAAGCCTTGGTGCGAAGCGGCGCGGTAGATGTTGTAGTGGTCGACTCAGTTGCTGCCCTTGTTCCCCGGGCGGAAATCGAAGGGGAAATGGGTGATGCCCATGTCGGCCTGCAGGCAAGGCTGATGTCCCAGGCTTTGCGGAAATTGACAGGCGCCATCAGCAAGTCCAATACCACCGTCATTTTTACCAATCAGATTCGGGAAAAGGTTGGCGTTATGTTCGGTAATCCCGAGACAACTCCCGGCGGACGGGCCCTAAAGTTCTATGCCTCTATTCGGATGGATATCCGGCGTATCGAAACCATCAAGCAAGGCAATGAAGTCATCGGCAACCGCACCCGGGTCAAAGTGGTTAAGAATAAAGTGGCGCCGCCTTTCAGGGAGGCAGAGTTTGATATCATGTACGGTCAAGGTATTTCCCGGGAGGGCAATATCTTGGATATCGGCGCTCAGCTGGATATTATCAACAAGAGTGGAGCTTGGTACTCCTATGGTGATATCCGTTTAGGGCAAGGCCGGGAAAATGCTAAAGAGTACCTAAGGCAGAATCCTGAGCTTTCCCAGGAGATCGAGGATCGAGTGAGGGCAGCCGTCGGCTTGATCCCATCGGATCAAGATGGCCAGCAGGAAGATGCAGCACAGCAGGATAAGGAGTGACGGCAGCTTTGAGCGGCTCGGCTTCCGGTAAAAGCCGGTCCTTTGGCAAGCAGGTGGATATAGGGGATATAGGCGATGATGTCAGTAGAGCCAAGAGCCAGGCACTTTACTATCTTAAGTTTCGTTCCCGTTCCAGTGCTGAAATGGATGGATATTTGCGGCGGAAAGGTTTTGGGCGGCAGATACGGGAAGAAGTGTTGGATTGGCTGCAGGAACTAAAATATATAGATGATTTGCAGTTTGCCCGGGACTGGATCCAGAACCGCACCCGTACTAACCCTATGGGCGGGCGGCGGCTCCTCCAGGAACTGCGGCAAAAAGGGATTCCCAAGGAAGTTGTCGAGGAAGCTTTAGAAGAGTTCCGGGGATCGGTAGATGAGCGGGAACTAGCTCTTCAAGTGGCAGCAGGCAGAGTGGGGATTTATGCAAAAAACGATACGGAAACAGCAAGACGCAAGTTAGCCGCTTATCTATTGAGGCGGGGATTTAGTCCAGATGATGTCCGTAATGCTGTTGAACAGGTACTTAAAGAGGAGCGGGAGGAGCACTTAAACTAGGGGATCCGCTGGCTTTCTCGTTCCTTGACAGTGGTCCCAAAACAAGCTAAAATGACACTGTGGAGCATACTAGTGAACTGTTCAGTAGTGTGTACCAAGCCGAGTTTTTGCTCGGCTTTCTTTACAAGCGACTTTGAAAACGGCATATCTTTTTAGGTAGGAGGTGACAATCATTAGTCTTGTTTACTTTGTGCTCATAGCCGCCGTCGCTTTTAGCGCCGGTTATTTTATGCGCAAGTCTCTAGCCGAGGCAAAGATCGGTTCCGCAGAAGAAGCGGCAAGCCGCATTCTTCAAGACGCCGAAAGGGATGCTGAAGCCAAGTATCGGGAAAAGATGCTGGAGGCTAAAGAGGAAGCCCACAAGCTGCGGGCTGAGATCGAGCAGGAGCTCCGGGAGAGACGTGCTGAACTGCAGGAACAAGAACGGCGCCTGGCCCAGAAAGAAGCGGCCCTTGACCGCCGCTCCGATAACATCGACCGGAAGGAGAGCCTTCTGGAAAAGGAGCGGAAAGAGCTGGCAGAAAGCCGAGAAGAGGTAGAGCGGATTCTGGCTGAGCAGCAGGCTGAACTCCAGCGGATAGCTGAGCTTTCCATGGAGGAAGCCAAGGAAATGATTCTGCGTCAAGTTAAGGAATCGGTGAAACATGAAACTGCTCTCATGATCAAGGATATGGAGGCCAGGGCGAAGGAAGAGGCGGATAAGCGCTGTCAGGAAGTACTCTCCTTGGCGATCCAGCGGTGTGCCGCTGACCATGTGGCTGAAGCAACGGTGTCAGTGGTGAATCTTCCCAATGACGAGATGAAAGGGCGGATCATCGGCCGTGAAGGGCGTAATATCCGCACACTGGAGACACTGACCGGAATCGATCTGATCATAGATGATACACCGGAGGCCGTAATTCTATCGGGATTTGATCCCATCAGGCGGGAGATTGCCCGCATCGCACTGGAAAAACTGGTGGCAGACGGGCGGATTCATCCGGCCAGGATCGAAGAGATGGTGGAAAAGGCCCGGCGGGAAGTAGAGGCTGTTATTAGGGAGGAAGGTGAGCAAGCCACCTTCGATGCCAATGTACACGGCCTTCACCCAGAGTTGATCAAGCTGCTGGGACGGCTGCGGTTCCGCACCAGCTATGGACAGAATGTGCTCAAGCATTCCATTGAAGTAGCTCACTTGGCTGCAATTATGGCAGCTGAGATAGGTGCTGATGAGAAGCTGGCCCGTAGGGCTGGTTTGCTCCATGATATAGGCAAGGCAGTTGATCATGAGGTAGAAGGTACCCATGTCCAAATCGGGGTAGATCTCCTGAAACGCTACAAGGAGTCGCCGGAAGTTATTCATGCGATGGAGTGTCATCATGGAGACTGTGAACCCCGGAGCGTAGAGGCTGTACTTGTGGCAGCCGCAGATTCGATATCGGCAGCCCGTCCAGGTGCCCGGCGTGAAACCCTGGAATCCTACATCAAGCGTCTAGAGAGGCTGGAAGCCATAGCTGATTCCTTCGAAGGTGTGGAAAAGGCCTATGCTATCCAGGCAGGACGGGAGATCAGGATCATGGTGAAGCCGGAGCGAATTGATGATGCTGCATCGGTCTGGATGGCGAGAGAAATAGCCAAGCGAATCGAAAGTGAACTGGAATATCCCGGTCAGATTAAAGTCACTGTTATCCGGGAAACGAGAGCAACAGAATACGCCAAGTAAGGATTGTCTCCAAGGCCCGGCGACCTCCGGGCCTTTCGCAATGCCGGGTGTTGAGAAGGGCTCTCTCGATGAGGTGATTGTTGTGTTACAAAGGGATACATATGCAGCAAAGGGTCACGGTAATCTATTGGCACTCCTTCTTGCCCGTTATCCGCAGCTGGGAACCTTGCAGATATTGCCCCAATCCCGCACCATGCGGTTTGGTTTTTTTGTTAAGGGCCCCTGGGATGTCGCGAGTTTTACCAAGTTTGGCGAACACCTAGGGGAGATTATCGAGGTTATGGTACAGCTCGCCGGCAGGAAAATCAGCTGCTTTGATCTGCGGGTAACCCAGTGCGAAGACCTTTCCATGGTTGAAATTGACAGGGATATGGGGAGCATCACACTTGAGGAGATAGCACTGATTGTGGGTTTGTTCGAAGAACAGTTCAACACGAGCCTCATCTGCAGTGACGATGATTTTCAAGCCGATGATCTCCATTGGGATGATGGAGCTATTCAACATGTGCTGGAAGATATCAGCCGTGAGGTCCATTTGCAGGGGTTGTTGGGCTTCAGAGAGGATGGCCGGATCTTGGTTTTTTGCAAGCCGACGGCTTCCGGCACCAGCTGAGTTGATACGCTTGAGAAAATGATGTGACAATATTGAAGAAATTTTGCTGATGAAAAAGGAATTAGCACTTCGATAGTTAATATAGTAAGTAGCAGCAGCAAAATATGGCATGGATCGCAATCTCGCCAAGGAGGCTAAGGACAGAAGTGCTGAAAGTATCCTCAAGATCTAACCCAAATTC
>JAAYHH010000087.1 GCA_012735435.1 Bacillota bacterium | reverse complement strand
GGGCTTTCCTAGGCCTGCGGGAGATGCTGATTTCCCTCACCATCGGAGTTATTCTAGGTGGAATCATCGGCTTTATTCTCCTAGCCCTGCGGTTGAAAGGCAGGAAGGATATGGTGCCCTACGGTCCTTTTCTGATTACAGGCGCTTTGGTAGTATCATTAGTCCTCCCGACAGGATAATTACCTTGCATTAGCGAAGAAACGATTGTGATTTGCCTGCATAAGAAGGATTTGTGCGATTCAA
Source organism: Bacillota bacterium (assembly GCA_012735435.1). Lineage (GTDB taxonomy): Bacteria > Bacillota > Limnochordia > DTU087 > DTU087 > DTU087. Next base: position 2,398 of record JAAYHH010000087.1, on the reverse strand, counting down.
TATGGAGGTGTGAGATAATGCCTGGTCTCTTGTGGGAGGACAAGGTTCGTAATCGGTTGGCCGAGTTTCCTAGATTTATATATGATGCCAGCATACCGATAACCGGTTGGCAGGTAGCTGACGCAGCTTGGGATCAGCGGTCCATTCCCGCCCTCAGTCCAGATGAGCTGAGGCCCTTTGAACTGGGCGACAGGTGGGGAGGTCCCAACGAATGGCGGTGGTTTTTCGCAAAGTGCACCATTCCCCCCGAGTGGGAGGGAAAAAAGGTCGCCGTATATTTGTTCTTCGGCCGCGAGGGAGAGTGGGAAGCTACCTCCTCCGAAGCTCTCCTGTATGTTAACGGCAAACCTTTGCAGGGATTGGATACCCGGCACCAGGAAGCGGTGCTCCCCGCCAAATATGTTCAAGGGGGCAGAGAGTTAGACCTTGCCGTTAAAGCCTTTACCGGTATGAACTTTAAGGAAGGGGCTTTCACCCAGGCCAAGCTGGTTAAGATCAACCCGGCGGCGGAAGAGTTTTATTATCTCCTCCGCAATGCCTTCCGGGCGGCCCTTACCCTAGATGAAAAGGATCCGGTGTTCATTAAGGTTGCTCAGTTTATCGACCAGGCACTTCTTACCGTTGATTACCGCAAGCCGGGCTCAGAGGCTTTCTATGCATCAGTGGCACAGGCTTTGGAAAAGCTGAAGGAAGACCTATCCAGTATTCCCGCCAGTGAGCTCCGGCCGGTGGTAGTAGGTGTCGGTCATTCCCATATCGATGTTGCTTGGCTGTGGCAGCTGCTACATACCAGGGAAAAGTGCAGCCGCACCTTCAGCACCGCACTGCGGCTGATGGAGCAGTATCCGGAATTTATCTATATTCAAAGCCAAGCCCAGCTGTATAAATTCATCAAAGAAGATTATCCCGATATCTACCGGCAGATCAAGGAGCAAGTGGCTGCCGGCCGCTGGGAAGTCAACGGCGGCATGTGGGTGGAAGCAGACTGCAACGTAACATCGGGAGAATCTCTGGTACGGCAGTTCCTTTTTGGCACCCGCTTCTTTGAAAAGGAGTTCGGCGTCAATTGCAACACCCTTTGGCTGCCGGATGTCTTCGGATATTCTTGGGCTTTGCCCCAGATCATCAAGAAGAGCGGGTTGGATTATTTCATGACCATCAAGATCAGCTGGAGCCAATTCAACCGGTTCCCCTATGATACATTCCGCTGGAGGGGAATCGACGGCACTGAGGTACTAACCCACTTCATCACCACAAAGAATAGGCCAGGCGATAGAGCTTACACCTACAACGGGTTTACCGATGCTGACGTGGTCAAGAGTGCTTGGGACAACTACCAGCAGAAGGATGTCAACAATCTCCTGCTTTCTGCCTATGGATGGGGAGATGGCGGCGGCGGTGTAACCAGGGAGATGCTGGAAAATGCCAGGGCTATGAAGTATCTAAACTTCATGCCGGAATTCCGATTGGGAAGTGTAGGTGATTTCTTCGAAGAGTTGGATGCTGCTGTAGCAGATGACCCCAGGCTGCCGGTTTGGCATGGGGAGCTTTACCTGGAACTTCATCGCGGGACCTATACTTCACAAGGCAGGACCAAAAGGAACAACCGGAAATCTGAGTTCCTCTTGTCCAATGCTGAACTTTACAGCAGCTTAGCCCATGCCTTAGTTCCGGGGTTTGTCTATCCCCATGGGGATATCAACAGGGCTTGGGAATTGGTTTTGACCAATCAGTTCCACGATATTATCCCCGGTTCATCCATCGGGTCGGTGTATGAGGACAGCGAGCAGCAGTATGCTGAGGTCAAGCAGCTTGGCAGCAAGGTTTTGGAGGAAGCAGCCAACGCTTTGATTTCTGAAATGGACGTAGAGGCAGGCGAGCTGGTGGTCTTTAATCCCCTTTCCTGGGAGAGAAGCGACCTGGTCCTAACGCCTTGGCGGGATGAGCTTGAGGGTGCTGTGGTTGTCGATGATGACGGCAGCCGGTGGCCCATTCAAAGGACCGAGGTGGAGGGCGAGGCCAAGGCTGTCTTCTGGGTGGAGAACGTGCCTGCCAAAGGCTATAGGGTCCTTAAGATTGAAAAATCTGCGGCATCCGGTTCGACTATGAAGGTAACCACCAGCAGCATGGAGAATGATTTCTTCTTGCTCACCCTCGATGAGCATGGCCGTCTATCTCGAATCTACGACAAGGTCAACCAGCGGGAGGTATTGGCTCCGGGAGCGGTGGGCAACGCCCTGATAGCCTTTGAAGATAAGCCGGCCAACTGGGATGCCTGGGATATAGATATTTTCTACCAAGAGAAACCTTGGGAGATTACAGATCTGCGGGATGCCAGGGTCTTAGAGAACGGGTCGGAAAAGGCGGTTGTCGGGCTTCGGTGGCAGTTTATGGATTC
>JAAYHH010000086.1 GCA_012735435.1 Bacillota bacterium | reverse complement strand
GGCGGGAAGGGGGAGCTGGTGTGTTTTATCAGAGAAGTCTAGCGGCGAAAATAGCAGTCTATACCGGTGTTTTGCTCTTCTTCGTGTGTATAGGATTGGGCTTCTTAGCAGTCAATTACAGTTCGTCAGCGGTAGTAGAAGAAGTTGAGATAGCACTGAAAATGCAGGCTCAGAAAGCTGCTGAGTATCTGGAGAGCCGATTTGAGACCCATCTAACGGCTCTGGAAGGAATAGCCGCCAGACCTGAAATCAAGAGCATGGACTGGGAGCTGCAGCGGGCGGTGATCGAGTCCGAAGCTCAGCGGTTGTCCGCGTTTGAGGTATTGGCAGCAGTTGATCGGAATGGCGTGGCCAGGTACAGTGACGGTTCTAGTGCAAACTTGGCTGACCGGGATTATATAATCAGCGCTCTTAATGGGCGGGCCACGGTGTCCGATGTGCTTGTCAGTCGCGTCTCAGGTACGGCAGTTCTGATGTATGCTGTCCCTATTACAGACAACGGTCGGATTATCGGGGCATTGATCGGCCGGAGAAATGCCGAAGCTCTGAGTGATATCACCGACGAGTTAGGTTTCGGCGCTAAAGGTTATGCCTACATAATCGGTGCCGACGGCACTTTGTATGCTTACCCTAATCGGCAGTTGGTTATGAACCAGGTCACCATATTTACCGATACCGGTCCCTTTGTAAACGCAGGTAGGGCTATCCGGGCCTTTGGTCTAGGCAGGAATGGTGTAGTCAGGTATACCCTCGATGATGGGGCAGCAAGAATAGTTGGATTAGCACCGGTTCCCTCTACCGGCTGGACCATCGCCGTAGGTGCCATGGAGGCCGACGTCTTAGCCAACATGGTTCGGTTGAGGAATTTCCTTGTCGGGATTTCACTAGCCTTTTTAGCCGCCGGTATTATAGCGGCGATTTTTCTCGGCAGGCGGATTGCCGACCCCCTCGTAAAAATTAAGGAAGTGATAGAAGCCCTGGCCGACGGGGACCTGACGAAGAATGTATATGTTAAGCTGCAAGACGAAATCGGAGTAGTTGCTGGAGCACTCAACAGAACAATCGCCAGCATGCGGGAAGCAATGACACTGGTTGCTGGGACTACCAATGCACTGGCAAATACCAGTGGACAAATGGCCGCTGCTGCCGAGGAAGTTACTGCTTCAGTTGAGGAAGTGGCCGGTACCACTAATCAATTCTCCTCCACCCTAGAAGCCATGAATGCCAATGTCCAGTCAGTGGGCAAGGATGTTCGAGAGGTAGCGGCAAGGGCCTCATCGGGAGAGGATACAGTTAGGGATATTGTAAGACAAATAGGCGAGTTGGGTGAGACTATAAAGCAGCTGGCCGGTGAGATATCGGGTTTAGGTCTACTCTCTGAGGAGATCGGCAGCATTGTAGAAGCTATTACCGCCATTGCAGACCAGACAAACCTGCTGGCATTAAATGCTTCCATTGAGGCTGCCCGGGCAGGAGAAAACGGCAGGGGATTTGCTGTTGTTGCTGAGGAGGTAGGAAAACTTGCTGAACAATCTTCTGAGGCAGCAGCGGAAATAAAGGCGTTGGTAGAACGGGTTCAGGAAGGCGTGGCAGCAGCTGTCAGCGGGATGGAGAGAGGAGCCCGACAGGCTGATGAGGTATTGAGTAGTGTCGACAAGAGCGGTCAAGTCTTGCGCAGCATTTTGGAAGCAGTGACGGCCGTGGTAAGCCGCATGGAAGAGATTTCGTCAGGCATCGAGCAGATTAACAGCGGCGGCCACGAGATAGCCACTGCCTCGGAGGAACAAGCAGCCTCCATATCAGAGGTGGCTGCATCTGCCCAGAACTTGACCCAGGTGAGCGATAGACTGAAAATACTGGTCGGGCAGTTTAGGCTGGAGTCTTGATGAGCTAGGGGGCATTTCAAAAATAAGGTATTGAAATCCCTCAGACCTTTTGCTATAATAACAAAGCAGCGACAACACAAGCGCCTATAGCTCAGCGGATGAGAGCACCGGCCTCCGGAGCCGGGAGCGCAGGTTCGATTCCTGCTAGGCGCACCAAGTCAAGCCATCGGTTCAACCGGTGGCTTTTTTGTTTGGCTTTTTGTTTTGTGCGAAAGTCATAGTTAATCTGGAAAGGTCCCGCACTGGAAAAAATTCGGGAGGAATAACTGCCCGTCCGACGAAACATGTAACCAGAATGATATTGCCCATCATTGGTCTAGGATAGACTAGGGCCCAGTGGGCTGGCTGCTGGGGAAAATGAAAGGGAGGTCATGGTATGCAGATTGGCGTCTTTACTGTTTTGTTTGGACAGCTGCCTTTGCCCGAAGCGTTAGACAAGATCAAGGGCTATGGGCTGAACGCGGTTGAAATTGGCTGCGGCGGATTTCCGGGCAAGGCTCACTGCGATCCTGAAGAACTACTTGCCGATGAGAAGAAGTTAAATGATTGGAAGAAGGCTCTAGATGATCGGGGCATGTTCATCAGCTGCTTAAGTGTTCACGGGAATCCCCTGCATCCTCAGAAGGAACTCGCCGAGCAGTTCCACAAGGACTGGCGGAATGCTGTTCTCCTGGCGGAGAAGCTGGGTATAGAGATCATAGCTTGTTTCTCTGGTTGTCCGGGAGATCACGAGGATGCCAAGTATCCCAACTGGGTCACCTGTGCCTGGCCTACAGATTTTCTCAGGATCTTGGAGTGGCAGTGGGAAGAGAAACTGATTCCCTACTGGGAGCGGGAGAGTAAGTTTGCCGCTGACCACGGAGTAACCAAGATCGCCTTCGAGATGCATCCAGGCTTCATGGTATACAACCCGTACACCCTGCTCAAATTGCGGGAAGCTGTGGGTCCAAGCATCGGCGCCAACTTTGACCCCAGCCATCTGTTCTGGCAGGGCATCGATCCAGTTAAGGCCATCCGCTACCTAGGTGAAAAAGATGCCATATTCCATTTCCACGCCAAGGACACCGCCATCGACGCCTGGAACAGTCCTGTAAACGGCAACCTCGATATTATCCCATACACAGAGCTGTCCAAGCGCTCCTGGCTGTTTAGGTCGGTGGGATACGGTCATGGATATCAGGTATGGAAAGACATCGTCAGCGCCCTCAGGCTGGTAGGATACGATTATGTACTCAGCATTGAGCATGAAGATGCTTTGGCCTCCATCGAGGAAGGCTTCTCCAAAGCCGTTGAGTTCCTCAAAGAAGTAATTCTCGAGGAGCAGCTGGCAGAGGCATGGTGGACTGACTAAGATTCCCTTTGGCTGACAGCAGTATAGCTTAGTCTATTAGCTTTAGTCGCAAGGAAGCGGGGGACTATCCCCCGCTTTTCTGCTTCCCCACGAGAATACCCACACAGTATCTGAAATGGTATACTGTAATTATCGCCTTACCCCTTCTACAGGCCTTTCCCTTATTGCAGGTAAAAACTAACCAACTTAGAATAGCTATTGACAATGGAAAGAGGACTGGGAGGAACGTTGTGTGTTCAAGATTTTAGAGAAAGAAGCTGTAGCCCACAACGTATGGAAATACGTAATTGCGGCATCAGATGTAGCCAAAAAGGCGCAGCCTGGACAGTTCGTTGTTCTGCGGCTGCACGAACAGGGAGAGCGAATCCCTATCAGCATCTCCGATTGGGATCGGGATGCCGGAACCATTACTTTGATAGTTCAAGCCGTTGGCCATACAACTCAACAGCTGGCTGAAATGAATGCAGGGGATCATATACTGGACTTGTTGGGTCCCCTAGGAAAACCAGCGGTCATCGAGCAGGTGGGGACAGTAGCGTGCATAGCCGGCGGAGTGGGAACGGCTATCATCTACCCCGAGGCCCGGCGGCACCAAGAAGTTGGTAATCGGGTCCTAACGCTGATAGGAGCCCGCAGCCGAGATCATCTCTTTTACCAGGAGGAATTGGCAGCCATCAGTGAGCGGGTCCTTGTCGCTACCGATGATGGCAGTTACGGCTATAAAGGATTTGTGACTGATCTTTTGCGGCAGCTCATCGATGACGGCATCCACCTTGATCAGGTAATAGCCGTTGGTCCGATTCCCATGATGCAGGCAGTTGCCGAGCTAACAAAGCGTCATGACATCAAGACAATTGTCAGCCTCAACCCAATTATGGTGGATGGAACCGGCATGTGCGGTGCTTGTCGGGTGCGGGTTGGTGATGAAGTGAAATTTTGCTGTATCGATGGACCGGAATTCGACGCCCATCAGGTTGATTTTTCATCTCTTCTCCGCAGGTCGCAGTTATATGAAAGATCAGGAACCAGCTGTAATTCAACCGAGAACATGGGGGAGGGGTGTGATGGCCAGTGTCACAAGTAGACATTTTTAGCAAGCATGCTGCTGGCAGCAAAGGTACTGAGAGAGCGCCGATGCCGACCCAGCCTCCTGAGGAGAGAGTTAAGAACTTCCGAGAAGTTAGCTTGGGATACTCTCCGGAGACTGCCCGCCGGGAGGCATCTCGATGCCTGCAGTGCCGCCATCGACCCTGTACAAAGGGTTGTCCAGTCGGCATTGATATTCCAGGATTTGTGCGGCTAGTAGCTGAGGGAGATTTTGCCGGTGCTGCCGCCGTTATTCGCCAAGACAATACCTTGCCTGCCGTCTGCGGTCGGGTTTGTCCCCAGGAAGTGCAGTGTGAAAGTCTCTGCGTCTTAGGAAGAAAAGGACAGCCTGTGGCCATAGGCAATCTTGAGCGTTTTGCCGCCGACTGGGAAAGGGAAAACCGTGAAGATGCCGCCAGCAAGCCGGTTAGCGTTAATGGAAAGAAAAAGGGGAAAGTAGCAGTGGTGGGCTCAGGTCCCGCGGGCTTAACTGCTGCCGCCGAACTAAACCGTCTCGGTTACGGGGTGACCATCTTTGAAGCACTCCACACACCGGGAGGGGTACTGGCTTACGGAATCCCGGAGTTTAGGCTGCCAAAAGACATTCTAGCCCATGAGTTCAAAGAGCTGGAGCGGCAGGGAGTGGAGCTTAGAACCAATGTCTTGATTGGCAGTACCCTGACCGTCGATGACCTATTTGCCCAGGGATTTCAGGCAGTATTCTTGGGGACAGGGGCGGGTCTGCCCAACCTGCTGGGCATACCGGGCGAAGATCTGAACGGCGTCTATACCGCCAATGAGTTCCTCACTCGGGTCAACCTGATGAAAGCCTACTTGTATCCCCAGGTGGATACTCCTCTTTATTTGGGCAAGCGTGTCGTGGTAATCGGAGGTGGCAATACCGCCATGGATGCTGCCCGCACCGCTGTTCGCCTGGGCAGTGAAGTAATGGTAGTGTACCGTCGATCCAGGGAAAACTTGCCGGCAAGGCGGGAAGAAGTCCTCCATGCAGAAGAGGAAGGGGTTGAGTTTCGATTTCTTGCCAGCCCCATAGCGATTAGAGGGGATGAGCAGGGCTGGGTAGAAGCAATACAGTGCGTAAATATGGAGCTCGGCGAGCCCACCGAAAATGGACGCCAGGGCGTAAAGCCGATAGCTGGTTCCGAGCATTGGCTGCCTGCCGACTCGGTCATTGTGGCCATTGGCCAAGGTCCTAATCCGATCATTTCCAGGACCACGCCGGGTCTGGAAACCGGCTTGCACGGAGTGCTCAAGGTGGCCCCCGAGACCTTTATGACTACTAGGGAAGGCGTTTTTGCCGCCGGAGATATAATTACTGGCGGTGCTACGGTAATCAAGGCTATGGGAGGCGGAAAGAAAGCCGCTCAGGCCATTGACCGCTATCTGAGACACAAGAACAGCCGGCTTATTGGCCAATCGATAGGCGAAGTGTAAGTTCACTTAATCTTTAGGAGGGATTGTTGGTGGGGGCTCAGCTCATCGATGGTAAAGGGATAGCGGCGGAGATCCGACAGGAAGTAAAAGAGGAAGTAGCCAAGCTGAGGGAGCAGAACATAGTTCCCGGATTGACGGTGGTGCTGGTGGGAGATGATCCGGCATCCCAGACCTATGTGCGGTCTAAGCAAAGGGCGTGTGGAGAAGTAGGGATCCGTTCCGATGTCAAGAAACTCCCTGGAGATACCTCCCAATCCCAACTGATAGAGCTGATCGAAGAATTAAACCAAGACCCAGAGGTGCATGGGATCTTAGTTCAGCTGCCTTTACCAAAGCATATCGATGCTGATGCGGTACTTCGGAAGATTGATCCGACCAAAGATGTCGATGGATTTCATCCGACAAATGTAGGCTGCCTTTGGACAGGCCTCTCCCATCAAGGTTTTGTACCGTGTACCCCAGCGGGGATCATGGAGCTTTTGCGGCGAACCGGCATCAATCCCCAAGGGCTCAATGCCGTTGTCGTCGGCAGAAGCAATATAGTGGGAAAACCCATTGCTGCCCTTCTTTTGGAAGCAAACGCCACGGTAACCATTTGCCATTCCCGAACCCAAAATCTTGAGGAACACTGCCGCCGGGCCGATATTCTCGTAGTGGCCGTTGGCCAACCCCGGTTCATTCAAGGAGATTGGATCAAGCCCGGTGCAGTGGTGATCGATGTGGGAATTAACCGTGTGGATGGCGCCCTATGCGGCGATGTCGATGAATCCGCCCGGGAAGCCGCAGGCTACCTAACACCTGTCCCCGGCGGCGTGGGTCCGATGACCATTGCTGAACTGCTGAAAAATACAGTCATGGCAGCAAAGCGAGCTCTGTAGTCTATAGCAACCTGGATACGGCACAATGATAGCTATAAGGCCCCGGAATGGAGTGGAGAAACCATGCAGGTGACATTCATATGGCACGAGCAAATTGACGGCCGCTGGAGTCAGCGGCAGAAGCAAGTTACTACCAGTGGTGACATGACGGTACTGCGCCTGGCCCGGGAGCATGATATCAAGATTGACGCAACCTGCGGAGGACGGGGGCGCTGTGGGCGCTGTAAGATTGTTGTTCATGGTCCTCTGAATCAAGTGTCTGAGATAGAAGCGCAGCTGCTGACAAAGGAAGAACTGGCCAGGGGCATCAGACTTGCCTGCTATGCCAGGCCCCTGGGAGACATCCAGGTAAGTATACCAACCGGAGAGACTGAGCTGCTGCAGATTTTGACCGAGGGTTCCAAGCAGGTGGTGGCAGCCGAGCCCGATGTTGCCAAAGAATTTGTGACTGTAGACAAACCCCAATTGGAAACCCCCGATGGTGACCGGGAGCGGCTGCTGGAGACGCTGAAACGGTCAGGACAGCAGGATTGCCACCTTCCCCTGGGGATAATGAGCAGCTTGCCGGAGATTTTGCGCAGGGCCGATCATCAAGTGACTGTTACCCGCTGGCGCAATCACATAGTAGCCGTTGAAAGTGGTGACACTACCGATGAACTGTTTGGGCTGGCATTTGATATAGGCACTACTACTGTAGTCGGCGGGCTGATAGACCTCTATCAGGGCAAAGAACTGGCAGTAGCTGCCCGGCTCAACGGTCAAGCTGCCTACGGAGCCGACGTTATTTCCCGGGTAGAGTATGCCTCCAACGGTGCCTCGCAGCTGCGGCGGCTGCAGCAGGCAGTTGTGGACACTTTAAATGGGGTTATATCCGAGCTCCATGAAAAGACAGGGATCTCCCCTGAGAAGATGTGCCGGGTAGTTATAGTGGGCAATACCTGCATGCAGCATCTGGCCCTCGGCGTGTCCCCGACCTACATTGCCCGTTCGCCTTATACACCTGCATTCAGCCGCCGATTTGACGTAAGTGCAGGCCAGTTGGGATTGGCTGTAAACCCCGAGGCGCCGGTAACTTTTCTTCCCAATGTTGCTGGTTTTGTGGGGGCAGATACAGTAGGAGTTGTGGTAGCAACCGGACTTGCTAATCAGGACGGCAGGGTCTTGATGGTAGATATCGGCACCAATGGCGAGATAGTGATGTCCCATGGAGGGCGCATGGTTTCTTGCTCTACGGCAGCGGGGCCGGCCTTTGAGGGAGCTCAAATCAGCAGCGGCATGAGGGCCGGCGAAGGGGCCATCGAATTTGTAGAGATCGGTGAGGATATTGAAATTGAGGTGATTGGCCAAACCCGACCCCGGGGCATCTGCGGCTCGGGATTGATTGATCTGATTGCTGAGCTCTTAAAGGTCGGCATTATCGACGAAACCGGCAGACTTCAGGATGCCTCGGAGCTGCAGGGACTATCACCTAAGCTGCTGGAGCGCATTCGGACCGGCGAAGCCGGCAATGAGTTTGTAGTGGTCTGGAGTGAAGATGCAGCTGACGGCAGTGATATTGTGCTGACCCAGCGGGATGTCAGGGAGCTGCAGCTGGCCAAGGGAGCCATCCGGGCCGGGACCATGATTTTACAAAAGATACTGGGCATCAAAGATGAGGACATCGATGAACTATTACTGGCCGGTGCTTTCGGCAATTATATCCGTAAAGAGAGTGCTATGCGGATGGGCCTCTTGCCGCGGGTGCCTTTGGAAAAGGTTCGCTCAGTGGGCAATGCGGCCAGGGTAGGTGCCCGTTTATGCCTCATTTCCCAAGGGAAATTGGAGGAAGCAAGCCGCCTGGCGAAATCCATGGATTATGTGGAGCTTTCGGGGCGGCCCGACTTTCAAGAAGCCTTTATGGACGCTATGTTATTTCCCCAAGACAACTTGAGTTCGCAAGATAGTACCAAAATTAACAAAAACGTACCAAGGGATCACGCCGTTTGACACACAAGATTTAACTGTATAGGTAGCGCTAGATTGGGTCACTGACAATGGACCAAATTGAGGCAAGGAGGAAGGTATATGGCAATTCTACAAGAACTCGCCGATGCCCTAGTGGCTGGTAATGCCAACAAAGTGAAGGAATTGACCGAGAAGGCGCTTGCAGACGGTATTCCTGCCGGTCAAATCATTAAGGAAGGTCTCATTCCAGGCATGGCTGTTGTTGGGGAGCGCTTTAAGAAGAACGAAATCTACGTTCCCGAAGTATTGATCGCGGCCCGGGCAATGCAGGCCGGTCTCGGTATCGTTAAGCCTCTGCTCACTGAAGCTGAGGCAGCGGAGAAGCTAGGCACGGTCTGTATCGGTACAGTCAAGGGCGACCTCCACGATATTGGCAAGAATCTGGTAGCCATGATGCTGGAAGGTGCCGGGTTTGAGGTAATCGACCTAGGTGTAGACGTGGCTCCAGAGAAGTTCGTGGATGCTGTAAAGGAGCACAATGCCAATTTCGTTGCTCTCTCAGCACTGCTGACTACCACCATGGTGAACATGAAGGAAACCATTCAAGCATTGACCGATGCCGGTCTCCGGGAGAGCGTCAAGGTACTGGTAGGCGGCGCTCCTGTAACCCAGGCCTTTGCCGATGACATCGGTGCAGACGGATATGCTCCTGATTCCGGCACTGCTGTCGATGTAGCCAAAAAGCTCATCGGGGCTGCATAAGGCAATTACTAGTATATTTTAGCGCCAGTTGGGCATAATTGGGTAGGCTGCAGCTTGACTTTAGAGGCTGCAGCCTTTTTCGTGATTGGCAGGATTATGATAATCCACGGCGAAACACAAAGTTAGGACCTGCTCATAGAAGTATGTACTAAGGAGGGAAATCCTGTGGATTATTTTCTCACCGAAGAACAGCAAATGATCAAGGACCTGGCTGCCCGGATCGCCGACGAAAGGGTCAAGCCGGTGGCAGCAGAGCTGGATGAAAAGGAAGAGTTCCCTTGGGAACTTATGAAGGTTTTAGGTGAAGCGGATCTATTTGCAGTCTGGGTACCGGAGGAGTACGGCGGGTTAGGCGGCGGTGTTCTTGAGCAAGCACTGGTGGTAGAGGAGCTTTCTCGGGCATGCAGCGGTGTAGCGGTTAGCTACGCGGCCAGTGCTTTGGGGAGCTTTCCCATTATACTGTTTGGTACAGAGGAGCAAAAACAGCGCTATCTGCCGGATATAGCCAGCGGCAAGCGTTTGGCGGCCTTTGCCCTGACGGAGGCCAATGCCGGCAGCGATGTATCAGGGATCGCCACAACAGCTACACTAGATGGGGATGAATATGTCCTAAACGGCACCAAGCAGTGGATCACCAACGGCGGCGAGGCCGATATCTATACAGTCATCGCAGTGACAGATAAGACCAAGGGCCCAAGGGGATACAGTGCTTTTATCGTTGAGAAAGGCACACCGGGCTTAAGTTTTGGAAAAAAGGAGAAAAAGTTGGGAATCCGGGCTTCAGCTACCCGGGAAGTCATTTTTGAAAACTGCCGGATCCCCAAAGAGAACCTGTTGGGACGGGAAGGCCAGGGTTTTGTCATTACCATGAAGACCTTCGATAGGACTCGGCCGGGGGTCGGCGCTCAGGCTGTAGGAATTGCCCAGGGTGCCTTGGATGAAGCTGTTAAGTATGCCCGGGAGCGGGTACAGTTTGGTCAGCCTATCAGTTCCTTCCAAGGAATTCAGTTCATGCTGGCAGATATGGCTACTCAAGTAGAGGCAGCCAGGGCACTAGTGTATTCCGTAGCCCGATGGATCGACAGCGGCGCCAAAGATGTGTCCCAGGCCGCAGCCATGGCCAAGCTGTTTGCCTCTGATGTCTGCATGAAAGTAACTGTAGATGCTGTGCAGATCTTGGGCGGTTATGGATATATGCGGGAGTACCCCGTGGAAAAGATGATGCGGGATGCTAAGATCACCCAGATCTATGAAGGCACCAACCAGATTCAGCGCAGCATCATTGCTCTAGACTTAATCAAGAAAGCAGCCCGTAAGAACAAGTAACGAAGGGGAGAAAGCAGCAAATGCATATAGTCGCCTGTATCAAACAGGTCCCCGACCCCAGCCAGGCCCGGATTGATCGGGAGACCGGCTTGGTGATCCGGGAAGGTGTAGATAAGATTATCAACCCTTATGATCTTCATGCCTTGGAGGAGGCACTGCGGATAAAGGAGACAAAGGGCGGCAAAGTCACCGTTTTGTCCATGGGGCCGGCTTCCGCTGAACAAGTGCTGCGGGATGCTATCGCCATGGGTGCCGACCAGGTGATTCTCCTCAGTGATCGGCAGTTTGCCGGAGCCGATACCCTGGCCACCTCCTATACCCTGGCCCGAGCTGTTGCAAGACTGGAGGATGTTAATCTGGTGATCTGCGGCAAGCAGGCTGTAGATGGGGACACAGCTCAAGTGGGCCCAGGTATGGCAGCTAAACTGGACATACCCCACATCACCCAGGTGAGAAAACTCAGGGAACTGACTGAAGATAAGCTGGTGGCAGAAAAATTGACCGACAGAGGTTATGAAGTGGTGGAGGTGCCCTTGCCCGCAGTTATTACAGTGGTAAAGGAGCTAAACGAACCCCGGATACCAGGACTTCGGGGCATGATGCGGGCTAAAAAGGCAGAAATCCCTGTCTGGGGACCGGAAGACATTGAAGCAGAAGCGGATCGGATCGGCCTTAAGGGCTCACCTACCCAGGTCTGGCGCACTTTCGAACCTGAGAGACACCGCAAGGGTGAGATGCTGGAAGGCACGCCCAGCGAACAGGCGGCTGCTTTGTGGCAGCGGCTTCGGTCCCTCTAGGTAATCTTGGCAGGACCGGTATCAGGAGGAAAATAGAGTATGGAAATTCGACTGCTAGCAGATAAATGTACTATTTGCGGGGCCTGCGAAGCGGCATGTCCCTATGATGCTGTCGCAATGGGAGCCGATGGCCCCGAGTTGAGTGAAGAATGTACCGTTTGCGGTGCCTGTGTGGAAGCCTGTCCCACAGAAGCTATCTATATCGCCGGGGAGAAGGCGTCCCCGCAGCCCGAGCCAAGGGATGCAGCAGGAGATGTATGGGTATTTGCCGAGCAAAGAGAAGGCCAGCTGCTGGATGTGGTCTTGGAGCTGTTGGGCGAAGGCCGGAGGTTGGCATCGGAGCTGGGAGTGTCCTTGGCCTGTCTTCTCTTGGGCGATAGTGTGGATCATCTTCCCCAAGAGCTAATAGAATTCGGCGCTGATCTGGTTTATGTGGGAAGTGCTCCGGAGCTTAAGCATTACCGGGATGACCTATACGCTCAGGTGATGGAGCACGCAGTTAGGCAGCATCGGCCGGCGATTCTTCTAATTGGCGGAACTGCCAACGGCCGTTCTCTAGCCCCTAGGGTCGCCGCCCGGCTGGAAACTGGGCTTACCGCCGACTGCACCGGTTTTGCACTGGATGAGGATGGGAATTTGCTGCAAACCCGTCCCGCCTTTGGCGGTAATTTGATGGCCACCATCCGCTGTCCCCACCATAGGCCCCAGATGGCAACAGTGAGGCCTAAAGTATTTCCCAAGCCTGCTCGGCAGCCCGGCAGAGAGGGACAGGTAATTGCCCTGGAGCTGCCGGAGCTTGTGCCGTGGCAGCGCATTCTCGAGGTAGTTGAGGAAGCGGATACAGGACCCAATTTGGCGGAAGCTGATATCGTGGTGGCCGGCGGACGGGGTTTGGGAAGTCCAGAGAACTTCCGCCTTGTTGAAGAATTGGCTTCTGTACTGGGAGCAGCCGTAGGTGCCAGCAGATCGGTGGTGGATGCCGGCTGGGTGAGTTATCCCCATCAGGTAGGGCAAACCGGCCGGACAGTGGCACCGAAAATCTACATCGCGTGCGGTATCAGCGGTGCCATTCAGCATATAGTGGGCATGCAGTCTTCTGACGTTATTGTGGCCATCAACAGTGACCCCGATGCGCCTATTTTCAGTATTGCCACTTATGGGATCGTGGGTAAGGCAGAGGAGGTTATTCCAGCTTTGATCCGTGAAATCAAGGGCAGCAGTTCCCAGTAAAAGACCTGCCTCTTGTCAATCTCTGTTCAGCTGGTCGAAGAGGTATGCAGCAAAGGACTGTGCCTGCCTTGGAAATTGGGTGTTTGGAGAGATGACTAGTGCCAGCCGCTGCCGCCAGGGACGATCAGGCCAGAGCGGAAGGCAGTAACCGGCAGACTCAGATTCCAAGGCCGATGGGTTCCAGCTGGTGTGGAGCTGCAGCGCCAAATCCGTCGGCAGCAGCATAATATCAGGACAGCTATCCGACAGCTGGGCGTGGAAAATCTCGAGGGCGATGTCGCCCCTCTGATTAATACCTACAACGGCGGGAGTAGTCACCGGATCGTCAATCCTTTCATTGTAGGCGGTTATCAGATCCTGCAGCAAAGAGGCTTCAGGCTCCACCGCTTGATACCAGAAGACAACCCGCGGGTGTTCCATGGGTAGAGCAGCGGCGGCTTCCGGGACCGGCACCTGGCCTTTTCTGCCGTCCATCTGGTGGGAGAGGATGCCGCTCAAAGCCAAAAGACAGCAGACTGCTAAGGGAACTATGACTTGAGGGCGAAGCCAGGTTCCGGACCGGGCAGGCGATAAGGCCTGGTTGGTGCTAAGTGCTTCAGCCTGGCCCTCTTGAGGATTTTCGGGATTTTCGTCATCAGCCATCGCCTTCCAACGGAGCTTGCGTTCCATGAGGGCGGTTTTCTTGGTTTCCAAGTGCTCACGGTGGAAGTTAAGGTCATAGCAGGCATCTGATGCAGTATTCTTGCTCTCCAGCTCCAGTTGGGCCCAATAGTCGAAGGCAGCCAAACGCCGCAGTAAGTAGAGGAAAATTTGCCACCACAGTTCTGCTGCTGCCCAGATGACAAGGGGAGCAAGAAGAGGTGCAGCCGCAAACAGCGGCTGGGTAAGGAGGCTGCCGAGGATAATCGGTGCCATCGGTACCGATGCGGCGGCAGCAGCCATTCGGCCCCGACCGTAGCGGCGCTCACCCCATTGAGCCATATGGGCGGCTGCTAGGGAAAGCAATAGGCAAAGTGCCAGTAGAGGAAACCACGGAAGTATGCTCTTTAAGACAGCGGCTAGGCGTTGAGCCGGTGGGCCCTGGAGGTTAAGTAAAGCTATGACACTCCACAGGCCGGCGGTGGAACAAAGGATTATTTCTCCCGCCAGCAGCCCTGCCGAGCTTAAGGTTTTGGCGTCGGATTTGACCAGCAGTGTGGTTTCTAACCATTCCCGGCAGTGTTTTAGTTTGTTGTCCGTAGGTCGGTTGAATCGGTTCTTTCCCAGCATAGGAAAAGCTGCGGCCTCCTAACAAGGGGCAGCCGGAGAGCAAGCCAGGGCTCTCCGGCTCTCGAGATACCATTCCTGCGAGTTCGGGTTCTTAGCTTAGATCTCTAGTGCAAGGCTCGTTACGACTGGTTTTGCGGTCTTTGCTGTGCTTTCTGCTGTGCCATCTGGCTTATCTGCTGATTCTGCTGTTTCTGATTCTGAGCCCCAGTCAACTGTTGACTGAACTCATACTGGGCCTGCTGCTTGGCTTTCTGTCGGGCTTGCTGAGCCTGTCGGGCCTGCTGCTGAGCCTGCATCGCAACCTGCTGCTGGTTCTGCTGACTCTGGGGTGCGGTCAGCTGCTGGGCAAACTCATACTGTATCTGCTGCAGACCTCCCTGCTGAGCCTGCTGTGCCTGTCGATTCTGCTGTGCTTGTCGAGCCTGCTGGGAGACCTGCTGGTTTTGCTGATTCTGCTGTTCCCGTTTCCTTTTGGCCAAGTGATGGCGCCTCCTTTTGACCCCGGTGTTTGAGCTCATGGGGGTTTGCCCAAGTATAGTATTGCGGTAAGAATGGAATACAATACTGGTAGAGTGCTACTCACCTGGATATCTATGGAGGAAAAATGATTATTGGTGCTCATCTTACTATTGCAAAGGGCATGCCGGCTGCAGTGGAACTAACGAAATCCATTGACGGCAATGCTTTTCAGTTTTTTACCCGAAATCCCAGGGGCGGAAGGGCCCGGCACATTGGGGAGGAGGAGATAAAGGAGTTTCGCCAGCGCCGGCTGCAGGAGGACATCAAGTGTGTTGTCGGCCACATGCCGTATACCATAAATCTGGCCACAAACCGTCCGGACATTCATGAGTTCGGAAAAGAAACCCTGCTGGCAGACCTGGAGCGTTTTTCCGCTGCCGATGTGGACTTTCTGGTGCTGCATCCCGGCAGTCACCTGGGTGATGGGGTCGACGCAGGTATTGACCGAATTGTCGATGCTCTAACCTTTGTCTTTGAGCGGTATCATGAAGAGAAACCTATTTTGCTGCTGGAGACCATGGCCGGCCACGGGACGGAAATAGGCAGAGACTTGCAGGAACTGCGGGAGATTTTCCTTCGGTTAGACTGGCCTGAGAAGATGGGTATCTGCCTTGACAGCTGCCATTTGCTGGCCGCGGGCTATGATCTAACCAATACCCAAGGGATCGATGGGTTTTTGGACGAACTTGATGCTCTCCTTGGTTTGGAACGCATGAAGATGATGCATCTAAATGATTCCAAACAAGGATTAGGCAGCAATATTGACCGCCATGCCAAGATTGGAGAAGGAGCCTTGGGTATGGAGGGTGTTCAGGCAGTGGTTAATCATCCAGTACTGAGTGAGCTCCCCTTCATCTTGGAATCTCCCGTGGATGATTATCAGGAGTACGGAGAGGAGATCCGAAAGGTACGGAAGCTGCGGAAAGGGGCGGTGTAGCCCTAAATGCAGTTAAATGACCAGGGGTGGGAAGGATGGGCTGCTCAAGCAGGATTTGGCAGTGTACTGCCGAATAGTCCAAAGAGACTAGGCAGGGTCATTCATTGACCCCTTTGGTGAACAATTGAATTACGAACCCTTAGGTGCCCCGCATCCGGGGAGAATAGGGAAGTTGGGCGAGCAGAATAAATAGCTCGTGACCACGCGGTCGCGCCACTGTCGCCGGGGAATGGTCATCAGCCACTCGCAGCTTGCGGGGAAGGCTATGGCGAAGTGATGATCCGGTAGCCAGGAGACCTGCCTAAGGGGTTCACCAGCAACCTTCGCGGAAAGGGGATGGTGTACGGGAACTTGGCGGTATTGACGGTGATTACACGCCGGTTGACCTTAAGTCCTCTTACCTGACTGGGAAGAGGATTTTTTTGCGTACTTAAGTGAAAAACCGTGAAGACAAGAGGTGACCAGCATGAAGCTTACGTATAGGAGATTGGTTAGACCCTTATCTGGTTTTTTTGCCCTGTTTATCTGCCTGATGCTGTTGGGAACTGTCCCAGGGCGGGCTGCAGATTTCCCAGCAGTTATAATTGACGGCTTGGATAGGGAAATCCTGATGGAGAAAGCCCCGCAGAGATTGATTTCCCTGGCTCCGAGCATCACCGAGAACCTGTATGCCCTGGGTTTAGGGGACAAAGTGGTGGGAGTGAGCGATTACAGCAACTATCCTCCTGAAGCCCAAGAGAAGCCGATCATCGGCGATGCTCTGAACTTGAATTACGAACAGATTTTGATGCTGGAGCCTGATCTTATTATCGGCGATGCTCAGGTAGTCAGGACCTTCATCTCCAAACTTGACGAGCTGGGCCTCCCGGTTCTCGCTATCAATCCGACTAATCTCCCGGAACTAATGGACGCGCTGCTGCTTCTGGGAGAGGCCACTGGAGCCCAGGAGAAGGCCCTGGAGGTTGTGGCGGAAATGAAGGACAAAATCCGTTATGTACAAGGTACCTTGGGAGATCTCTCTGAAGATGAGCGGCCCTTGGTGTTCGTGGAGATTTGGAATGAGCCCTTGATGACCTGCGGCCCAGGGAGCTTTATGCAGGAATTGATTGAACTGGCTGGAGGGCGCTATTTGGCGGCCGATGCTCCCGGTGCGTGGGTTGAATACAGCAGCGAATTGGTTGTGGAAAGGGATCCGGATGTAATCCTGCTCACGTGGCCCTATGAGGATGAGGTCATGGCCCGCAGTGCCTGGCAGACGGTCAAGGCTGTAAAGCAGGGCCGAGTTGTAACAGTAGATTCCGAACCCTTCGTGCGGACAACCCCGAGACTTGCCGACGCGCTGGTGGAGCTGGCAAAAATACTCCATCCTGAACGATTTTAAGCAGCGGTGAATGCTCCCATGGCTAAAGAACTGGTTGTTGAAAAGGTAAATTTCAGTTACGGCCAGCGGTCCATCATACAGGATGTTAGTTTCCAAGTTAAGGCCGGGGAAATGCTGGGCATCATTGGGCCCAACGGATCCGGCAAGACCACCCTTCTGAAAATAATCACAAGGCTGTTGGTCCCGGAACGAGGGCGCATCTTGATCGACGGTCAGGATACCGCCTCTTGGTCCCTCCGAACCTTGGCCCGAACCATGGCGGTGGTGCCCCAGGAAACCCAGATCAACTTTGAGTTCAGCGTCAGAGACATTGTGGAGATGGGGCGAAGCCCATACCTGCGCCGTTTTCAGGCCATGTCGAACCAAGATCGGGAGATTGTCGAGAAAGCCATGGAGGCCACTAATGTCCTGTCCCTCGCTGAGCGGCCCATGACGGAACTCTCTGGGGGAGAGAGGCAGAGGGTGATTGTGGCTAGAGCCTTGGCCCAAGAGCCCCAGGTGCTGCTTTTGGATGAGCCCACTGCCTCCTTGGATATCAACCACGAGGTGGAGATTTTCCAGCTGCTTCGGCGGTTAACCAGCCAGAAGGGCCTGATTACCATTGTGGTTCTCCACGACTTGGATTTGGCCGCTGAGTACTGTGATCAGCTGCTCTTGCTGGCTCAGGGTAAAGTCATAGCTGATGGGTCTGCGGAGGAGGTCCTCCAGGCGGAGACCCTTGCAAGTGTATATGGGGTAGATGTTGTTGTCTACCCCAATCCTTTGACTGGCAAACCCCAGGTACAAGTGCTGGTTCCCGGCCGCCATTGAAAGAGGTTTTTCCAAGGGTTCAGTGCTTCTTCGGCTTCTTTAGGAAGTATACGCCGGGAAGCTGTCGGTAGTTGTTGGGAGGCGATTCCATGGCATCAGCAGACTATCATCTGGATTTTGGTCTTGTGCAGGTATATACTGGGAACGGCAAGGGAAAGACAACGGCTGCTTTGGGACAGGCCCTGCGGGCTGTGGGCCGGGGGCTCAAGGTCTATATGGCCCAGTTCATCAAAGGGCAGGAGTCCGGAGAACACTTGGCCGCACAGTGGTTGCCTGACTTATCCATCAGCCAGTTGGGCTCAGGGGAGTTTATTATCAACAGGGAGCCCACAAGGGAGGAGCTGGCCCTAGCTCAAGCCGGCTGGTCGGAGATTTCCCATGTGGTGCAAAGCGGAAGCTATGATGTGGTGATTCTAGATGAAATCAGCCATGCCGTCAAAGTTGGCTTGATCGGGCTTCAGCAGGTCCTGGAACTTGTAAGCAGGCGGCCGCAGCATGTGGAGATAATCCTTACAGGAAGGGACATGCCGGCTGAGCTCATTGCCGCAGCGGACCTGGTGACGGAAATGTGCTGTGTTAGACACCCTTACGACCGAGGTGTAAAGGTGCGAAAGGGGATCGAGTATTGAGAATAGACTCAAGCAGTCGCGGGAAAAAATGGGCACTCACTATTCTGGTTCTGAGTCTCTTACTAGTCGTGGCGGCCATCATTTCAGCTGCAGTAGGTCCAGCCGATATTGCTGCCGTTGAGGTGGCTGAGATGATCCTGCATCACCTTCTTGGCATGGACAATCGGCTGAACAATTGGCCTATGTCCCACCGAATGATCGTCTTTCAGGTGCGGCTGCCCCGCGTCGTCTTGGCAGTGATTGTCGGCGGAGGCCTGGCTATGGCCGGTGCCACGTATCAGGGGCTGCTGCAGAATTCAATGGCTGACCCTTATATCATCGGGGTATCGGCGGGAGCCTCTGTTGGTGCCACCATAGGAATACTTCTGCGGACTAAATACTTCAACTTTGGGCTTTCCATTGTAACTTTACTGGCCTTTCTGGGAGCGGTACTTACGATTTTTTTGGTATATAATATAGCTCGGGTAGGCGGACGGGTGCCCATCGGTACGCTCCTTTTGGCAGGGGTGGCTGTCAGTTCTTTTTTCTCAGCTATAGTGTCTTTTTTAATGGTTGTAGCCAACCAGTCAATGCCGGAAATCGTCTATTGGATGATGGGTAGTCTCTCGGGGAGAAGTTGGAATCATGTTAAGGCCAGCCTGCCCTATTTGGTCTTAGGAGGTCTGGTAGTGCTCTTTTACTCCCGAGAGCTGAACATTCTGCTGGTAGGAGAGGAGACAGCTCAGAACCTCGGAGTTAATGTAGAACGGGTCAAGGCTGTTCTCCTAATTGCCGGCTCCCTCATGGCAGCGGCAGCGGTATCGGTTAGCGGTGTCATCGGTTTTGTAGGTCTTATTATTCCCCACTCTGTCAGAATAGTTACCGGACCGGATCATCGCATTCTGCTGCCGGCAGCGGGCCTGGTAGGTGCTATTTTTCTAGTGATTGCCGATACACTGGCCAGAATAATCCTAGCCCCTGCAGAACTGCCGGTGGGAGTCATTACTGCCATAGCCGGGGCACCGTTCTTTATTTACCTGCTGAGACGGCAGAAGCAGAGCCGCTACTAATCCATGGATCGGCCTGGGCCTGAAAGCCTTGGGTTGAAAGAGGGGACGAAGGGTTAGTATACAGGTGAAATGGAAAGGAGTCAGTGCAGACTAGCGGGAATTGGCCCTATGCTTGAGTATTGGGTGATCTGTTCGAGTTCCTTGCGGTCTGGTACAGCAAGCAGTATGGGATCTCGGTAAATATACAGCTATAGAAAGGAGGGAGCCGCCCTTAACCCGTGGAGGCTTTAGGGCGGTTTAAGAATTTATGGCAAGCAGAACGAGACACATCAAATTCGGTACCGACGGCTGGCGGGCAATTATGTGTGACACATTCACTTTCGAAAATGTGCGTCTGGTTGTTCAGGCTATAGCCGCTTATCTCTTGTCCAATTCCAAATCCGAAAGGGGTATAGTTGTCGGCCACGACGCCAGGTTTCTGGGGGAACGCTTTGCCGAAGAAGCGGCGAAGGTATTAATTGCCAACGGGATTAAGGTGTACATGCTTCCCGATGATGCGCCCACTCCGGTGATAGCCTATGCAGTCACTCTGCACCGAACAGCCGGTGCTGTAGTGTTTACCGCCAGTCACAACCCCCCAGAATACAATGGAATCAAATACATACCAGAATACGGCGGACCAGCCGGAACTGATATAACAAAAGCCATTGAAAGCAAAGTCGGCGTGCCGGTGGCGGAGGGGGCAGAATCAGTTGATCTATCAGCTGCCCAGAGTGAAGGCCGTCTGGAAATCATCGATCCTCGGGAGGAGTACTTTCACCACCTCAGCAGCTTGGTTGATTTCAAAGCAATCGCGGAAAGCGGTCTCAAAATAGTCTGTGACCCGATGCACGGATCCGGCCGCCATTACCTAGCTGAGGTTTTAAGGGCTAACGGCTGCCAGGTGGAGGTAATCCGTGGAAATCGAGATCCGCTGTTTGGCGGCGGAATGCCTGAACCTACCGCTTCTCAGCTAGTGCCCCTTGCAGACCGGGTCAAGGAAAGCGGCAGCCACTTGGGACTGGCCACCGATGGAGATGCTGACCGGTTTGGGGTCATTGACAGCACAGGTCAGTACATCACTCCCAATCAAGTGGTGTCCCTGCTTTTGGTTCATTTGGTGGAACAGCGGAGGTACAAAGGGGAAGTTGTGCGTACGGTGGCCACAACACACTTGGTGGATAGGCTGGCTGCCAGGTACGGTCTAAATGTGTTGGAGACTCCGGTGGGATTTAAGTATATATGTGAGCATATGCGCCAAAAACCCGTAATTATCGGGGGAGAGGAAAGCGGCGGCCTCAGCATCGGCGGCCATATACCGGAAAAGGATGGAGTTCTAGCCAATTTGCTGGTTGCTGAAATGCGGGCAGTGTGGGGAGAAAACCTCAGCTCAATATTGAACCGCATTATGGCCGATGTGGGGCCTGCGGTCAGCCGGCGCATTGACTTAAGTTATCCTGACGAAAAGAAAACCAGCCTGCTGAAAAACTTGACTGCAGCTCCTCCAGAGACCGTCGCTGGGCGGAAAGTGGCTCGAATCACCGACATCGATGGAGTCAAGTTTGTCCTAGAGGATGACAGCTGGTTCCTAATTAGGCCTTCGGGAACTGAACCCCTCCTGCGGGTGTATGTTGAGGCCGAATCAGAAGAGAAAGTACAAGAAATCCAAGATGCTGTTGCCGAAATAGTCCATCAGCATTAGCCCAACGGTTTTTTCTGCTGCCGCATAGTCTTTTGCCCTACCCACACATACTAAGACAAACTGGTAGGGAGGAGACAGCTAATGTCAGGAAGGCGCTTTCAGGTTCCCCGGGAGCTCCTGGTGGTTTTGATAGTCTGTGCTGCAGTAGGATTGTTTGGGAGCTGGTGGGTGGATCAGCGGTGGGGTACTAGATCTTCGCCCCCCGGCCCAGAGGAAATCAAAGCAGAAGAGCGGGCGGACATCCGGGATGGAACCGATGTCTTACGGAGTCTCGAAAATGCTGCCGTAAAGGTAGTTGAAAAGGTTGGACCAGCGGTAGTCCGGATAGAAACCATAGAGAAGGCTGTTGTCAATGATTTTTTTGTCGGGCAGATTGTCCAGGAACGGGAGGGTATTGGTTCAGGAGTTATTATCGATAAGGATGGGCACATAATCACCAACAATCATGTGATCTCCGATGCTTCCGAGATCATGGTATATCTTCCGGAAAGAAGGGATCCATACCGGGGCAGAGTGGTGGGGACTGATCCCTTTACCGATCTCGCGGTAGTTAGAATTTCCGGCGGGGATTTGCCCACCGCACCCTTGGGTGATTCCGATAAGCTGCGGGTCGGGCAGTTTGTCATAGCCATCGGCAACCCTTATGGATTCGAAAGCTCTGTAACCTTAGGCCTCGTCAGTGCTCTGGGTCGAGGACTCCTTCTAGACCCCAAGTACAACCTGCAGATCGAAGGGGTTATCCAAACCGATGCATCCATTAATCCCGGCAACAGCGGCGGCCCCCTGCTGAACCTGGATGGAGAGGTTGTGGGCATCAATACAGCCATCATCCAGAACGCTCAAGGCATTGGTTTTGCCATTCCCATCAACACTGCCCGAGACATAGCTGAAGAGCTGATTGCCCACGGCAAGATTCTTAGGTTAGGTATCCTGGGCGGTACGGTAGATGAAGTTTTTGCTGCCCGTTATGAAAGGGAAACAGGAAATAAGCTGCCGGTGAAAAGTGGTGTTTTCATAGTGGAAGTGGTTCCCAACGAGCCGGCCGCGGCTGCAGGTCTGCAGCCGGGCGATCTTATCATCGCGGCTGGCGGTGAACAGATTCGTTCCATGGAAGAATTGGTTGCCAAAGTAAAAGAGGCTGGTCACGGCGGAGAGCTGAATATCGATTTCTTCCGGGGAGAAGAAAGATTCGTGACTACTGCCCGTTTGTAGCCATTGAAAGCACCTTCTCCGGCAGACTGGGAGAGGGGTGCTGCTACGGTGCGCGTTACTATCGTTGCAGTTGGTAAATTGAAAGAACGGTATCTAGTTGATGGGATAGCAGAATACAGCAAGCGGCTGCGGTCTTATTGCCAGCTAAACATAGTGGAAGTCAAGGATGAACCTTTTCGGGATGGATATTCCGAAGCTGAGCAGGAGATGGTAAAGGCCAAGGAGGCCGAGCGGATCCGCAAGGTGATCCCTGAGAGAAGCTACGTCATTGCTCTAGACATACCAGGTCGGATGGAGTCCTCGGAGGAAATGGCAGCCATGATTGACCGGCTGGCAGTGGAGGGCTGGAGCCATATCGTTTTTCTCATCGGCGGCGCATTGGGACTCCATTCTTCGCTGATTGATTCGGCCCATATGCGCCTTTCCTTCTCTCCTCTAACTTTCCCCCATCAGTTGATGCGCCTCATACTGTTAGAACAGCTTTATCGGTGGTTTACCATCATCAGGGGGGAATCATATCACTATTGACCGGAGCGGCAAAGAAGCCAAGGGCCAACGCCCTTGGCTTCCGGTCATCCTGCGATTATCCTCTATGATTATCCTTTGTGGTAATAAACATCCCAGCCAAGATACTTATTGAAAGCTTCGTAGAGTGCACAGGCAACTTGGGCTTGGGTGATTGCCACATGGTGTTCGAAGCCGTTGTTGCAGATGTGCTTCATGAGGCACTGCAGCCCTGGAATTTCTGCAACGCCGTATCCGCCAAAGGTGGTCAGCTTATCTTCGGTGAAGGTACCTTCGCCGACATAGGCCGTGATCTTGCCGTTTAGATCATCTGTGCTGACCCTGGCAAAGGTGAAGGGACCGGGCTTAATTCTTCCCTGCACTGTGCCGTAGGCATTCTCATTGCCAACGGTGCCGCCGACGATATCCTGATAAGCCATTCTGGCATCTTCCAGCATATCCTTGGGGAAGTTGCTGCAGTGGAAGGCCACCATCTTGTTGGGATCATCGCCGTAGTTGTTGTTCCAGTCGATGATGGCACTGGGCTTTTCGGAAGCTGCCTGGAGAGCCAGCATGCTCACAAGACCCATAACGTCTACTTCACAGGCGCTGGGCAAGAGAGCATTGCTCATCATGCTCATGACGGCACAGGGAGCAATCCCAAAGAATTCCTCGATGGATGTCCAGCACTGGATGGTGGTGCCGATGAGGTCATGGTCCTTCATCCACCTATCGATCACTACAGCTAGTTTGGCCATCTTGAGCAGGGAAACATCCGGCACTCCCGCGGTCGCAATGTAGCCGGTAATATCCTTCAGGCGGGCCTGGACGGCCTCATCGTTGTCGTTTAGGCGGTCAATTCTGCCGAAGATCTCTGACAGGTCTATGGGCTCTACGGAGATTCCGCTTGCCTCTAGAAGCTTTTCGCTGTAGCGGACAGTGTTGAAGTTCGGTGGACGGGTGCCGATGGCACCTACCCGGGCGCCCCTCAAGGTCTTGAGAATCCGGCAGACTGCTGCGAACCACTTCAGGTCTTCAGCAAAGGCAGGGTCCTCGGGAGCGACGGTGTGCTTGCTGGTCAGTGAGAAGGGGATGCCGTATTGGCGCAGATTGTTGCATACTGAAATCTTGCCGCAAAAGCTGTCTCTTCTGTGGGCAAGATCCATTTTAGTTGCATCATCTGCAAAGGCATGGACCAGGACGGGGACATTTAGTCCTGCTAGGCGTAGGGTATTGGCTACACCACGTTCATCACCGAAATTGGGCAGTGTGACTAGGATGCCGTCGATCTCGTCTCGGTGCTCTTTGAAGAGAGCTGCACACTTTTGGGCATCCTCCCAGGTTTCTACAGTTCCGAGGTTTGTGTCTTCTGGGGAGAGGGCGACAACCTTGATGCCCAGCTGTTCCATTACCTTGATGACAGCTGGTCTTCCATTTTCACAGAGGCTGTCGGGGAAGAAATTGCGGTTGCCTACAATCAGCCCCAATGTGACTTGAGACATCTTCTTACCTCCTTAGATTGCCGACTTTGCCACTAAGTAAACCATGGCATGCAGTTAGCTACTTAAAGAAGATTCTTCATGACTGCGGTAGATTCCTGTTAGTTACGGGATGAAAACCTTGATAAAGGAGAGCCAGGCAATTGCAGAGAAGAGCTGTGTATGGGTATAATAGGGCGAGACCATTGGATCAAGCGTTATAAACTGGGAAGGAGTAAGATGATGACGGAGAAAACCATGGACCAATTAGTTTCACTCTCCAAGTCCCGTGGTTTTGTTTTCCCCGGCTCGGAGATTTACGGGGGATTAGCCAATACCTGGGATTACGGTCCTTTGGGAGTGGAACTGAAGAATAATATCAAAAAAGCCTGGTGGAAAAAGTTTATCCAGGAGTCGCCGTATAACGTAGGGCTGGATTCCGCCATTTTGATGAATCCTAAAACTTGGGAAGCTTCAGGGCACTTGGCGGGATTTAGCGATCCCCTCATTGACTGCCGCCAGTGCAAAGCTAGATTCCGGGCAGACCAGCTCATTGAGGAAAATTTCACCAAAGACGGTCAAGAGCCTCCTGCCGTTGACGGTTGGTCAGATGAGCAGATGGCAGAATATATTGAAACCCATAAGCTGCGTTGTCCTCGCTGCGGTGCCCATGATTTTACCGATGTTCGGCAGTTCAACCTTATGTACAAAACCTTTCAGGGCGTAACCGAAGATGCAAAATCTGAAGTTTACCTGAGGCCGGAAACAGCCCAGGGCATTTTCGTCAATTTTAAGAATGTAATGCGCACTTCCCGCAAGAAGATTCCCTTTGGCATTGGCCAGATCGGGAAGTCCTTTAGAAACGAGATTACCCCCGGCAACTTCATTTTCCGGACCCGGGAATTTGAACAGATGGAGTTGGAATTTTTCTGCGCCCCTGGTACGGACATGGAGTGGTATGAATACTGGATAGATTTCTGCAAGCAGTGGCTGGTGGATTTGGGACTTAAGCCTGAGAATATCCGCACCCGGGAACACTCCCCGGAGGAATTGTCCCACTACAGCAAAGCTACCACCGACATCGAGTATCTCTTCCCCTTTGGGTGGGGAGAATTATGGGGGATAGCCAACCGTACCGATTTTGATCTAAAACAGCATGCTGAAGCCTCCAAAGAGGACATGAGCTATTTGGATCCCTTCACCAACGAAAGATATGTACCTTATTGCGTTGAGCCGTCGGTGGGGGTAGACCGCCTGTTCTTGGCCTTCTTGGCCGATGCGTATGAGGAAGAACAGCTGGAAAAGGATACCAGAAAAGTACTTAGGCTCCATCCGTTCTTGGCGCCGTATAAAGCTGCGGTTCTCCCTCTATCGAAAAATCTCGCGTCAGAAGCTGAGAAGATTTATGAGACGCTGAGGAAGCGCTTCCCCGTTGATTATGATGAGTCCGGAAGTATCGGCAGGCGCTATCGCAGGCAGGATGAAATTGGAACTCCGTTTTGCATTACCTTTGATTTCGATTCGCTGGAGGACCAGGCGGTGACCATCCGGAACCGGGATTCCATGGAACAGGTGAGAATACCTATAGAGCAGGTGGCGAATTACATCGAAGAGAAGTTAACATATTAGTTTTGGATGCCCCTGGAAACCCATGGGCAGAAATCTTCACTTTCACGCAGGTGTTTAGGGATCGTAAGCTGAGGGTAAAGATCTAGGAACGAACACCTCTTTTGGAGGGGGAATCAAGTTGGCTTGGAAGGGAATCTCCGATGCGGTGATTCGGCGTCTACCCATATACCTGAGGGTACTGGAAGAGGTACGAGGTAAAGAAACTTGTATTTCATCCCATGAACTTGGGAAAAGGGCCGGTGTGAGGCCGGCTCTAGTCCGGAAGGATCTAGCGTGGTTTGGCGAGTTCGGCAAGCAAGGCGTAGGTTATGATGTGGAGTTTCTTCAGGATGAACTACGGAAGATCCTCAATCTCGATGAGCCTCTCCACATGGCACTGGTGGGGGTAGGCAGCTTAGGGCATGCCCTTGCCCGCTATAACTGGCGTCGTTTTAAGGAAGATCCTCTCTTTACCATCAAATTGGTCGCCCTGTTTGATATTAGACCAGAATTGATCGGCAGGGATATAGATGATGTGCCTATCTATTCCACTGATGAAATCCCTAGAGTTGTGCCGGAGAATGACATTAGACTGGCAATTGTTACAGTTCCGGCTGATGTTGCACAAGAAATCACCGATGTCTTGGTGCAGGCTGGTGTCAAAGCCATACTTAACTTTGCGCCGGTTAAGCTGGATGTTCCCAAAGATGTACAGGTGGCCAATGCCGACTTGAGTTTGGAGCTTCAACGCTTGGCGTACTATATAGGCGCTCAACACCCCTAAGGGACCACCCTATCCCATAATCTGCGTGATTAGATTTAGCCGCTGCGGCTTTTGTGATCCAGACTTGGATGCAAAAACTTCGCAGCGGCTTTTCTTGTTTATTGAGACAGGTATCGAGAAAAAGGGGCAATGGTCAAAGATGGACACAAACCCGCCAAGAAGAAATAAGCATGAATTAAAATTATCGGCAGGTATTTGTAACATTAAAGTCGAATCTAGCAGCGTGACCCAAATGCAGCCCCAGGTTAGGGTGCTTTAAGGCTGCTGCCAAAGCAGTAGTGCCGGTTTCGCCAAGAGTATGCTTCCATATTGGAGGGTGGTCTATGTCGGAAACAGAGATCTTAAGGTACCAAGGCATCAGCAAGCGGTTCGGAGGAGTCAATGCTTTAGTCGATGTGTCATTCGCAGTAAATCGTGGCGAGATCCACGGCTTGGTTGGCGAAAACGGTGCTGGCAAATCAACTTTGATCAAGATTACCGGCGGCATCTACCGGAAAGATTCAGGACAGGTATTCTGGAACGGCACACCAGTAGATGTGGCAAGCCCCATTGAGGCCCAAAACCTGGGAATCTCCATTGTCCACCAAGAGATCCCCCTATGCAACAACCTCACCATCGCCCAGAATGTTTTCATGGGCAGCCTTATTACCAAGGGCTTTACACCAGATTGGCCGGCCATGGAGGAAAGGACCGTTGAGCTTTTCCGCCAGATCGGTCAAGAGGTAAATCCAAGACAAAAGGTCGGCGAGCTGAGTGTGGCGATGCGCCAGCTGACAGCCATCGTTCAAGCCCTTAGAAGTAATAGTCAGTTCATTATCATGGATGAGCCCACCGCTGCGCTTACGCCGGGTGAAGTGGAAACCCTTTTTGAGGTGCTCCGTAAGCTGAAGGATGAGGGTACTACCATAATGTTTGTCAGCCATATTCTCAGCGAGATTATGGCTATTACCGACCGTGTCACTGTCTTGCGGAACGGGAGACATGTTTCTACGGTAAATACCGGGGACACATCAATCCCCGAGATCATCAGCATGATGGTGGGAGATATTCCTCCGCCTGTCCATAAGGCTAGTATTGCAAAGAGAGACGATGTGATGCTGGAAGTTAAGAATCTTAACAAGGAATCATTAGGCCTTAAGGACATCAGCTTTCGCCTTTACCGGCAAGAGATCTTGGGAGTGGCTGGGATTCAGGGAGCAGGCCGGACAGAGTTGGCTACCTGTCTCTTCGGACTTTATCCGCCCGACAGCGGAACCATTGAAGTGGAGGGGAAGGCCGTTACCATTAGAAACCCCCGTGCCGCCATTGAAGCGGGGCTCGGTTATCTAACCGAGGATCGGCGTCATCTCGGCATATTTTCGGATATGAATATCTGGCAGAACGCTACCGCAGTGATTGTTGACCAGCTGACAAAACCCGGAGGGGTGCTGGACCGCCAAGAGATTGATGAAGTGGCATCCCGCTCGGTAAGAGAACTGCGGATCCGCACTTCAGGATTGGAACAGAAGATTCGTTACTTGAGTGGTGGCAACCAGCAGAAGGTAATGCTTGCCCGCTGGCTCAACGCCAAACCGAAGATTCTCATCCTGGATGAGCCTACCCGGGGCGTGGATGTGGGAGCCAAGGCTGAAATTCGGCGGGTTATTCAGGAACTAGTCAGTCAAGGCATATCGGTAATTGTGATTTCTTCTGATTTAGAAGAGCTCCTCAACATCAGCGACAGGGTGCTGGTGATGGCAAATGGGACAATTAAAGGCGAGTACCTCGCCCATGAAGCAACAACAGACAAAGTAATGGCTTTGGCCACTCTCAAGTAGGGATAGGAGGACGACGGCAATGAGATCGACCAGTGGAAAAATTGCGGCAGAAGGGCCAGCAGCCCAAGCAACGGGAACGATACCGGTTTATCGACGGCTATTCCAGCGGCAGGAATTTGGTGTTTTCCTAGTTCTCATTTTGATATCAGTGTTTTTCTCGGTTTCTACTACTACATTCCTGACAATGCCCAATATGCTTAATGTGCTTCGCCAAGTTTCCATCAATGGCATCATCGTCATGGCAATGACCTTTGTCATCATTACCAGGGACATCGACCTGTCGATAGGCTCCACCTTTGCATTGGTAAGCATGTCGGTAGCTATCCTGTTTAACACCTACGGCATGAATATCTGGTTAGCCAGCTTAATCGGACTGATCCTGGGCGGGATCCTCGGCCTGATCAACGGGATAATAACTGTCAAAGGCCAGCTGCCGCCGTTTATCGTAACTCTAGCTTCAATGATGATCTATCGCGGCATGGCTCTGGTAATTTCCGGTGGAGTTCCGGCTGCAGTGCGTTTGCCTGATAGCTTCTTTATGCTCACCGGAGCACGGCTTTGGGGGCGGATTCCTGTTCCCAGCCTTTGGTTCTTGGGAGCAACTATTGTAGCGGGGTTTGTCCTCCATAAGACCAGTTACGGCTTTAAAGTCTATGCCGTTGGGGGCAGTGCAGAGGCGGCTCGCTTGGCGGGTATCAACACCGACCGGGTCAGAATTACCAACTTTGTAATCATCGGTGTAATTTCAGGGCTGGCAGGAATAATTTCCATGTCTTACTTGAGCAGTGTCACTCCGACTGTTGGACAAGGCATTGAGACACAGGAGATTGCTGCAACAGTCTTAGGCGGCACCTCGATGCTTGGGGGTGTCGGCACAATCCTTGGCTCTATGCTGGGAGCGCTGGTACTGGGTATAATTCGAAACGGTCTGGTCCTAATGGGCACCAGTGCCTACTGGATTGAGCTGATTACCGGTGTAGTACTGGTTATGGCAGTATTGGTGAGCAGCTACGCCCATCGGGAGAAACGCTAAGGATCTTTTTGAGTCCCGCAGGTGGTGTAGATGCTCTGATCCTTGGTTTACTTCCCATATTAATTACATGTATGGGAGACATCTCCGGATTTAGGAAAGGGGGAGGTACGGGAGTATCCTAGGAACGTAAGACAGCAGCAAGTTACGCAGTTATGTTAGGATCTAGTGAAAGGAGAGTCAAAGTTATGAAGAGACGACTATTTGCGGTAGTGGGTCTTACTCTTATCCTGACTCTATTGGCCAGCTTTGCGGCATTAGCTGCCGAGAAGAAAACCTATGAGTTTGTAGTCATTACTCACAGTGCTTCGATTGATTTCTGGGTTCCGCTGGTAAAGGGTGCTCAGGATGCTGCTGCTATGATCAATGCAGCTAACCCCAATGTTGAGGTAACCGTAAGACATACCGGTCCCCGGTTGTTTAACGTATCCGAACAGAGAGACATCATGGAGAATGTTATTGAAGCTGGGGTAGATGGTATCATTAGTACCCTGCCAGACCCAACTGCATTTGATGAGCCGGTAGCCCAGGCCCTCGCCAGGGGTATCCCGGTGATTGCCACCAACACCGATGCTGGTCCGGACAATCCCAGATTGGCCTATGTAGGACAGGGCCAGGTAGCAGCCGGTCGAGCTTTGGGTAGAAAGCTTATTGAACTCATCGGCACTGAAGGCAAAGTGGGTATCGGTATTGAGGACCTCGGTCACACTGCTCTGCAGGAAAGACTGCAGGGTCTGACTGAGGTACTGGATCAGACCGATATCGAGTACACCGTACTTGTAACTACTGCAGACCTCACCCAGGGCGCTTCTGTGCTAGAGTCCTATCTAATCGCCAATCCCGATGCGAAGGCTATCGTCAACGTTGACGCCAACACCCAGTGTCACGGGGTTGTGCTGCGCAACTTGGGATTGAAGGGCAAGGTTGTTTCCGCTGGATTTGACCTCGTCCCTGCAACCCTGAACAACATCATCGATGGTTACACCGTATTTACCATTGACCAGAACCCCTACGTTCAGGGCTTCTACCCGGTTCTGGCACTGTACCTCTACCATGAGTACGATATTGCCCCTGGCGATATCGATTCTGGTGTGGGTATCGTCGATGCCAACAACGTGCACCGAGTAATCGAACTGGCAGAAAAGGGCTACAGATAAGCCTGAAGCTAGTCGAAACCTGTATAGGGCCGGAGCCTTTGGCTTCGGCCCTATTTGAGTTCCCGGGCGGCCAATTTGCCTAAATTAGGCAGCAAGATTTTCCCCAGGCCGGGTATATTCCGCTGGATGGGAGGCATTATAAGGATGCACCCCAAAGATGGGGTTGCCGAAAAGGGGTCTGTAATGGTCGAGTTAAGATCCATACAGGTTCTAGAACGGATCTGTATGGGTCGAGCAAAGATCAAGCCTGGTTCTGTTTCGGTTTAGGATCAGTCTTGGTCGGCGCCAAGGTTATTGCGGGTCTCGTAGGTGTCGGCAACGGCTGGTCAAGTCGCTGTCGGCGCTGAAGGAATCCGCAGTAGCCGGACCAAGATCTCCACGGGTTGCTTAGGGATCTATTATGGCCGAGAGGTCATAATAGGTTTCGACTGCGATGCGTGGAGGTCGGGCAAAGATCAACGTGGTTTCCGTAAGGTTCTGCAGCGGCCGGAAGGCTGTTGCGGGATCTGTAGGGAGGCACGTTGGTCGGAGCGAAGATCATTGCAGGCTCCTTTCATATCTGACAATAATACTCC
The DNA here is from genome assembly GCA_012735435.1 of Bacillota bacterium. Lineage (GTDB taxonomy): Bacteria > Bacillota > Limnochordia > DTU087 > DTU087 > DTU087. Next base: position 17,107 of record JAAYHH010000086.1, on the reverse strand, counting down.
CCGGCGGCTGCTGCCGGGGAGTACCGATAAAAGTCAAGTTAGTTCCCAAATTCCTCGATGTAGGATTGCAGCCGTTCTGCAATTTCACTAAGCGTCTTGGCTTTGCCAGCAATTTGCTCGATTGATGCCGCCTGTTCTTGGGCTGCAGCCGCGATTTGCTGACTGCCGCTGCTCAGCTGTTGAATGCCTGCGTTGATATTCTGCATTTGAGTAATTGAGTCATCCACTTCCTTTTTTAATTCTACAAAGCTGTCGGTCATAGATCTAAGTATCTGGCTGCCGTCATGGATTGCCTTGATATTGATCTCCAAGGCACTGTCTGCCTTGGCATCTCCCTCGGCAATGTTGGCAACTACCCGCCGCACCTCATTGGCAGCCCTTCCGGACTGTTCTGCCAGCTGACGAACCTCTTCAGCGACAACGGCAAATCCCCGGCCCTGCTCGCCTGCTCGGGCAGCTTCAATGGCTGCGTTGAGGGCCAGCATGTTGGTCTGTTCAGCAATATCGGTAATATCCCCTACGAACTTATTAATCTGCTCATAGCGCTGGCTGAGATCCTTTCTAATGGTGGACAATTCCATGATTGCTGTTTCAATCTGGCTCATCTGATTGACGACATCTTCAATTCTGCTCAGATGCTCCATGGTGGTTTCGCCAACTCTGATGGATGATTCAGCCAACACCTTAGAAGTAGCACTGACTTGCTGAACTGTGCCTGCAAACTGGTTAGCGGTACTGGCTACCTCCTGGATTGATGCATTGATCTCCTCCGATGTTGTCAGCAGGTCTTCCCCACTCTGGACAAGTTCGGTGACAATGTGTCTGGCGTTGTCTGTAAACTGGCGTAATTTGCTGCCCAGGTTGGCCAATGCCTCGCCTAAGGAACCGAGCATCCGGTCATCACTGGATCTCAGTGCATCGACGCCGGTGAAGCTTCCTTCCGATAACTGCTGGATTACCTCCTCGTAATCTCCGATTCTCTGTTTGCCGTAATATGCACCAATTGTGGTTATGAAGAAGTTGACCAATAGAGCCGCGACGATCCATGCCATCCGCTGCCATGAATCCGCGACCCTCAAAAACCAAAGAATACCTATGGAGGCCAGCAGTACGGCGATGCCTAAGAACAGTCTCTTACGATTGTTTCTCATGTGCGCTCCTCCTTGAACTAGTTGGGTCAACCATGAAGGTCAGCCAAATCCTGTATCCTATTTAATTCGCCATTAAGGCAGTCATTCCTACGCCGTTCCAGGGAATAATTGGCAGGCCCTCCAATTGATGTAAAATCACATGGAAAAGGATCCTATGGCTCTTTGTGGAAATAATGTTTCTAAATGCATTGGTGTTGTTGTCCATAACGAAAAAGACCCGGCGGGATGCTATTCCCAATGAGAAAGGGAGCTGTATATGTTAAGCGACATCCAAATTGCCCAGGCTGCGAAGCTGCGGCCGATACAGGAAGTTGGAGCTTTGTTGAGGCTGAATGAAGACGATCTGGAACTATACGGGAAGTATAAGGCTAAGGTCGGAGCCCATGTCTGGGAGAGGGTCAAGGAGCGCCCCAATGGGAAACTTATCTACACAACGGCAATCACCGCCACTCCTGCAGGGGAGGGCAAGACCTGTACTGCCATTGGCCTTACCCAAGCATTGGGCAAGATGGGCAAGCAGGTGACGGTATGCTTGCGGGAGCCGTCCTTAGGTCCCACCTTTGGGATTAAAGGGGGAGCAGCAGGCGGCGGTTATGCCCAGGTAGTGCCGATGGAGGACATCAACCTCCATTTCACAGGGGACATCCATGCTGTAGGGACAGCCCACAATCTCTTGGCAGCTGTCATTGACAACCATATTTTTCAAGGAAATGAGCTAAACCTGGATCCCAAGCGGATATTGTGGCGCAGGGTAATGGACATGAATGACCGGCAGCTGCGGAATATAGTTGTCGGACTGGGAGGCCCCGGAAACGGCGTTGTCCGGGAGTCCGCCTTTGATATAACCGTAGCTTCTGAAATCATGGCAATTCTGTGCCTGGCAGAGGATATGGAGGATTTAAAGCGGCGGCTGGGGCAGATGCTCATCGGGTACACCCGCAGCAAGGAGCCGGTGTTTGCCCGGGATTTAGGTGTCGTGGGCTCCCTGGCTGTCCTCCTCAAGGATGCCTTAAAGCCCAATTTAGTTCAGACCTTGGAGGGCCAGCCTGCCTTTGTCCACGGCGGTCCCTTCGCTAACATAGCCCACGGCAACAACAGTATTATCGCAACCCGTTTGGCACTTAAGCTGTCCGATTATGTCGTGACCGAGGGCGGTTTTGCAGCTGATCTGGGAGCAGAGAAGTTTTTTAATATTGTCCATGGATACAGCGGCTTGACCCCAGATGTAGCGGTATTGGTAGCCTCTGTCCGGGCACTTAATATGCATGGCGGAGTTGCTAAGGACCAGGTGGCAGAGACCAACCTGGAAGCCCTAAAGCGGGGTTTAGCCAACCTGGAGAAACATATTATCAATCTTAAGAAATTCGGTCTGCCGGTGGTAGTGGCAATTAACCGATTCCCCACCGATGATGCAGAGGAGCTGGAGCTAGTTGAGCAGAGCTGCCGCCAGCTTGGGGTGAAAGCCGCCATTTCCGAGGTTGTGGCAAAGGGCGGTGAAGGCGGTATTCAGCTGGCAGAGGCTGTCTTGGAAGCATTGGAGGAAGAAAGCCGCTTCCGACCTTTGTATGACTGGAACTTGCCAATCAAGGAGAAGATGGGAATACTGGCCCGGGAAATCTATGGTGCAGATGATGTTGCCTATACTCCCAGGGCAGAACAGGATATCAGGGACCTAACTGCTATGGGTTTCGGCGGTTTGCCGCTGTGTGTCGCTAAGACCCAGCATTCCCTTTCAGATAATCCTAATTTGAAGGGTGCTCCTACCGGCTGGACGCTGACGGTTAGAGAAGTGCGGGCATCCCTGGGTGCAGGCTTCCTAGTACCTATCACCGGTGATGTAATGACCATGCCGGGTTTGCCCAAGGAACCGGCTGCCAAGAGAATCGATATCGATAAAGATGGAACTATAGTTGGATTGTCATAAACAATTGGCCGTACAGCCATCATGCGGCTTAAGTCAAATTTGAGCGGTCAACACCAACGTTGGAGGTAATATAGCATGGCGGTTGAGCAGACCTTTGTTATCATCAAACCAGAAGCTGTAGAAAGAAGATTGGTAGGAGAAATCCTCGGACGTTTTGAGCGCAAAGGCCTGGAGATTAAGCGGTTAGCTGTCACCCAAATCCAAAGGGAAACAGCGGAGGAGCATTATGCCCATCACAAAGACAAGTCGTTTTTCCCGCAGCTCATCGAAGCCATAACAAAAGGCCCCGTCGTTTTGGCAGTCTTGGAAGGCGATGATGCCATCCAGCAGGTGCGGACGCTGGTTGGGGCAACGGATCCAGCCAAAGCAGCTCCCGGCACCATTAGGGGGGATCTTGCCATTAAGCTCCCGTATAACATGGTCCATGCCGCGGACAGCCCTGCTGCCGCTGAGGAGGAGATCAAGCGGTTTTTTGGCGGCTAACGGTTTAGTCAGACTGGGAGAGGCAGGGGGAAGATTAAGGGTAAGGCGCAGCTTTGCCCTTTTCTTTGTTGCTCGTATGGCCAAAGAATTCGGTAGCGACGGGGAAGGAAGGCAGTCGTTTGGGGGAGGTAAAGTCTGTGGCAAGAAGTAATGCCCGGGGGAGGGGCGCGGGCAGTCAGCTGCGTTTAGGACAATACATTAAGAGGGCTTTGCCCTGCCTGGGGCTGGTTTTATGTTTACTGCTGACTCCATGGAGTAAGGTGTCGGCAGCTCCTCCCTCCAGGGTGCTGAAGCTGCGGGATACCGGTGGGAAGGTGACTATCGGCTTAGGTGAAACATCGGGTGCAGTGCGGATTTCGGCCAGGGACGGGGTCCGGATTAGTACAGCCAGGGGCAGGATCCTGGATGAATTTCCCGGGGCCATCCGGGTAATTGGTGAAGCCGGACAGGGACTAAAGCGTCCATCGGTTGTCTGGAGGGTACAGATTAAGGCTGTCCGTGATGAAGGAGCTGCTTTATCGCTGCGGCAGCAAGTGGAGGCGGACAGTGGTGTTTCCAGCTATGTGGTCCATGAAGAGCCCTGGTACAAGGTCCAAGTAGGGAATGGGGCAAGCAGCGAGGAAGCAGAGAACCTTAAGGCGAGGCTCCAGGAACTGGGCTACCAAGATGCATGGATAACAAGGGTTGAAATACCGGAAGGAAGTCTGGGGAAACAAACAGCGGGCAATGGGCCGGCCTTCCGGGTAGAGGATGACAGCGGCGCTCTTTTGCTTCCTATTGAAGAACTCCAGGTGATTGTTGAGCCCATCAACGGCCATCCGGTAACTTTGGAAATGCCAGGCAGCCCTCTCCGGAGCTACCGGGGAAACCTGCGGCTGACCTTCTTAGGGCAAGGAAAGATCCAGACCGTTAACATCATCGACCTTGAAAATTACTTGTATGGAGTAGTGGGGGCCGAGCTTTACAGCAACAACATGGATGATCTCGCAGCACTGGCTGCTCAAGCAGTAGCTGCACGCACCTACACCGTCAACAGCTTGGGCAAGCATGACGGGGAAGGGTTTGACCTGTGCGCCACAGTCCACTGTCAAGTTTACCAAGGGCTTGAGCGGGAATCTGCCGTTATCCGGGAGGCTGTCGATGCTACTGCTGGGCTGATCCTAGTGTATGAGGGCCGGGCCATCAGCGCGGTTTATCATGCCAACAGCGGAGGAGCAACTGCCGGTGCAGAACAGGTCTGGGCAACCCGATATTCCGGTTATTTGAGACCGAGGCCCGATGAAGCCATTGACCCCAGCACTGATTCCTTGGTGGAACTAGGCAGGGATAGACCTGGGTATAGTTGGGAAGTCCAATGGCCTGGGGATGTGCTGGCAGGGATTTTGCGCAAATACCTGCAGACAGAGCTTTCCATGAGTGTTCCTGATTCCGCCGAGTTAACGGGCTTAAGTGTTGCCCAGCGGGATGATCTGGGCAGAGTTCAGGAAATTGTGATTACCTATGGGGTGTCCGATGGGACTGAAACCCGCCAACTTGAGTATAGGGTAACAAAGGATAAGATCCGATGGGTTCTGCGGCAGCCCGACGGCCGTATCCTTCCCAGCACCCGCTTTGAGCTTATGGTACAAGAAGCTGACGGTGCAGTTAAAGAGGTTTCAGCCGCGGGAAAGGGCAACGGGCACGGCTTAGGCTTATCCCAGGCGGGGGCTGTCCATATGTCCCGACTGGGATTCGGATTCGAGGATATACTGCGGCATTACTATACCGATGTGGACCTTGTTGAGCTAAGGGACTACTTTGAAATGATGGAGGTTCAGCTTTCCTGGGAGAAGAAGGGATTTGTCCTCAATTGGACAGCGGTGCTGGGACCGGACCAAGGTGTGGAACAGGTCACAGATGTCTTGGCCTGGTCTCCCGATGGCAAATTCATCGCCTTCGGCACCGAGGGGGCGCAAGGCGGGCTGTGGATCTTTGACATCTACGGAGGCAGTTTAGTGAAGGTTCTAGCAGAACCGGTGGTGGATGCGGCGTGGAAACGGGATGGCTCGGCGATAGCTGCCGTCAGTAAGGTAGATGAAGATGGACTTAGGCGGCTGAGTGTCATTCAGATTGGGACGAGCCTTGCAGCTGAAACCGATTCTTTTCCCATTTCGGTAGTGGCAGAGGGGATTGACATCCACTCCCCTCTATGGTTGGTCGATAGTGATTTGGTGCTTTTCAGCCAAAACGGCATGATCTACGGCGCGCTAGATGGCGTCAGCATACCGGTGATCAGCGGTGCACGTACGCCGGCGGTAAGTTCCAACGGCCGGCAGCTCGCGTTTAGCAGGGATGAGGCCCTATGGTTTTACCAATTGGCCACGGGAGCTGCTGTCAAACTAGATTCAGTGGGCAAGATAGAATCTTTGTGCTGGTCTCCAGATGGAAAGTATTTGGCTGCTGCCGCTGGTGAAGAAGTGGCGGTAGCAAGTGTCATTACCAGGGAGATAGTATCTCGTTTTCCTGGTAGGAGTCCCATCTGGTCCCCTGACGGCTGCTTCTTAGCGTATGTGAGCCAGCAGCCAGGGGGCAAGGCCGAGGTGCGGATCTGGGAGCTGGATTCCCAAATGTCAGCTGTGCTGGCCAGTGCTGAGATAGACGACATCCGGGGAGGTGTCCACTGGGCGGCCTCCGGCCGGCAGCTAGCCCACAGCATCGATGGAAGGCTCCACCTTATGGGTTGGTAGCCGTGGGAGAATTAGTTTATTTTCTACAGTCCATCTGGTATACTATCTCATGACTGCCTTGGGGCACCCTTTCCGGTAGTCTCCGCTGACTGGTTTGGAGGGAGGTCATACCTTATGGAACTTTGGTACACCGAGAAGCAGACAGAGAATGTCGGGATGACTTGTAAGACTAAGGGCACGCTCTTGCGGAAGCGCTCTCCATATCAGGAGATTGTCGTTATCGATACTGAGCAGTTCGGACGGATGCTGCTCTTGGACGGCATTGTGCAGACCACTGTTGCCGACGAATTTGTTTACCATGAGATGATTGCCCATGTGCCTTTGAATGCCCATCCGAATCCCCGTAAAGTAGCGGTGATCGGCGGCGGCGATGGGGGGACTATCCGTGAAATCATCAAGCATGATACTGTGGAAAAGGCTGTGCTGGTTGAGATTGATGCTGAGGTGATTGAAGCCAGCCGCCAGCATTTGCCTGAGATTTCCTGCGGGTTAGATGATGAACGGGTGGAGATCCTGATTACCGACGGCATAGAACATATTCGGCAATCCAAGAACACCTATGATGTGATCATTATCGATTCTACGGACCCGGTGGGCCCCGCTGTCGGCCTTTTTACTTCTGAATTCTACGGCAGTGTCTACGAGGCCCTCAAGGATGATGGGATTATGGTGGCCCAAACGGAGTCGCCCTACTATGAGCCGGAGCATGTCAGACGGACATTTAGCAATGTTAATACCCACTTTCCCATAACAAAGCTGTACTTAGCCTATATTCCCAGTTACTCTAGCGGCTTGTGGGGCTTCACCGTAGGGGCCAAGAAGCACGATCCTGCGGTTATGAATAGAGAAAAACCTCAGGCTCTAAAGACCAGGTATTACAATGCCGATGTACACAAAGCGGCTTTCGCCCTGCCGGAATTCGTGCGGCAGTTGGTGACGCCCTAGCACTTTATCGGTCGATGAAGAACCATAAGAGCGTTTTCGGCACCGGTGGGGTTTTAAACGGTGTCAGAAAGGTGAGTCTAACTAAGAAGGTGATGGAATGAGTATTGCCCTAGAGCTGCAATCCCGGATTAAACAAGCCTTTTTGGAGGCCTTAAACAAGGCAGCTGCAAGTGAGGGCTGGATAATCGAAAATCTGCCTCCCATTGAACTGGAAATACCCAAGGAGAAGAGCCACGGAGATTTGGCTACTAACCTGGCCATGCAGCTGACCAGGGAGATAAAGCAAGCTCCCCGACGCATTGCTGAACTGCTCATTCAACACCTTGACCTGACAGATACCTTTGTCGAGAGTGTTGAGGTGGCTGGACCTGGGTTTATCAACCTATGGCTTAACAACAAGTGGCTGTACAAGGTTTTAAAGGATATTGAAGAGCAGGGCGATGCCTACGGCCGCTCCAATTACGGACAGGGCAAGAAGGTACTCCTGGAGTTCGTCAGTGCCAATCCGGTAGGTCCCATGAATGTTGTCAATGCCCGGGCAGCAGCAGTTGGAGATACCCTGGCCAACATCATGGAGGCTGCTGGGTATGATGTAAGCCGGGAATATTATGTAAATGATGCGGGGCGGCAGGCACATCTTTTCGGTCTCTCGATCCTTGCTAGATATAAGGAGCTGGCTGGTCTGGAAGTTGAGTTCCCCGAAGACGGCTATCCAGCTGATTACGTCATAGAGCTTGCCAAAATCCTGCGGCAGGAAGTGCCGGATCTGTTAGAGAAGTCTCAAGAAGAGCAAGAGGCTTTCTGCAAGCGGTGGGGCACCGACCGGATGGTTGAGCAGCAGAAGGCGGATTTGGCCGCCTTTGGAGTGGAGTTCGACCTTTGGTTTCGGGAACGGGATTTGCACCAAGGGCACCAGCTGGATGAAGTCATAAAGTTCATGCAGGAAGCCGGCTACTTGTATGAAGAGGATGGAGCTATCTGGTTTGCCTCTACTCGATTTGGCGATGACAAAGACCGGGTTATGGTTAAGTCCGACGGCGAACCAACCTATCTTACGCCAGATGTGGCGTATCATTGGAATAAGTACAGCCGCGGGTTTGAGCATCTGATTAACATCTGGGGGCCTGATCACCACGGTTATATTGCAAGAATGAGCGCTGCCATTCAGGCGCTGGGCTACCCGGCAGACAGTTTTGAAGTTATCATTCTGCAGCTGGTTACTCTCCTGCGCCACGGCGAGAAAGTGCGGATGTCCAAGCGCGCGGGCAGGTTTATCAGTATGAAGGAGCTGCTGGATGAGGTTGGCAAAGACGCGGCTAGATATTTCTTCCTGATGCGGGCTCCCGACAGCCACTTGGATTTTGATATGGCCTTAGCAGTGGAGCAAAGTCAGGAGAATCCGGTTTATTATATCCAATATGCCCATGCCCGTATTTGCAGCATTCTGCGGCAGGCTGAGGAAAACGGAGTTAAGCTGCCGATGGCGGCCCAGGCTGATCTGAACTTGCTGCAGACAGAGGCAGAGATCGATCTAATCAAGAAACTGGCCCAGCTGCCGGAAGAGATTATCGAGGCAGCAGAACGGAGAGAACCACATCGGATAGCCCGTTACTGCTATGAATTGGCTTCTACCTTCCACAGTTTCTATACCCACTGCCGGGTCTTAGGTGAGGAAGAAGCCCTACAGGAGGCGCGGCTGGTGTTGGTCCAGGCAACAAAGCAAGTTCTCCAAATTACACTGGGGATTCTGGGGGTTTCAGCCCCTGAACAGATGTGAGTGGGAAGAGCCCGTCGATTTGTACAAGCGAGGAGGAGCGGTATGGCAGGGCAATCGATCTCTAAGTCATGGCTGGTAATCCGCAGGGGTATTCGGTATTCTTATGACTATCTGGGGATGGTGATCGCTGCCAGTGCCCTCTGGTTTGTTACAGGCTTCTTCCCTATCTTGGTGGTTACAAGTTTCAGTAAATATATACAAAATTCAGCAGTGATCGGAGCAGCTATCTTCTTGACATTGGTGACCATAGGGCCGGCAACCGCAGCAGTCCACGGGATTGCTGCCAAGATTCTACAAAATGAGGATGTGAGGGTCCGGGAATTCTTCGCTTTTTTCCGGAAGTTTTTCTGGCGAAGTGTTGCCCTGGTACTGCTCAATGTCCTTATTTTGTTGATCCTGGGTTCGGATATGATTTTTACTCTAAACAGTCCCAATAAGTTCATCCAAATGCTTTCCGGCATTTGGATTTACTTCTTCATTTTTTGGGTATTGATGAGTAACTACATTTTCCCATTTTTGGTTAATCAGAACATCGGCGTTCTCTTGACCATGAAACGGTCGGCTTTGCTGGCCCTGGATAATCTGGTGGTTACCATTATCCTATCTGTGGCAGTACTAATAGTAGCTGTGTTGAGTGTGATTTTAGCTGCACCTGTACTGCTTTTGATGCTGGGTATCATCGCTTTTCTTCAAAATGTTGGTTATCATGAGCTGATGCAGAAGTATGATGATGCACCTTCTCAAGAGACAACCGTTGAGACAACCATTGAAGGTGAGGTTTAGCGGGGAACTCTACCATGCCGTATCTGACCATTATGGGGCCGCCTTTTTTAGTGATAACAGGCAGCCAATTACAGAGCTTCCTTAGGGGAGGCTTCTTTTTTGTGGGAGTTCCTGTACCTTTACTGATTGACTGATAAGAGCTAAAATAAGGCAGTAGGTTTATGCGAGAAAGGGGCATGCCCGTGGCTAAATTCATATTCGTAACCGGAGGCGTTGTGTCAGGCCTCGGCAAAGGAATCACCGCAGCTTCCCTGGGCTGCTTGCTAAAAAGCAGGGGTTTCAAGGTTACCATAGGTAAACTTGACCCGTACATTAATGTCGATGCGGGGACCATGAGTCCCTTTCAACACGGAGAAGTCTATGTTACCGAGGATGGCGCTGAAACCGATCTGGATCTAGGGCATTACGAACGATTTATCGATAAGAATTTAACCAGAGCCAGTAACGTTACCGCCGGCAGGATTTATTCGACGGTGATCACCAAGGAGCGCCAGGGAGAATACCTAGGGGGAACGGTTCAGGTAATCCCCCATATTACCAATGAGATCAAGGAGCGAATTCTCTCCCTCGATCAAGAAGGAGATAATGACGTCGTCATAGTGGAAATCGGCGGAACCGTTGGCGACATTGAGTGTCAACCTTTTCTGGAGGCCATCCGTCAGCTGAAAAATGATGTCGGTCGAGACTCCTGCCTCTACATCCATGTGACATTGGTGCCGACCATCACGGCGTCTCGGGAGCTGAAGACCAAGCCCACCCAGCACAGCGTCAAGGAACTGCGGGGCTTGGGTATTCAGCCCGACATAATCGTGTGTCGTTCAGAGCATCCCCTTTCTGAGGAGATCAAGGCTAAGATTGCCCTCTTTTGCGACATAGATAAAGAAGCAGTCATACCCAACATTGACGCAGATACTATCTACGAAGTACCCCTGATCTTCGAACAGGAAAATCTTGCCAGGATAGTTTGCCGGCGCCTTGGTCTAGATGAAGGCAAGCCGGATCTTCAGGATTGGAAAGAAATTGTCGAAAAAATTAAGAACCCCAAGCGCCTGGTGGAGATCGGACTTGTCGGCAAGTACGTATCAATGCCCGATGCATACATGAGCGTTATCGAAGCCTTGTGCCATGCAGGGATAGAAACCGAGAGCGAAGTTAAGGTCAAGTGGATTCAATCTGAAGAGCTGGAGAAGGAAGATGCCGATCTAGATGCCATCTTAGGAAACTGTGATGGCATTCTGGTGCCCGGCGGCTTCGGCCACAGGGGCGTTGAGGGCAAGATTAGAGGAATCCAGTATGCCAGGGAACACAAGATACCCTTCTTGGGAATTTGTCTAGGCATGCATTGCGCTGTCATCGAGTTTGCCCGCAATGTCTGCGATATGCGTGGAGCGAACAGCTCTGAGTTTGTTCCCGACACCCCTTATCCTGTCATCGATCTGATGCCTGACCAGCGCGATGTAGAAGATCTAGGCGGTACAATGCGGTTAGGCAGCTTTCCCTGCCTGCTGTCACCAGGATCCAAAGCTTATGAGGCCTATGGTGAAGCAGAGATCTATGAACGCCACAGACATAGATATGAGGTAAACAATGCTTTTCGAACAGCCCTTGAAGAAAAGGGAATGGCTCTGACAGGAGTTTCCCCCGATGGCCGTCTGGTGGAAGTAGTGGAAGTTCCTGAACATCCATGGTTTGTAGCCTGTCAGTACCACCCTGAGTTCAAATCCCGGCCTAATCGATGCCATCCTTTGTTTAGGGAATTCGTTATAGCTTCCTTGAAACAGCGGGAGAGCAGACTAAGAAAGTGATATAGGAGGCTAACGGCACACACTCGTACAGGTCCCGGTGGCGCGAATCTAAGCCTTTTGATATAATAATCGCGAGATTAATTGAAGGGCAGCGTTCATTCATCGGTAGCAAGATTCTGGGAGGCTGCTGAAATGGATGGGTTATCACCTTGGGAGTCGAGAGAGGTGGAAGATATGGTTCGGGTTAAGGTGAAGCTAGTTGGCATTGACCAGGTTGCCATGTGCCCGGTTGTAGTAGTGACTGACATGGATGAACGGCATTTCTTGCCCATCATGATAGGACCGGCTGAGGCCAATGCAATTGCCATGGAACTCGAAGGGATTAAGCCGCCCCGACCACTGACCCACGATCTGATGCGGGACCTGCTGAGCAAGCTGGATGCCCAGGTGGATCGAGTCGTGATCTCGGACCTCAGGGATGAGACGTACTATGGTTGTATTGTCCTTAAGACGGTAACGGGGAAAGTTGAAGTGGATGCTAGACCAAGTGATGCCATTGCCCTTGCACTCCGTACCCAGAGCCCGATCTTCGTTTCCGATACTGTGGCTAACCAAGCCATGATCGCTGATCGCGAGGCTGCGGGCGAGAAAGCTTCGGCAGACAGCCATGATCAGGAAGTGGAAGAATTCCGCCGGTTCTTGGCTGATCTCACCCCCGACGATTTCCGCCGTAATCTCCAGTAAGTAAAGCGGCGGTCCGTCAGTTATAAAGTCTGCCTCCCCGGTTCATACTGGAAAGGATAGAACGGGGAGGCGATTTTTATGAAATGGGACCGCTGGAATAGGACGCCCCTTGGAAAATAAACTAACGGTTCATAAAGGAGTTTGTTTCTAGGTAGCGAAACTTTACAACTGAGCCGCCAAGGGAGTGGACTTAGATGTTGATTGATACCAAACGAGTCGTGGCCGTGCGGTGTCCCCAATGTGGTCGGCTCGAACTCCGTGACTATTCTCTGTTCGAGCTACATAGCAGCAAACCAACCATCATTCGCTGCCCGTGCGGGTATGTTCTTGTAGAGATTGGACGGCACAGCCGCTTATACAAACTGCACATCGGTTGCATTGTATGCGAAACGCAGCACGAGATCCTCGTTGACGCCAAGGGGCTTATACATAATGATGCCCTTGTGCTCTTTTGCCCTGTAAGTGATGTTGATCTGGCTATGATTGGACGGGCTGAACGGGTGCAGGAGCTCTTGGCCGCCGAGGGAGATCTGCTGGCAAATGTAGTGGTGCCAGGAGCCATTGACTCTGCATTTGTGGATATTGAGATAATGCGGGAAGTATTGGGGCGGCTCCAAACCTGGGCCAATGATGGACAGTTGTATTGCGGCTGCGGCAATCGTCAGCTGGAACTGGACCTTTTCTCCGAAAAGGTTGAAGTTGTGTGTTCGCAGTGTGGCGGCACATTAGTCATATATGCCGAACGGGAAGAAGACCTTGCCGCCATGGAAGGGCTGCAGGAGGTTGTCCTAAAAAAGGGAGCTTTCACATGCATCGACTCAGCTGACTTTCGTTATCGACACAGAGTATAGACAAGGGCCCAATACGGCCCGGCAAGTGGGAGGAGAAGAATTTGGCTTTAGTCACTGTCGCTGAACTCACCAAGGCCGCTGCTGAAGGCGGCTATGCTGTAGGAGCCTTCAACTTAAACAATATGGAGATCCTGCAGGCTGTTATCGCGGCCGCTGAAGAGGAGCGTTCACCTGTTATTTTGCAGGCGAGTCAGGGCGGTCTTAAGTACGCCGGCATCGATTACATCGTAGCCATGGCCCGGGTGGCCGCTGAAAACGCTTCTGTGCCGGTGGCTCTGAATCTAGACCACGGGACTAGTTTTGAACAGGCTATGGTGTGTATTCGCAAGGGCTTTTCCGCTGTCATGATTGACGGCTCCCAGCTGCCTTTCGAGGAGAACATAGCTTTAGTAAAGCGGGTTGTGGATGTCGCCCGCGCTGCGGGAGTCTCGGTAGAAGCCGAACTGGGCAAGATCGGCGGTACCGAGGACGATATTGTGGTTTCCGACCAGGATGCCACCATGACCGATCCGGATGAGGCTGCCGAATTTGTGGAGCGGGCCCAGCCTGACCTATTGGCTGTAGCCATAGGTACAGCCCACGGAGTTTATAAAGGGGAGCCCAGGATAGACTTCAAGCGTTTAGAAGAGATCAAGAAGCGTGTGGATATCCCCTTGGTTTTACATGGTGCCTCCGGCGTGCCTGATGAAGCGATTCGAAAAGCTTGCCAGCTTGGAATCAGTAAGATCAATATTGATACGGAACTCCGGGTAGCTTTCACACAAGCTGTTCGCAACGTTTTGGAAGCCGCTCCCGATGAGATAGATCCCCGGAAGATCCTAGGTCCGGCAAGGGAAGCTATGCAGAAGGTAGTACAGGAGAAGATGCGTCTGTTTGGCTCTTCTGGGAAAGCATAAAGAGGTTGTCAATGCAGCAGGCGGGTGAACCAATCTTCCACCCGCCTCCCATTCTCGACTTTGGTTCACCATCATCGTCTGTCTGACCTTGATTGTTGCCAGCATGTTCTTGAGTACTCTCCTACTCACAAATTCAGCTATCATTCAGCGAGAACAAGTCCAAGGATTTTATATGAGCCTCCCTTAACAGGCGGCAGCTGCAATTTTGCGTTGCTAAACGCAATAATCCTACTGTTTTGATAAGTGGCAATTCAGCACACAGGGTTAAGGAGTGGAGTTATGAATATTTCTCAACTGGAAGAGAAAACATCGGCGGAACTGCAGGAGATCGCAAGAGAACTGGAAATCCCCGGTTCTTCACGGCTCCGCAAGCGTGAACTCATCTTTGAAATTCTAAAGGCGGAGTCAAACAGAGAGGGCTTGGATTTCAAAGACGGCGTACTAGAGATCCTTCCTGACGGCTACGGCTTTCTGCGGGTAGAGGGGTATACCCCTAGCAGTGAAGATGTCTATGTCTCACCCTCTCAAATTCGGAGATTCAACCTGAGAACCGGTGACTTAGTGCTGGGGCAGGTAAGACCCCCCAAGGATAATGAACGGTATAATGCTCTCCTAAAGGTTATAGCTGTCAACGGCCTCGACCCTGAAAAAGCCATCAGACGACCCAACTTCGAAGACCTCACCCCTATCTATCCCTACGAGCGCCTGCGGCTGGAGGTCTCCCAGGAAGACACAGCAACAAGACTAATTGATGTTGTAGCTCCTTTGGGAAAAGGCCAGCGGGGTTTAATCGTGGCCCCGCCCAAGGCCGGCAAGACTACAGTCCTCAAGAAGATAGCCAACAGCGTAACCCACAATCATCCGGAAGTTGAGCTGATGGTGCTCCTCATTGATGAACGGCCGGAGGAAGTCACCGATATGCAGAGGTCAGTCGATGGAGAAGTGATCAGCTCAACCTTTGATGAGCCCCCGGATAACCACGTTCGAGTGGCAGATATGGTATTGGAGAGGGCTCGGCGTTTGGTTGAGCACGGAAAAGATGTTGTCATTTTGCTAGACAGCATTACCCGTCTAGCCAGGGCCCACAACTTGGTGGTACCGCCCAGCGGACGCACCCTTTCCGGCGGTGTTGACCCAGCTGCACTCCATCGTCCCAAGCGGTTCTTCGGTGCTGCCCGCAAGCTGGAGGAAGGAGGCAGTCTTACTATAATCGCTACTGCCCTCATCGAAACAGGCTCCCGAATGGATGACGTTATTTATGAGGAGTTTAAGGGCACCGGCAATATGGAGCTCCATCTAGACCGCCGCCTGGCAGAACGGCGTATTTTCCCCGCTATTGATATCTACCGGTCGGGTACACGGAAAGAGGAACTGCTGCTGACGGAGCAGGAACTGGAGATGATGTGGCTCCTGCGGAAGGCCTTCAGCGCCGTTGGGACCGCGGAAACAACCGATATTCTCATTGACCGGATTATGAATACCAAGTCCAATGCGGAGTTAATAGACATAGTCATCAATTCTACCTTCGCTGAGAATGTCCGGTCATCATAGCCTGACAGCCCCTCGGCTTTGTCTCCGGCATAGGAGTAAGGGCCGACAGTGCCGGCCTTATTTGGGAAGATAAACCTACAGAAGAATTTCTCAGCAAAAAAAGGATTTGGCCCCCAACGGCAAGAAGTTAACAAATTGATTCCATAGGATTGGAGTGGGTAGCATTGGAGGACAATCGCACCAGCCGCTGGCGCCCGGGATGGACCCTCTTAATACTGATGATTTTTGTTGCCTTGACAGTCTCCGATGAGGCTTCTAGGTTGACCTCCGATTCGCCGGTTCAGTTTACCTGGAACGAGGATCTACTGGGAGGAACCGATCAAGGTGGCCCCGATCCCGATGATCTCGAATTTGCTTCGCTATTATCTGATGATCTCCAAGAACTGATGGCCATGGCGGGTGCGGGCAGTGCTCCTTCCGTTTCCCTAGGAGAGATAATACCTCCTGCAGATGGGGACAATACGGAAGGGATACCGGTTGATACTGTCACTGCCGTGGCTGATGGTGAAGGCCAGCTAGCGGATCAATCCTCCGAAAAAGAGAAACCCACGGTGCTGACCCATGTAGTAGCACGGGGGCAAACCCTTTGGGATATCGCCAAGATCTATGGAATCCATATCGACACCATTGTCGCGGCCAACGGGATCAGCGATCCCCAGCGCCTGCAGGTAGGACAGAAGCTGACCATTTTGACCATCGATGGAGCCCTGCACACAGTAAGGCCAGGGGATAGTGTGTGGAGCATAGCAAGGGCTTACCAGGTCAAGACTCAGGATATCGTTGAAGCCAATGACTTATCGGATCCCAGCGCCCTGCGGGTGGGACAGCAGCTGGTGATTCCAGGGGCGCAGGCAGTGGCTGCTCAGCGCTACCAGCTGGTTGGAGCCAACGGTCAGTTGAGGAGAGCTTTCGATTGGCCGGCAAGGGCCCGGATATCATCCCGGTTTGGTCCCCGGTGGGGCAGCATGCACTATGGACTGGATATAGCAGTTCCTACAGGGACTCCTATACGGGCCGCCGCCGATGGGCGGGTTACATGGAGCGGGCCCCGGGGTTCGTACGGCAATCTTGTAATCATCGATCACGGGCAAGGGGTAGAGACTAGATATGCCCATAACTCCCGGTTAGCTGTTAAGGCCGGTGAGAGTGTAAAGCGAGGGCAGATCATTGCCTACAGCGGCAACACAGGCCGTTCAACGGGTCCGCACCTTCATTTTGAGATCCGTTATCGAGGGACAGCGGTTGATCCTGAGAAGTATCTCTTGCCCTAGTCCCGGTGGCGTCTTGCAGAAGTTTCCAAGATAGGCAGCACAGCAAAAAAGGGAGCCGGTGCACGGGTGCGGCTTGCGCCCATCCCGATGATCATGTTATAATTCTACGGTGTGTAAATCGCATATTTGAACATTATAGTACCAAATGGGGAAAGAGGTGACAGGCCGTGAAGGAGAAGATTCATCCACCATACTATCAGACAACAGTTACCTGTGCCTGTGGTGCTAGTTTTGAAACTGGTTCCACCCGGGAGGACCTT
>JAAYHH010000085.1 GCA_012735435.1 Bacillota bacterium | reverse complement strand
TAAACAGGATGCTGAATCCGCTCCAAGAGAGCCCTTTGAATCGGTTCCGCCGCGGCAAAATCCATATCTGCCACCCAGAAGGGAAGCAGGTCCTTATCTCCATATCTCTGCTCCAAACCATCCCACTTAACGCAGTTGGTTCCCCGGCGTTCGATTAAGACATCAAAATCATATGCCATAAAGCGACCCACTCCCCCTGTAACGAGTTGTTCAGTATTACATAAGTTTGCCAAAGAACTTCTATATGCACTCATATATATCCCGTTCCACATCCTGCAGGTATACATACCGGAAACGTCCACTTTTTTGGGCCCCTTGGAATTCAGCCTCGGCTTCCCGCCGGCAATCTTCACAGACATGCCAGGGAAGCAGCACTGCCGCAATTACTGTGGCCCGTCCCAATCCGCCTCCCATTCCCCGGGCGGCACCGGAATGAATCACCCGCCAGCCGCTGCAGGCGGAGCACAGCTTGATCTTCTCCACTTGTTCTTCCATGATGTTGTCGGTATCGTAGTAGATTTGACGCCGCCTCGTATAGAACGGACCGCGCCCGAAAATCTTCTCCAGGTCAACATCCTTTCTGGTGCGCCACAGCTGCCAAAGCTGGTCCACCATCTTTCTAATGTACTCGGAAATATGGGGTAGCTGCTTCAGCTTTTCTTCGGACCAGTCCGGCTCCAGAGCGGCACTGTAGTCCAGTCCAGCAAGGGCCAGAAGCAGTCCCGCATTTACATAGGGCAGAGCCCCTTCGATGGAATAACCGCCCTCCAAGACGACAATATCGGGAGACAAAAGCTCTGTCAGCCTAGCATAACCTTGGGCAGTCACCCGCATATTGGTGAGGGGATCGGTGTAGTGGTTGTCTTGACCTGCGGCATTGATCACCAAGTCCGGCTCAAAGTCCTCCAGGATAGGCAGAACTAAGTTCTCGATTACATATAAAACACCTTCATCCCCGGTGCCCGGCGGCAGCGGCACATTCACCGTCTGACCGTAGGCGGCAGGACCGCCCCGCTCATTAATGAAACCGGTGCCGGGATATAAAGTGCGGCCATCCTGGTGTAGGGAGATATGCAAAATCCCCGGGTCATTGTAGAAAATATCTTGGGTGCCGTCGCCGTGGTGGGCATCGGTATCCACAATGGCAATGCGGAGGTGAGACCCATAGGTGCGGCGGATATGTTCCACCATAATAGCCTCATTATTGATGGTGCAAAAACCCCGGGAACCATGGACAATTCTATTGGCATGGTGACCGGGGGGCCTCAGCAAAGCAAAGGACCGGTTGACCTTACCGGTAAGAACCAGATCAGCGGCGGTTATTGTCCCGCCCGCGGCAATTCTGTGGGATTCGGTGATTACATTGTCCACCGAGGGGACGCAGATATGGGCCCGGTTGATTTCCACATCGGCGGCAATCCCGGGCCGGAATTCCTCTATTCCCGGCACGTCCAGCAGTCCTTCTTCCACAATCTGATCCCGGGTATATAAAAGCCGCTCTTCCCTTTCAGGATGGTCCGGTGCAATAGCCCAATCAAAGGCGGGGAAAAACACAAGTCCGACTTTATGACTAGTGGTCTGCATCAGCTTCGCCCCCTTCCGCCCCGGCGGCAATCCGCCGTACTTCCGGCCGAACCTGAGCCCTAATGGTGAAAATCCGGCCCACTGTATGGAAGCCCCGTACCATGTTGAAGCTCTCTTCTTCTACGATGGTGATATCATCTGAACCGGTGATGCCCAGTTCCTTGCCTTTCTCAGCCGCCCACCGCCGCGCCTCTTCCCGGGCTTTCTTAAGGTCAAAAAACAGGGGCTTTTTGATCTTGCCCATGTAATCCATCTCGGGCACCGTAACTACACCTAGGGCAGTGTCGGCATGGTAAGTAACTGCGGCAGTCGGTCGACTGGCAGCGGCGCCGATGGCATTGGCTTCTTCATGATGGGGCAGTACTTCCCAGTCTATACCCATGGCCTGGGCTGCTAGAGGAATAAACACCTGAGCCGGCCCGCCCAAACCGATTAGTACCCCAGGCCGGATATCCGGCGGTGCCAAAAGCTCCGAAATGGTATAAACAGGCCGGGATTCCAGATAAGCATAAGTATCCTCAACGGCCTCTACCAGCTGGCGGATAAACCCATTAATTATCTCCTGGGCAGTCTCTTCAATCCCCAATCCCAGGGCTCCTGCCAGCTGAGCCACCACTTCCCGAGCCCGGTTGACATCACCTATGGAGGTAAGTCCCAGGACCACCGCCGCATCGGTGGGAGTAGCCCTGCTGCCTCCTAAGGCTGCCGGAGTACCGGCCCGCCTGGGCCCGATGAGAAGCTGCAGATGGGCCTTCCCGCCCTCCGGCCGGCGGACTAACCGGATCTCCGAATCGCCCCCTAAGCCAATGGAACGGACAAACAAGGCCGGTACCAGGGTCTTGTGGCCTGCGATCTCCGCTCCCTGGGGCTGAAAGACCGGCTCACCTGCTGCTTGGACGGCAATATCGGTGGTAGTGCCGCCTATATCCACGATGACAGCATTGCCGTGCTGATGCTTGGTCAGGGCCCGGGCTCCCATCAAGCTGGCAGCAGGCCCGCTTAGGATAGTTTCCACCGGACGGGCAAGGGAATCTTTCAGGGTCATCGTCCCCCCATCGGCCTTCAAGAGATAAACCCGGCCGATGTTTCTCCCTTCCAGCATCAACCGCTTCACCATCTGAGCAAACCTAGCCTGCTGGCCTGCAACACTGGCATTTAGATAGCTGGTTGCAAGCCGCCGGGGGAAATTGGGCCGGCCCGAAAGCCGGTGACCCAAGGTTACATGCCGAAAGCCGTAATTCCCCTTGGCTAAAGTCTCAATCTCAAGCTCCTGGGAGGGATTGCGGTGGGAGAACTTCCCCACTACTGCCAAGACCTCTATTCCGGCCTGCCTGGCGGAGGTCAAAGCACCCTCAACCTCCCTGGGGTTAACAGCAGCTACCTCCCGTCCCCTGTGGTCCACTGAACCGGAAAGCTTGTGAACTGGAAACCCCAAACTTAAATCCTCTATCCGCATCCCCGGCCCCGGTACGGCCAGCACAAAGGTGGGATCTCCCTGCCCCTCGATAATAGTATTAGTAGATAACGTAGTGCTTAAGTGCAGCTCCAGGGGCTCCGAATCCCGGTAGCTGCTAAGAATCGACTCCAAAGCTGCTGCAGTGCTTTCCACCAGATTGTCCTGGTCGGTGGGCACTTTACCGGTGGCCACTACTTGATTGTCCTTGATCAAGGCAGCATCTGTATTGGTACCGCCTACATCGATTCCGGCAATATACATAGCTCCACCTTCCGTATATTTCTTCCTATGTATCTATCTTCTCACAATACAGCTTTTCCTGCTGGAAAACCGCAGACGGCATCTCCAGCAGTTATCAGATTCCATATACAGAGAAGGCTCAAAAAGGTGAAAGCTTAGGGGCTTTGCTGGTCGGCGAATGAACAGGGAAGCGGCACACCACCGCTTCCCTCCCATTTTCTTATCCCTGGTAAATACCTTTGATCAGAACCACCGGCGTGCCGGCATCGGCGGAACCGCTGACCAAGTCAGCTAAAGTGGCCAAAATATCCGTCAGCCGCCGAGGAGTTGTACCTTCTGCCTGCATGCTGTCTGGCCCAAGTTCATTGGCTTTAGCCTCTTCAATGGCCTCTTCAATTTCAGCAAAGGATTTTCCCTGGGCGTGGAGTTGATCCACCAGCATCTTGTACTTGACCCCGCACCGCATCTGGTTTCGCAGCCCAGAGGTACAGCCAAAGGTAGTCACTGGGTCAGCTAGTTCCCAAATTCCGGTATCGGG
>JAAYHH010000084.1 GCA_012735435.1 Bacillota bacterium | reverse complement strand
CGCTTTTTCAGGAAGGATAATAGAATTAGCTGTTGAATAATGTTAACAAGAGAGTAACCCGAAGACGACCGCTCTGCGGTGTTGATATAGATACAATAGAAGAAGCAGTATCCCGGCCAACGGGTTGTAGCCATAGTTATGCAGTATATGTCCTTCGGGTTTTGATGTCTCTCTGAATATCCGATTATGTAGATAGAATCACGGAACCCGAGGGGGTGGTGGACAAAGCAGTTTGATGTCGCTACATTGGTGGTTAATGGCAACTGACGCCATGTGCATATAGAAGGAGGTCTATAGACGAATGGCCGGAGTTACGCTGCAAAATGTGACGAAGCGGTTCGGCAACGTAATCGCTGTTAATAATGCAAATCTGGAAATTAAAGATAAAGAGTTTATCGTGCTGGTAGGCCCCTCTGGATGTGGAAAGTCCACTACCTTGAGAATGGTCGCCGGCCTGGAAGAGATTACTGAGGGTACTATTCTAATCGGTGATACAGTAGTCAACGACATCCCTCCGAAAGACCGCGACATTGCAATGGTATTCCAGAACTACGCGTTGTACCCCCACATGGATGTCTACAACAACATGGCCTTCGGTTTGAAACTCCGCAAGCTGCCAAAGTCCGAGATAGATCAGAGAGTTAAAGCTGCTGCCCGCATGCTGGGCATTGAGAACCTGCTGGATAGAAAGCCAAAGGCTCTCTCCGGTGGTCAGAGGCAGCGTGTAGCTGTAGGACGAGCCATTGTACGCGAACCGAAGGTTTTCCTCATGGACGAACCTCTGTCCAACTTGGACGCAAAACTCCGTGTACAGATGAGAGCGGAGCTGGCGAAGCTCCATAACCGCCTGCAGACAACCATCATCTACGTAACCCACGACCAGACGGAAGCTATGACCATGGGCGACCGGATCGTGGTTATGAGGGACGGCTTCATTCAGCAGGTAGGTGCTCCTCTGGAGATTTACAATAATCCAGTTAATATCTTTGTAGCTGGCTTTATCGGCAGCCCGGCGATGAACTTCATTGATGTCATCCTCCGCAGGGATGGCGATGAGTATATTGTCGACGGTGGAGACTTCAAGCTTACCATCGATCGGGAGCGGGCAGCCAAGTTCAAGAATATCGATAAATATGTCAACAAGGAAGTCGTGATGGGTGTTCGGCCGGAGGACATCGAAGATGCCGCTTTGACGAGCGAAGTAATCGAGTCGCACAGCTTGACGGCTACAGTTGACGTCACAGAGCCCATGGGTGCTGAGGTCTACGCTTACTTCTCCATAGGGCGGCACAGCTTTGTAGCCCGGCTTGAGCCGACAACTAAGGCCCAGGACGGCGCACCGCTGAAAGTGATGTTCAACATGGCCAAGATCCATCTCTTTGACAAAGACACTGAGCTGGCAATTGCCTAGCTATGTATAGATAGAAACAACAACAGCCGGAATCTTGTGGTTCCGGCTGTTTCCTGTCCAGCGGATAACGCTGGTCTTGGAGATAAGAAACGGCATCAGGTCATGGGCGCAGATGACTTGGTGTCGTTTCTTAAATAGGCGGTGGTTTTTTCTGATGGGGGTAATGGGATCCTGAAGCGGCAGTTATTAGTTGGCATTAGATAATTTTCCCCTGGAGAAAGGAATTAGGGAGGTTGGGGTGGAATTATCATAGCAAAGTTAGCGCGCTGCAAAACCGTTCTAATAGGGGGCATTAATACAAAGGAAGCAGCGCAGGACAGTTTTAACGGTTACCGTAATCTGCATATAATAGGATTAATGATGGATGCGTTGGCATTCACCACAAGAGAGGGGCTACTCGGAGTGAGTTCAACCAAGCGGATCATGATCTGTCTACCAAGTACTTTGCTGGAACAGGTGGATGAGGCGGTACGTGAGCTTCAGGGTAGTCGGAGTCAGTTTGTGCGGGAAGCCATGCGTTTCTATCTGATGGAGCGGCGGCGCTCCAAGCTGCGGGAAGAGCTGATTGAGGGGTATAGGGAAATGGCTCAGCTCAACTTGCAGCTGGCAGAGGAAAGTGACGTTAATTACGATATCGATCTTGAATATTACGAACAGCAATTAGCGGGGGCAAAGTGATTTCGGTGCAAATACAGCGGGGTGATATTTTTTACGCGAATCTGAATCCGGTGATAGGTTCAGAGCAGGGGGGCACAAGGCCAGTTCTGATCTTGCAGAACGATATCGGCAACAAATACAGCCCAACAACTATTGTTGCCGCGAT
>JAAYHH010000083.1 GCA_012735435.1 Bacillota bacterium | reverse complement strand
CTCCTGACCTCCAGGAGTCTCTCTACATTTTCCGGACTGATCTCTCGGGCGCCGCCCAAGAGGCGGGAAAGCAAGCTGATCTGTGCTCCCATCTCCAAGGTCTCCATTTTAAAGAGCGCATTGTAGACATCGGTTCCCACTGTCAAGGCACCGTGATTTTCCAAAAGGAAGGCATCATGGCACGGCAAATAAGGCATAATCGCCTCAGGAATCTCCTCGGTTGAAGGAGTGCCGTATCTAGTGAGGGGCACCCAGCCAAGGCTGATAATTACCTCCGGCATAATGGCTTCCTTCAGCGCATAGCCGGCCACAGCAAAGGCAGTGGCATAGGGAGGATGGGCGTGGACAACTGCCTTGACGTCCTCCCTGGCTTTATAAACAGCCAAGTGCATCTTTAGCTCCGATGAAGGCTTCCAGGTGCCGCTGATCACCTTGCCATCCAAGTCCACTGTGGAGATCATGTCCGGGGTCATGAAACCTTTGCTCACCCCAGTGGGTGTACACAGAACCCGGTTCTCGTCGATGCGGATGCTGATATTTCCATCATTAGCGGCCACATAGCCCCGATTGTATATTCGACGGCCAACTTCAACGATATCTCGCTTAAGCTGAAACTCTGATACCACTTTACAGCCCCTTTCGGCATCCACCCATTCTATTCTGTGGTTTCTTGGGATCTAGTTTGATTGATTGATACTTTCGTCTACTTACCACCACATTCCTGCTAGGTACAAGAAAATGGTCTGTTAATATTCTTCTTTTCAAGTATGCAAAGGGATCCGACTCCATAGAATGATAGGAGAAGCCAGTGGGAGAAAACGATTCTAAAAAAGGGGCAAATAGGATGGAAATCTGCCGTTACGCTGAAGCGAAAAAAGCCCAGGATCAAAGTCTGACGTACTACTGCAGCCTCCATGGCTATAAAATGGGGCTGGAGCTGGGCCACTTCTGCCAAGGCTGTGAAGAGTATGCCGTGGAGCTGGCTGCACCCCCCGCCGAATCACCCCGGGCCAGGGCCCGGAAGCCCGCCGCCGGGCGGCTTCCCTGTGCTGTCTGCCGGTTTAGGCCCACTTGTCGCCTGAGAGAACGGAATCAATCGGTCTGTCCCTTTTTCAGTCAAAAATAAAAGGCGCCCTCCCGGCACCTTCCAATCCTTAGTCTTCAACAATCACTTGTACTTCAATCTTCGCCTATCACTTGTACTTCCAGCTCAAGCCTTACGTGGAATTTTTCCCAAACCCGCTTCCGCACAATCTCAATGAGCTCCAGCACTTCCTTAGCAGTTGCGCCCCCCAAGTTGATTACAAATCCGCAGTGAAGCTCCGACACCTGGGCCCGGCCGTGGGTAAGACCCCGGAGGCCTGCATCGTCAATCAGTTTACCGGCATAATGGCCAGGGGGCCGTTTGAAAGTACTGCCGGCGCTCGGGAAATTCAGCGGCTGCTTTTCCCGCCGCCGTCGGTTTAGCTCATTCATCTTTGTTCTGATGACTTCTTGATCTTCTGGGACAAGCTGCAGGAGGGCTTCCAGGGCTATGTACCCCTGGCTTCGCACCCGGCTGGTCCTGTAGCCGAGCTCCAGCTCCTCCAGACTAAAATGGTATAAATTGCCCTCCAGATCACAGCAGGTCACTTCCCTTAAGACATCGGCCATTTCCCCGCCGTAGGCTCCGGCATTCATGGCTATGGCTCCCCCTAAAGTTCCGGGAATGCCGGAGGCAAACTCCAGTCCCCCAAGGCCAGCCCGACAAGCTTCATTGGCCAGCTTTGCCAGTGATGCTCCCACCTGGGCCCGGAGCCTAGTGCCTTCTACCGTGATCTGGCTGAAGTTCTCTGCAAGCTTAATAATAACTCCCCGAAATCCCCCGTCTCTTACCAAGAGGTTGGAGCCGTTTCCCATGATATATACCGGTACCTGGTGACCCTTCAAAAGCCGCAGTACCTGCTGCAGCTCTCCAATGGAGGCGGGCCAGATCATCAAATCCGCCGGTCCCCCGATGCGGAAGGACGTATGGTTGCACATGGGCTCATCGATTCTAAGGCACAACCCTGGGACAGCTTTCTGTAAGTCCTCTGCCAATTGTGCTTTATCCAAGCCTACCCCTCCGTTATCCAGCTACACAGAGCCCCTTCGCTACCCCCCAATCATATGACTCCTTGGATAGTTTTAGAAGCAGATGGGTGTCTGTGCGCAGGATGCCTGGTATATCTTCTAGTGTATCCACCAAGAAGTCCAGCAATTTCTCGTTGGACTCCTGGACTACTTCAATAATGAGATCGTATTTTCCAGTAGATAAGGCCAGATAACGGACATCCGTCATGCTGGCCAGAGTACGTGCCACATCTCCTAAGCGCTGCCTTTCCACTTTAATCCCGATCATCGCCAAAGTGGTGCGGCCCACCTGGGCGGGATTGATGATAGCCGCTATCTTGAGGATATCCCTTTCCAATAAGGAAGTCACCCGCCGCCGCACCGTACTCTCGGTAATCCCCAATTCATCGGCGATGGTGACAAAGGTCATCCTCCCATCTTTCTGCAGGTAGCGGATGATCTTAAGGTCAATCTCGTCCAGCTCTTCACTGGCTTCTTCCTGGGCGGCAAACTGGGGAGGCTCATGGGGCCAAGGCGACCAGTCATAGGCCTGCTTGTAAACCCTCAGCACCATGGATGTTTCTGTCTCGGTAAGGCCCTCAATGGAGCCCAAGTCCCTGGCAAGGAATTTGACCAACTCTTCCTGCGACTCGAGGGTAACTATGGCAACGATGTCTGAAGCTCCTGTAGTATAGGCAACATAGTGGGTCTGCGGCAGGACAGTTATTTGGGAAACCACTTCCAAAAGCCGCCCCCGTTCAACCCGCAGCCAAATCACCGCTACTGTATCCATTCCTGTCTTTGCCGGATTGGTAACTCCCACAATCCTGACAACACCGCGATCTTCCAAACGCTGCATCCGTTTGCGCACGGTTCCCTCAGATACCCCGCAAAGCGCAGCAAGGGCAGTATAGGAACTCCGTCCATCCCTCTGCAGGTGCATTAGTATCTGACTATCAAGATGATCCAGTCTTTCGGCACTTCCCAAAGCCGATACTACCCCCTCTCGCCGCCCAAGCCGTGGAGCTGTAAGCAAGGTTACCTTGAATTATTACCTTTGGAGCCCCTAAACTCCTCCTGCTGAAGCCGCAGTATTCCCCGAAGCCGGGACAGATTTTTGTTTTGGCGGGAAATTCTTGTTTTCGTCAAGGTCCTGTCACAATTTTATCACATCTAATTTGTATACTATAACCAACAAAGATTCCTGTCCCCAGATAGGCGCAGTATCATTAACCTGTGTACCTGGCTCCCATTCCTATCTTGCCCCAGGGGACAGCCAAAAGGAGGGATGCCCAAGTAGCCTCTCTGGCAACACCGCCTACAGATGTTGCCCCAAAATTCATAAATGCAGATAGGTAACAAATCCATGGGTCGGGGCCCGGCAAAGGGAAAGCCGGGCTTTTCCCATTTATGCGGAAAAATCCGGCCCATGCTGCAAGCAGCCCTGCCGCAGACAACCGCGCAAATAAGATGATGTAGGTTTTCTCTACCTTCGACCCTTGGAGGATTCGGCGGAGGGCTCTAGCTGGCGCAGGAAAGCCTCAATCCCAGCCCTGATGGCCTCTGCCTGCTTGGTGAGATAAGCCTCATCCTGCATCAGCTTGCGGTCCTCGGGATTGGAAATAAACCCGATTTCCACCAGCACGGCGGGAGCATCGGTATTTCGCAGTACATAAAAGTCAGCTGCCCTGATCTGCCGCTCCACCGGCTGGATGGCGTTGAGCTCCCTTTGGATCGCCTCGGCCAAGAGACGGCTCTCTGCTTCCCCGTTTTGGTAATAGACAATGGCACCCCGCCGCCAGCTGTCCTTGTGCCAGTTGACATGGATACTGATTAAGCTGATAGGCCGCACCCGCCCGACCAATCGGACTCTACCTTTCAAATCCCGCCGATACCGGCTGGCCCCCTCTGGTACGAAATGGGATACGTCGCTGTCGTCGGTTCTGGTCATCACCACCTGGTATTCATGGGCCTCCAGGACTTGACGCAGGATATGGCCCATCCGTAAATTGACATCTTTTTCCAAAAGATTTCCGCTGCTGGTGCCGCCGTCAATCCCGCCGTGTCCGGGATCGATGACAATCACCCGCCGTTCAGGCAGAAGACCCGCTAACACCAGACCGAAAACAGCCAGCCAAGTCAAGCAAAGAAGAATTGGTACCAAGACCCGCCGCCGTATCACCACAATATACAAGCCGATCAACCCTTCCCTCCGCTCTTTTCCAAACATATGCTGTAAGTGAAAGATGCATTACCCCGGCGGAAATTCCGGAGCCGGCAGCGCCTTCCGCCGGGTCTTGAACATCCTTTCACTGATTTCCCTTGTCAGTTGGTGGGTTTATCGGTAGAATAGATGTGAAAGGAAAAATTCGTAAACTGTCGGACCTGGAAAATCAGGACAGGAGATTAGGAGAAGATCCTGAGAATCCGGGGGTAATTTCGGTTACCCTGGATCTTAGGATCTTTTTGTTTATCTCCCGTAAAGGCAATCAAGGCAAAGAGAGGTGTCATGGTTGGGCGAAAAAACGCATTACGATGTCATAGTCATTGGCGGAGGCGTCGTGGGTACTGCTGTGCTCCGGACTCTCTCCCGCTACCAGCTCAAGGCCGCACTGCTGGAAAAACATGCGGAGGTGGGCTGGGGTGCCACCAAGGCCAACAGCGGCATCGTCCACGCCGGTTTTCATAACAAGCCCGGTTCGTGGATGGCAAAGCTATGCGTGGCTGGAAACCAGATGTATGACCAGCTCTGTGATGAGCTAGATGTTCCCTTCCTCCGCAACGGCCTCATGATGGTGGCTAGAACCCAGGAAGAGGAAGAGATTTTGCAGCAGTTCTACCAGCAGGGGCTTGCGAACGGCGTCCCGGGGATGGAGATTTTGGACGGCGATGCAGCCCGCCGCCTGGAGCCAAATTTAGCAGAGGAAATCACCCTGGTTTTACGGGCATCTACCGGAGGGATTGTAGCTCCCTTTGAGCTTGCCGCAGCTATGGCTGAAAATGCGGCAGCCAACGGTGCCGATGTATATACCGAAGTTGAAGTTGCAGGCATCTCCCATGGGGATGATGGGTTTACCATAACCTCTAAGGATGGCGGTACATGGAAGGCGACCTATATAGTCAACTCCGCCGGCCTTTTTTCCGATGACCTGGCAAGGATGTGCGGACTAGACGTGCCCTCCCTCATCCCCCGGAAGGGCGAAGAGTATATCCTGGACCAGCGGGTGGGCAATCTGGTTAGGCACACTATTTTCCCTGTTCCAACCCCCAAGTCAAAGGGTATTTTGGTAATTCCCACTGCTGAAGGCAACCTGATGATCGGACCTACCGCACTGGAAATGCCGTATAAGGATGAGCTTTCTACCACTGCAGAAGGCTTAGATGAGATTCTATCCTTCACCCAAAGATTGGTTCCCAAAATAAGCCGGAGGGATATTATCGCCTCCTTTGCCGGCATCCGTTCAGGTTCACCTACGGGAGATTTCATCTTCGAAACATCCCATGAAGGCAAAGCCGTTCACCTTTTGGGCATAGAATCACCGGGCCTCACGGCGGCACCGGCCATCGCAGAGCACGCTGCCGAAATGCTGGCTGAGGGAGGGCTTTCTCTCATAGAAAAACCGGATTTTAACCCCCGCCGGCCCAAAGTCATCCGGTTTAAGCAGCTTTCCGATGAGGAAAAGGAAGAGGTTATCAAGGAGAATCCCCTTTATGCCCATGTTGTCTGCCGCTGTGAGACAATCACCGAAGGCGAAATCGTCGATGCCGTCAGGCGGGGAGCCCGTACAGTAGATGGGGTTAAGTTCCGCACCCGGGCAGGGATGGGAAGGTGCCAAGGAGGCTTTTGCACGCCATATGTCGTCAAGATCCTGGCCCGGGAGCTGGGAGTTTCTCCCCTTGAAATCACCAAACGGGGCAAAGGCAGTGAACTGTTAACGGCAGAAGCCAAGTCCTTTCTGAAAGGGGGAGAAACCAATGCTTAACACCCATTATACCGATGTAGCAATCATTGGCGGCGGTCCGGCAGGGTTGGCAGCAGCCCTTGCAGCCCGCAGGGCAGGAGCAGAACATGTGACGGTGCTGGAGCGGAACCACGAGCTGGGAGGAATCTTGCAGCAGTGCATCCACAACGGCTTTGGCCTCCACCGCTTCAAGGAGGAGCTCACCGGCCCCGAATACGCCTATCGCTTTATACCCCAGGTGGAAGCGGACCCCAAGATCCACGTCTATCTAAACACGATGGTCTTGAGCTTATCACCGGAAAAGGAAATGACCGCTGTCCATCCAGTCCACGGACTTATTAATCTCAAAGCCAAGTCTGTCATCCTGGCCATGGGATGCCGGGAGCGCACCCGGGGAGCCTTGAGCATTCCAGGAACCAGACCCGCCGGTGTCTACACCGCCGGTACAGCCCAGCGTTTTGTCAATATGGACGGCTTCATGCCCGGCAAGAGGGTTGTGATTCTCGGATCCGGCGATATCGGCCTGATTATGGCCAGGCGCTTCACCATGGAAGGCGCTAAAGTTGAAGCAGTAGTGGAAATTATGCCGTATCCGGCGGGCCTTGCGAGAAACATTGCCCAGTGCCTGGAGGATTTTGATATCCCCCTTTACTTGAACTCCACTGTAACCAAGATCCACGGCAAAGACCGGGTAGAGGGAGTAACAATCAGCCAAGTAGATGATAATTGGTGCCCCATTCCCGGCACCGAAAGGTATATTCCCTGCGATACCCTGCTCCTTTCGGTTGGTCTGATCCCTGAAAACGAGCTGTCCCAGGAGGCAGAGGTGCCCTTAGACCCAAGAACTGGCGGACCGATTGTCGATGAAAGCCGGGAGACCTTGGTTTCCGGCATCTTCGCCTGCGGCAACGTCCTCCATGTCCATGACTTGGTAGACTACGTCAGCGAAGAAGCGGAAATCGCCGGTGAGGCAGCAGCCCGCTATGCCCTAAAGCAGACAGCTGACGGAGTTGTTAATGGAAAGAACGGCATGGGAGGCCAGTTCACCATTAAACCCGGAGACGGTATCCGCTATGTGCTGCCCCAGCGGGTGACCCAAGGTGCAGAAGTAGACCTTTACATGCGGGTAACGCAGCCTATGGATGCCATTACCCTGTCCCTCAGCGGCGTAACCCTGGCCCGGAAGCGTCAGGTGCGGCCCAGTGAGATGCTGAAGATTAAGCTTAAGGCTCAGCACTGGGACAGCCTGCTGGAGGATGGAAAAGCCCAAGGCCGGGAGCTGTGCCTTGCGGCAGAACCGAGATTGTAAGTATCCACAGGAGGGAGGAGAATACAGATGGCCATCGACACCCAAGTAGGTGAAGAGCTCAAGCGGAAGATGACCTGCATCGTCTGTCCCACCGGCTGCCAGCTGGAGGTACAACGGGATGGTGACGGGAAACTGTCCATCACTGGGTTTCAATGCCGGCGGGGAGAGGCATACGCTGAGAACGAGATACTGAACCCAAGGCGGGTTCTGACAACTACAGTCAAGATCCGAAACGCGAGCCTGCCCCTTCTGCCGGTTAGAACCACCGAGGCTATTCCCAAGGAACTCTTGGCTGAAGCTATGCAGGTCCTGGCCCAGGTAGAAGTAACTGCTCCTGTAAAAACCGGTGATGTGATTCTGGCTAATATTCTAGATACGGGAATTGACGTCATCGCCAGCCGAGATATGAAAAGGGTTGAAGGTGTTGCTTAATATTAGGAGGGGTGGATTTGATCCACCCCTCATCTGTCTGGCAAAACTGACTGTGAAAGCTAAGCAAACGGCGGCCAAAGGCTAGCTGTCAGAACCAGCCAAATCGTGGCGGTCTGGATATGGATCGACATGTACCAGTACATCTCCCACGGAAGGCACCGAGCTCTGCAGTTTGCTCTTCACCTGGGAGGCAATGGCATGGCCTTCCCAGACCGTCAGATTCTTATCTACACTGAGCTTCATATCTACAAAATGATATGGGCCGTATTTTCTAATCCTAACTTCGTCGACATGCTCAACCCCGGGCACACTGTTGGCATGCATCTCAACTTCTTTAGCCAGCTCTCCATGAACCTGGGCATCCATCAGTTCATGGGAGGATTCTAAGAAAATCCCGACTCCCATCTTGACAATGAAGATTGAAACCACCACAGCTGCCAAGGGATCGCAGGTGGGGTACCCAAGCCTGGCACCGACAATACCCGTTAGTGCTGCCACAGATGACATGGCATCGGAACGGTGCTCCAGGGCGTCGGCAATCAGGGCGGTGCTGTTAATCCGCTTCCCCACCGCCATGGAGTATCGGTACATGGCTTCTTTAACCATTATCGAGAGAAAAACAACCCAGATGGCCAAATGTCCAGGCACCCCGAAGGTACCCGTAAAGAGCTGGCGCAGGGCAGTGCCTCCTATGCTGAGGCCCATGAGAACCAGCATCACCGCCAGGACTTTGGCGCCGATGCTCTCAGCCCGGCCGTGGCCGTAGGGATGTTCAGCATCCGGCGGCGCCTTGGCGATCCGCATAG
>JAAYHH010000082.1 GCA_012735435.1 Bacillota bacterium | reverse complement strand
CTGCCCCTGATATCGCATACCAAGGCGACATGGTTAACTTTGCCCTCGGATTGGATGCAAAGCTCAGCAAACTTGGGAATGAGGGCTGGCGGCAGATTATCTACGCAAAAGTAGCCGAGATCCTCCAAAATGCGGACTGTCTCTGTCTTGCCGGCGCCGGAAAGGCCGGTGATCAGTACGAATTTTAGCTGGTTGAGGGTGTCATCCATTGTGGTGTTCATCCTTTCCCGGCCTGTAGATTATACTACCGCTTCTCTTTTTCCCGCCCACTTTCCTGCTCCCGTCTTGTACCTATGATGGGAGTTCTAGGCGGCGGAAGAAAGATCCACCCGATCCGGGCTCCTAAGCATCTAACCCAGGGCAAATTCTTCGGCCAAGGCCTTGGTCAGAGGTATGGATCACCGGTGGGTTTCCATTAGCCTTCCCTGACAATAATATGAGGCAAAAGGAGTAAGGGGATACTATCTTTCTAAGGGTTCGGGGATAAAGAGAATAGAGGAAGCTAAGTCAGGAAGCTTGAGTAAATGGAGAGGAGAGCCTGAGCCTGAAGCTAAAGGGAGTTGGAGTTAAAGAGGACTTGGGAGCTTTGGTGGCGAAGGCCAAACCCAATAGGTAGAGGCCGGAAGGATTGGCCGGTACATGGGCTGGGAAAGGGGGGAGCGGGGTAATTCCCCACTGTGATGGGATTTTCCCGTGCTACTAGAGATGAATTGGCCAGGATCATGCCGGAGCGCCGCTGTTGTCAGCTGGCTGAGCTGGCGGGGCTAGCCTATATAGATGGGACGCTGACCACCCAGGGCTATGAACTGATTGTCGGACAGGCTGCCGCTGCCAGAATGGCATTTCGCCTCCTGAAGCAGCTGTACCAGCCCTACATGGAGATCAGGGTGCGGCGCCGGGTGCGGTTTAGCAAGCACAATGTGTACACCATCCGCATTCCCAACCAGCCTCGGCTCCACAGAATTGTCGGCAGCCTGCGGGGAGTTCACCAGCGCTACAGCAAGGAGCGCTGGGGGAAGCCCTGCTGCCGCAAGGCCTTCCTCAGGGGAGTGTACATCTGCCGGGGTTCCTTGACTAATCCCAGGAAGAACTACCACCTTGAGATTGTCACCGACAGCTTTCAGCAGGCAGCTGTTATCCAAAGCCTTATGGAGACCTTCGACTTAGCCCCCGGAGTCATCCAGCGCAAGAAGCATGTTGCCCTTTACTTTAAAGACGGGCAGCAGATCTCTAACCTCTTGAACCTTTTGGGGGGCCACACCGCCGTATTGAACCTGGAGAATGTCCGGGTTGTAAAAGGGATGCGGAACCAGGTCAACCGCTTGGTTAACTGTGAGACTGCCAATATGGACAAAACCCTGGAGGCGGCTTTTCGCCAGGTTGAGAATATCAAACTAATTAAGGACAATGGGCGGTTTGAGTCGCTGTCTCAGGACCTAAAAGAAATGGCCAATCTCAGGCTTCAGTATCCCTACGCCAGTCTTAAGGAGTTGGGCCAGCTTTTGGATCCGCCTTTGAGCAAGTCCGGGGTAAATCACCGTTTTCGCAAACTAGATGCCATCGCTGAAGAAATCCGGAAGGAAAAAGCAGAGCAAGGTTTCCGAAGTAGCTCTGCAGGAAATTTCCAGCAGTGATGGAGGACTTTGCCGTCTCGGCTCGAATAAAAGTGGGGAGAGAAAAATGAGTTTCTTTTTTTGCCGCCCGCGGGACAGAAAGTGTTGTGGCGGGACAGCATTAGACCCCCTCGGAATCTATCCCTTGGTTAGTGTGTCGATTTTGCGGGAATTGAATTTACATTACGGGAGGGCCGGGTACTATCCCCATAATATATGGACAACTTGGCTGTTATACAAAAGATAGCTCCGGAAATTGCAGAGCTGGTGGAAAAACGGTACACCATCTTGCGCAACATATATTTCATCCAGCCAGTGGGTCGACGGGCGTTAGCGGCCCGGCTGCGGCTGCCGGAACGAACGGTGCGCAATGAGATCGAAATTCTTCGGGAGCAGGGACTGTTGGTATCCAATCCCGCCGGCATGCATGTTACCGAAGAGGGTGAACGGATCTTAGGCGACCTGAAGGAATACGTTCGGGAACTTAGGGGACTTTCACAACTAGAGCGGCGCTTGGCCAGGCTGCTGGGACTTCAGCAGGTGGTCATAGTTCCGGGAGATTCCGATGAAGATGAAACTGTAAAGAAAGAGATGGCCAAGGCCACTGCCAAGTACCTCAAGGCGGTGTTGAAAGACGGAGATGTTATGGCTGTCACCGGCGGCACTACTTTGGCAGAGGTTGCCAGAAGCTTCCCTTCTTCAGCGGAAAAGCTGGATGTAATGGTGGTGCCGGCCAGGGGAGGATTAGGCGAAGAAGTAGAAAAACAGGCCAACACCGTGGCCGCCAATATTGCCGAACGCCTAGGCGGTACCTACCGGCTGCTGCATGTTCCCGATGATGTGGGAGAAGATGTTATTGCCAGCCTATGCGGAGATCCGAAGATTAAGGAAATGCTAGATGTAATAAAGAATGCCGATGTAGTCCTCCACGGAATCGGTACAGCAGAAGAGATGGCTAGGCGCCGGGGGCTGGGAGAAGAAGATTTGCAGCTTCTCCGGGAAAGGCGGGCGGTGGGAGAAGCCTTTGGATACTATTTCGATGAGCAGGGACGGATTGTGTACAACACCACCAGTGTTGGCCTGCGGATGGAGGATTTGGCCAAGATCGACAAGGTAGTTGCTGTAGGCGGCGGTCATACTAAGGCAGCGGCAGCCCTGGCCGTCATGTCCAACCGCTATCAGCATGTATGCATTACCGATGAAGGGGCTGCCCGTCTGATGTATGCAAGTCTTGAGGGGAGGGATGTGGAAGACGATCATTTCGATGGGATATGAGGGGTATTTAAACCCATTAAAATTGCTCCCCGTACTTAAACTTTAGAGGAGGATGACAAAATGGCAGTTAAAGTAGGGATCAATGGTTTTGGTCGAATTGGACGGCTGGTTCTCAGGGGATGCCTCAACGATCCTGAGATCGAAGTTGTAGCCATCAATGATCTGACGAATGCAGAGACCCTTGCCCACCTATTTAAGTATGATTCGGTCCACGGCACCTTGGCTGAGGATGTTAGATCCGAGGGCGACGAGCTGGTTGTCGGCGATCGGCGTATCAAAGTATTTGCCGAGAAGGATCCGGCAAAGCTGCCCTGGGGCGATTTGGGAGTAGAGTATGTGGTTGAGGCCACCGGTGTTTTCCGGTCCAAGGAAACGGCTATGGCCCACATCGAGGCCGGTGCCAAGAAGGTTGTAATTACTGCTCCCGCTAAGAATGAAGACATCACCATCGTCATGGGCGTAAACCACGCTGATTATGACCCCGCCAAGCACGATGTGGTGTCCAACGCTTCCTGCACCACCAACTGCCTTGCGCCGGTAGCTAAAGTCATCGACGAGAAATTCGGCATTAAGCGGGGCTTGATGACCACTGTCCATGCCTATACCAACGATCAGCGGATCCTGGATCTGCCCCATAAGGATCTGCGGCGGGCACGGGCAGCGGCCATGAGTATCATCCCAACCACCACCGGTGCTGCCGCGGCTGTCGGTCTAGTACTGCCCCAGCTCAAAGGCAAGCTCGACGGCTTTGCCATGCGGGTACCTACTCCGGATGTCAGCGTTGTTGATCTGACCGTGGAGCTGGAGAAAGACACCACTGCAGAGGAGATCAATGCTGCTTTGAAGGCAGCCGCTGAGGGAGAGCTGAAGGGAATCCTAGGCGTCAGTGAGGTTCCTTTGGTATCCATGGACTTCCGGGGCGATGACCGCTCCTCCATCGTTGATGCCGCTCTGACCACAGTGATGGAAGGCAATTTCGCCAAGGTCGTTGCCTGGTACGATAACGAGTGGGGCTACTCCATGAGAGTAGTGGATCTTGTCAAATACATGGCTTCCCGTGCCTAATAGAGGCATATCTGACCGCACCCCGGTCAGCTCCTTTTCCGAACTGACCGGGGGACTTTCTGCTCATTTAAACGGGAATCTCTCAAGTGGGGGGATCGAGTATGAATAAACTCACCGTAAAGGATTTAGATGTCAAGGGAAAACGGGTGTTTGTCCGGGTAGATTTCAATGTCCCCATGGATGAGAATCAGAATATCACCGATGATAAGCGGATTCGGGCAGCCCTGCCCACCATTCAGTACTTAATTGATCAAGGAGCCAGGGTAATTTTGGCATCCCATTTGGGCCGCCCCAAGGATAAGCCCGAGGATAAGTTCAGAATGGATCCGGTGGCTAAGCGGCTGGCGGAACTTCTGGGAAAAGAAGTCACCAAAGTAGATGACTGCATCGGGCCTGAGGTAGAAAAGGCTGTTTCAGATCTGAAAGATGGGGAAGTACTCCTTCTGGAGAATGTCCGGTTTTATCCGGGAGAAAAGAAAAACGACCCCGAATTTGCCAAGAGCCTGGCAAACCTAGCGGAGATTTACGTCAATGATGCCTTTGGCGCAGCCCACCGTGCCCATGCTTCAACGGCAGGCGTTGCCCAGTACCTGCCTGCGGCAGCTGGATTCCTCCTGCAGAAGGAAATCGAGGTTATGGGCAAGGCCCTAGAGGATCCCGAACGGCCCTTTGTTGCCATCTTGGGGGGTGCCAAGGTAGCAGATAAGATCGGCGTCATCAAGAACCTCCTGCAGAAGGTCGATACTTTGATTATCGGCGGGGGCATGGCCTACACTTTTCTCAAAGCCCAGGGCCATGAGATCGGTACCTCACTATTGGATGCCGACAGTTTAGATCTGGCCAGAGAGCTGATGGAAACTGCAAAGGAGCGGGGCGTGAAGTTCCTGCTTCCAGTAGATATAGTGATTGCCGACCGTTTTGCTGCCGATGCAGCCTATGAGGTTGTGCCTAGTGATCAGATGCGGGCTGACTGGATGGGAATGGATATCGGGCCCAAGACAGTAGAGCTTTTCAGCCAGGAGATTAAGTCTGCCAAGACAGTGGTTTGGAACGGCCCCATGGGTGTTTTTGAAATGCCGAACTTCGCCAAGGGAACCCAAGCCATTGCCCAGGTCATGGCCGAAAGCGATGCTATAACCATCGTTGGGGGCGGTGACTCCGCGGCTGCCGTTGAACAAGCCGGTCTTGCAGATAAGCTGTCCCACGTATCTACCGGCGGCGGTGCTTCTTTGGAGTTCTTGGAAGGCAAAGCGCTGCCGGGAGTCGAGGCTTTAAACGATAGATAACTGCGGAGGGGATAGACTTGAGAGTTCCGATCATTGCAGGGAATTGGAAAATGAACAAGACACCGGAGGAGGCCGCTGTCCTTTGCCGGGAACTGCTTCCCCTTCTCGGCGAACTAACTGACCGGGAAGTTGTCCTCTGTCCTCCCTTTACTGCACTGACGGCAGTTAAAGAGGCTATAGAAGGGACCGACATCGCCCTCGGCGCCCAGAATGTTTTCTATGAAGACAGCGGGGCGTATACCGGTGAAGTATCGCCCCCGATGCTTAAGGCCTTGGGGGTTAAGTATGTGATCATCGGCCATTCAGAGCGGCGGGAGTACTTTGGCGAAAGTGATGAAATGGTCAACCGCAAAGTGAAGGCCGCCATTGCCCACGGATTAAGACCTATCCTTTGCGTCGGCGAAACCCTGGAACAAAGGGAAGCAGGCGTCACAGAGACATTGGTTAAGAGCCAGATCAATAAGGCCTTCAGCGATGTATCAGCCGATGATGCTCTCAATGTAGTTGTGGCCTATGAGCCCATCTGGGCCATCGGTACCGGCAAGACAGCAACATCCCAGGAGGCAAACCGGGTAATTGGATTAATTAGAGCCACTTTAGGGGAGATCTATGGTGGTTCAACAGCTGAAGCTATCCGCATCCAGTACGGCGGTAGCGTTAAGCCGGAGAACATAGCAGAATTGATGCAGGAACCGGAGATCGACGGCGCTTTAGTAGGAGGCGCAAGTCTCGAAGCAGAGTCATTTGCCCGGATCGTACGCTATGATGATTAGGGTTAGTGTATCCGGTGCGAAGGAGGATGTGTATTGGCCAAGGCAAAACACCCAGTTTGTCTCCTGATTTTGGATGGATTCGGCATAAATGAGAGGGAAGAAGGCAACGCTGTTCGTCTGGCTCCGACGCCTTATTTAGATGCTATCTTTGCCAAGTATCCCGGTGCCCGTCTCCTGGCTTCCGGCGAGGCGGTGGGCCTCATGGAAGGTCAGATGGGGGACTCCAATGTTGGGCATTTGAATATCGGTGCAGGACGCATCGTTTACCAGGATGTAGCCCGGATCAGCAAAGCGGTGCGGGAAGGCGAGTTCCAGAAAAACGAGTGGCTTACCAAGGCCATGACCGCAAGTCGGGATAAGGGGACAGCCCTGCACCTTATGGGGCTGCTTTCGCCGGGCGGCGTCCACAGCCACAGCCATCATCTCTACGCCCTCTTGGATATGGCAGCCGATTTCGGCCTGAAAAAGGTTTACGTCCACGCATTTCTCGATGGACGGGACGTCCCTCCTGCCAGCAGCCATGAGTACATGGCAGAGCTTGAGAGCAAGCTAAAGGAGGTAGGCATTGGCCAGGTTGCCACAGTCTCAGGGCGCTACTATGCCATGGATAGAGACAGGCGGTGGGATCGGACGGAGAAAGCGTACAACGCCCTGGTTCTCGGTGAGGGACGCACGGCCCGAAGCGGCAGTGAGGCAGTGCGCACGGCCTATGACAAAGGAGAAACCGATGAGTTTGTGGTACCCACTGTGGTGGTGAATGGGCAGGGCAAGCCTGTCGGCACCATTGACGATGATGATTCGGTAATTTTCTTTAACTTCCGGGCAGATCGGGCCCGGCAGATCACCAGGGCATTTACCGAGGATGAGTTTACCGGGTTTCAGCGGAAAAAGTATCCCAGGACCACCTTTGTGGCAATGACCCGCTATGATGAGACCTTTACAGTGCCCTACGCCTTTCCGCCCCAGGATCTTAAGAACACCTTGGGTGAGGTTGTGGCCAAAGCCGGCTTTCGGCAGCTGAGGATTGCCGAGACGGAGAAATACGCCCATGTTACCTTCTTTTTCAGCGGGGGAGATGAAGAGACCTTCCCCGGAGAAGATCGGAAGCTGATTCCATCTCCCAAGGTAGCTACGTACGATCTTCAGCCTGAGATGAGCGCTCCGGAGGTGGCGGCAGAGGCTGTAAAGGCCATCAACAGCGACGAGTATGACTTGATTGTGCTGAACTTCGCGAACTGTGATATGGTAGGTCATACCGGTATTTTGCCTGCTGCCATCAAGGCCGTTGAGACCATCGACAGCTGTGTCAATCAAGTAGTTACTGCCATGCTGGCCCGGGGCGGCTATGTGGTTTTGACAGCTGACCACGGTAATGCCGAGCAGATGGTGGACTACGAGACGGGAGAGCCCCACACTGCCCACACAGTGAATCCAGTACCGGTGGTACTGATTACCGATCGGCAGGATATTGCGGTACGGGACGGCATCTTGGCTGATCTGGCGCCGACAGTGCTGGAGCTCTTGGAGTTAGAGCAGCCCCCAGAGATGACTGGAAGGTCCTTAATAGAGAAAATATAACTTCAACAGGGAGGTAATTAAATTGACCATTATTGAAGATGTCATAGCCAGGGAAATTCTAGACTCACGGGGTAATCCGACGGTAGAAGTGGATGTTGTTTTAGCCGATGGTTCTGTAGGCAGAGCCGCAGTGCCCTCCGGTGCTTCCACCGGCGCTTTTGAAGCCATCGAGCTTCGGGATGGAGATAAGCAGCGCTACTTGGGCAAAGGTGTGCTCAAGGCTGTAAGCAATGTCAATGATATCATTGCTCCCGAGATCATCGGGATGGATGCCGCAGACCAGGTAGGCATCGATCGGCTGATGATTGAGCTTGACGGCACGCCCAACAAAGAAAAGCTTGGCGCTAACGCTATCCTGGGAGTGTCTTTGGCAGTAGCCAAGGCAGCGGCAGCAGCTTTCTCCCTGCCCTTGTACCAGTACATCGGCGGCGTCAACGCCAAAGAGCTGCCGGTTCCAATGATGAACATCCTCAACGGCGGTGAGCATGCTGACAACAACGTGGATATCCAGGAATTCATGATCATGCCGGTAGGTGCAGCATCCTTTGGAGAGGCCCTGCGCATGGGTGCTGAGGTATTCCACAGCCTGAGAAGCGTCCTACAGGGTCTGGGTCTCAATACCGCCGTTGGTGATGAGGGCGGCTTTGCTCCCAACCTCAACTCCAACGAGCAGGCTTTGGAGGTAATTCTCCAGGCTATTGAGAAGGCCGGATACCGTCCCGGTGAGGATATAGTTCTGGCATTGGATGTGGCCTCCACCGAGATGTTCAAAGATGGAAAGTACGTCTTTGCCGGCGAGGGAGTAGAGCGGACAACCGATGAAATGATCGAGTTCTACAAGTCCCTCCTGGATAAATACCCGATTTTCTCCATTGAAGACGGCCTCAGTGAAGAAGAGTGGGATGGCTGGAAAAAGCTCACCGATGAGCTGGGAAGCAGAGTACAGCTGGTTGGTGATGACCTGTTTGTCACCAATACCGAGCGGTTGGCCAGAGGGATTGCCCAGGGAGTAGGCAACTCCATTCTCATCAAGGTCAACCAGATTGGTACCCTCACTGAAACCTTGGATGCCATTGAGATGGCTAAGCGGGCTGGATATACAGCGGTAGTTTCCCATCGTTCCGGCGAGACCGAGGACAACACCATTGCTGATATCGCTGTTGCCACCAATGCAGGCCAGATCAAGACCGGTGCTCCAAGCCGAACCGACCGGGTAGCTAAGTACAACCAGCTCCTGCGGATCAACGAGGGCCTGGGTGAGCTGGCTATTTACCGGGGCAAGGCCGCCTTCTACAATCTGAAGCTGTAATTCGGCGATAACTTGCGGAGGGGGAGCGGGATAGTTGTCAGCTTCCCCTTCCTGTGTTAAGATAAAGGATGTAAATTGCGGCGAAGAGCGGAGGGGGTGGAGTGCATGGTAACAGCTCTGATGGCAATCCAGCTTTTGGTATCTATAAGCTTGATTGTGGCAGTGATTCTGCAGGAAAGCAAGGGAGAAGGCCTAGGCTCCATTG
>JAAYHH010000081.1 GCA_012735435.1 Bacillota bacterium | reverse complement strand
GAGAAGTGAAGCTGACACCGTTCTCTGCAAGGAGGCTGCTGTTTCCAACCAAGATCTCGCTGCCGTTAATCCTCGCCTTGACCCCTTTGCCCGCGATTTCTTCATATTTTCCACTGTCATATTGTCCATTGTCCCGATACTTCCCATTGCCCTGAGTGCTGCTCCGGCCGTTGTCCAAGGCACCTGCAGCTGCTTCCGCGGCCGAGGGCGCGGCCTTGACAATGGACTGGGCTATGGGATGGCTGGAGTGGATCTCCGCCTGGGCAGCCAGGCCCAGCACTGTTTCGGGGGAATACCCTTCGGCTGGAACCACCCTTTGCACTTCAAAGACACCTTCAGTTAACGTGCCGGTCTTGTCGAAAACAGCTGTATCTATATTCACCAGTGCATCAAGGAAATTTGCTCCCTTAACCAAGATCCCCCGGCGGGAGGCACCGCCGATGCCGCCGAAATAGCCCAGAGGTATGGAAATAACCAGGGCACAGGGGCAGGAAATCACCAGGAGCACCAGGGCCCGGTGCAGCCAATCTCTAAAAGCCGCTTCCGGCAGGAGGAGAGGCGGTACTACTGCAACCAATACCGCTGCCAGCACTACCGCCGGCGTGTAGTACCGGGCAAACTTGGTGATTAGCCTTTCTGTCGGTGCTTTGCGGCTCGCGGCATTTTCCACCAGGTCCAATATCCGGGCTAGAGATGTTTCCCCATAGCCCTTGGTGACTTTGATCTGAAGGAGTCCTGAGCCGTTGACCATGCCCGCCAGCACCGTTTCGCCCGGCGCTACCCGTCGAGGAACCGATTCCCCGGTGAGGGCCGATGTGTCGACAAAGGACTCTCCCACGAGCACCTGACCGTCCAAGGGGATCCTTTCTCCTGGCCGAACTACGATTTCGCTGCCGACGGCTACTTCTCCCGGATCAACTATGGTGATGCCATCCTCGGTCTTGAGGTTGGCAAAGTCCGGCCGGATGGCCAAGAGCGCCTGGATTGACCGGCGGGAGCGGGATACCGCCATATCCTGAAGCAGTTCTCCCACGTAGTAGAACAACATGACTCCCACAGCTTCAGGCAGTTCACCGATGGCAAAGGCCCCTATAGTAGCGATGGTCATCAAGAAGTTTTCATCAAACACCTGGCCCTGGGTGAGATTGCGGAGGGCAGCGGCAATTACTCCCCGGCCCACCAGGAAATATGCTGCTAGAAAGATGCCGTACTCAACCCACCAGCCTAATTCAGCCAGCTCCCTTCGATAGATAAGTCCAAGGATAAACAAAATGCCGGCGGTGATCAGCGGCCACAGCTGAAGCTTGGCATCATGGTGGTGATCTCCATGGGCCTTGGCATATGCTCCAGTTTGTGTGCCGTTAGGGCCGGTGTGTATATGGATCAACACCCCCGGTTCAATCTGGTCAATCACCCTTTGGGCCTGGCCTGCTTTAGCAGAGCTAATCCGCAGAGTAGATGCGGCAAAGTTGACCGATGCCTGGGGATCCAGTTCCTGCTGCAGTTTATTTTCAATTCTGGCGGCACAGTTGGCACAGTCTAGGCCGCTCAGTGGATAAGTTTTGATTTGTGCTTCAAAGGCTGCTCCATTTGGCACGGCATATCACCTACCTCTCTTCG
This sequence comes from Bacillota bacterium, assembly GCA_012735435.1. Lineage (GTDB taxonomy): Bacteria > Bacillota > Limnochordia > DTU087 > DTU087 > DTU087. The sequence continues at coordinate 1,101 of JAAYHH010000081.1, read as the reverse complement.
GCAAAGTGCTCTTGTGCTTCCCGAATCATGTTCACAATATGGTCATCGTCTAGAGTATAATAAACTTGCCTTCCATCACGGCGGTACTTGACTAGGCGCATGGTCTTCAGGAGTCGAAGATGATGGGACACTGCAGGCAAGGACATTTCCAGGATCTCCGCTAGATCGCAGACACAAAGCTCGGCCTGGGATAGAAGATAAATGATCTTGGTTCTCGTCTCGTCCCCCAAGACTTTGAAAATCTCAGATAGACCTGCAACCTCCAGCAGCCCATCCCGGAGCTTATCCAGATCTGGGCTGTTGGGGCAGTACAGGTCGCATATATCCTGCCGGGAACGGTTAGTTTCAGTCATTGGCACTTCACTCCCCTTCACCATTCGACGATTAAGTAACCGTTTAACTAAATTATATGGGGGCAAGGACGTGTTGTCAACGGGGATTATGGGACTGTTCATTGAATATTTACTTGCGTATGTTATTGTAAAACAGAGAAGTAATAATAGCCATTTCTAAGAAAACAGGAGGAGACCTTGATGCTGATTGACTACCATCTTCACACGGTATACTCCCATCATGCCGTGGGGACTATAGACGATTACCTGCGCCGGGCAGAGGAGTTGGGAATCAAAGAGGTGTGCTTTACTGAACATATTTCCCGCCAATACCTGCCGGAGGAATTCAAACGGCAGATTCCTTATACCTGGATGCTGGATGAAGAATTAGAACTCTATCTTCAGGAGGTAAAGGCCGCCGGGAAGAGAACCCCCTTGACCGTTCGGGTGGGTCTGGAAACAGATTATTTCGCCGGTTATGAGAAGGAACTGGGAGAATTCTTGGCATCCCTGCCCCTGGATTTTGTGCTGGGAGTTGTACATCTGCTTCCCATGTATGGACTAGAGTACGTCATGTTTCTGGAAGATGAGCCGGTGAGGTTTCTCTTAAATTATCTTGCTTATGTAAAGAAGGCGGTAGAGAGCGGCCTGTTTGACTCCATGGCCCATCTCCATCTCGGCTGGCAGGCGGTGCCGTGGCCTAGAGGTTCCGACGGCCGGCTGGTGGAAGATGCCTTGGCCGAGGTGGTGGCAGCAGCCCATAAGCAGG
>JAAYHH010000080.1 GCA_012735435.1 Bacillota bacterium | reverse complement strand
GCCGTCCTTCCTGAGCTTACAGGCCCTGGGAAGCGGCAGGCCAAAAAGCTCATGAAAAAGGAGCTTAGGCATCTCCGTCGGTGGGCCAGGGCCTGTGAAGATAACTTCCTCCACAAGTACAAACTGGCCAGTGCCGAATACTACCGCCTCTCCGGAAAGAAGCAGAAAGCCATCAAGGCTTACGAAGAAGCAATCAGCTCAGCGCTGGTCCAAGGCTGCACCCTGGATGCCGCCATTGCCTGTGAGCTGGCAGCCAAGCTCTATCTAGAAATGGGACTTGAACAAAACAAACAAGCCCATTTTGACAGTGCTTACCGCCTGTATGAGAAGTACGGAGCTGTGCTTAAAGCCAAAGAGATGGAGGAGCAGTACGGCGCGGTCTATGAAAGGCTAGAGACTGCATCGCCGGCTGAAGAAACAGATAAATACCCGAGGGTCAAAGAAACCATCAAAGCTGACCAGGAATACAGCCACCCATACAGTCTAAAGGCAGCGGAGATTGCGGAGCGCATCGCCGAAAAGGCTGACCTTCTTGCCCTCACCGAGGCTTTGGAAAGCCTTTCCGGCGAGCAGGATCTATATGGGGTAGTTGAGCGGCTGATGGAGATCATTGCAGAAAGGACTGGAGCAGAGCGGGTCTACCTCATTGCAGCCTTGGGTGAAGACCTTGCTGTCATCGCCTGTAAAGAAAGCGGTGCCAGAGCCAGAGTCCTTCCCTCCAGCCCATGGTTTGACCAGGCAGCCTCCCAGAGGACGTCAGCTGTCATTAGGGGCTATTCCGAGGGCATTATCCGCTATGCGCTCCATTCAGGTACCCCTGTCATCATCGATGATACCGAAAAGGATCCATTATTCTCTGATTACAATTTTGATGATGGATACATACCAAAGTCGATACTCTGCCTGACGCTCCCGGCCCAGGGCGGCCCAACACCGGTGCTGTATTTAGACAACAACCTTACAGCCCACGCCTTTTCTGAGGAACTTATCGGTCTCGTGCGGAGGCTTGCGAGCCTCATCCTGCAAGTACTGACCATGGACGGAGAAGCCATTCGTTCCTCCCAAAAGGGTACCATCGCAGCATCGAAGGAGGCCGGCCCAATTTCACTTACAGCTAAAGAGGCTGAGATCCTCAATCTGATAGGCGCCGGGCTCTCCAATGCAGAGATTGCCCAGCGCCTGCAAATAGCAGAAGGGACCGTAAAGTGGCATACCAATAAGCTGTTTAAGAAACTGGGGGTAGAAACCAGAACCCAGGCAGTGGTCCGGGCTGCCGAGTTGGGACTTTTGCAGCTGGATTAGTCGCTTCAGTATGCCGGCTCATAGGCAAACTCCTGATCCACCTCCACTGTCCGGCCGGTTTTCGCAGCTTCTAGGATGGCAAAAATAGTTAAGGCATCACCATATTCCAGCTCAGGGGTTACCGCAAGGGGCTCCTGCCCAATGGCTGCCTTGTAGAAATTGACCAGTTCATTGTAGAAGCCCATTTCCGGCTGATACGGAATTTGTCTGCTCCGGCCGTCATTGTAGGCGACGTTCACTACCCCGCACTTGGGTTCTTCCAGGTAGATCATCCCCTTTGTGCCGAAGATCCGCAACCCGATGAGGGGTCTTTGCATCTCTTTGCCAGCACAGAAGAAGGAAAAACTGCCGGTAACTCCGCTCTTAAAGCGAAGGTTCGCCTGAATCACTACATAAGGGGCAAAATCCGCGGCCTGCTCAACCCCTACGGCCTGGACAATATCTACAGCACCAAATATGTGCCTTAGCGCAGCGATATCATGGACACCGGTATCATAGAAGACTCCTCCCGGATATTCGGGATGCTGCCGCCACTCTGTTCTCGCGAAACCGTCCTTGGTCATATCAGTAGGGAAATCTACTACCCTGTTATGGATGAAGTACAAGACCTCTCCAATTTCCCCTAGACGCACCAGATCCCTGATGATGTTGTTTTCTTCGTTATAGCGGTAGTTTTCCGCAATCATCACCGGCACATTACACCGTTTGGGAATACCCTTTGCTGCCAGTGCCTCTTCTTTGCTCGGCGCAAGGGGTTTTTCGCAGATGATGGGTTTTCCCGCTTGAGCCACAGCCTCGGTCACTTGGAAGTTAAGTTCAATGGGAAGCATGATATCAAAGGCATCTAGGTCCTGCCTGGTCAGCATCTCCCGGAAGTCTTCATAGGCATCGCCAGGACTGAGCCCAAGGATGCCTCTCCATCTTTCCAATTTGTCCCGATCGATATCGCAAATGGCCCCAATCTCATACTTATCCTGGAGCCTTTGATAGGCAGGATAGTGAAGTCTTTCGAAGGCGAGTCCCACACCGATTATTCCCATTCTCAGCTTTTTCACCATCAACACCTCTCTCCATCCCCTTAGGCCGCAGCTAAAGGCGCGGTCCGGGCATTCTACTTTCCATAGGATAGCCAGGGGGAAAGTAAAGGATGCAGGCAAGGTATGATGGGTGGTTAATTAGCTGATGGAAAGTGCATAGGATGCCTTCTCAACTGCCGGACCTTGCTTCATAGCTTGTCCCATCGACCAGCACCAAAGCTGAATGGGGCGGTACCGATACGACATCTCCCCTAGACTGCTGCAGCATATCGGTGCCTGCTCTGTGCCCATCGACTACTACAACCCAGTCGCGACCCGGTAGAGACACCTTTCTCTCCTGGGAGCCCGCATTGAAAACCACCACGATTGTCTCCCAAGGATCGCCATTGGCATGGTCCCGGAGCATATAAGCCACAAGGCCCGGAGCCGTCGGCAAGAAATGCAGGTGACGCCTGATTTCTTCAGCAGTCCCCATGCGAAATGCCGGATGGGCTTTGCGCAAAGCGATTAGTCCCCGGTAGTAATCAAATACTTCCCGGTAGCGGTATTTCCGTTCCCAGTCCATCCAATTGACCTCATCCGGCGAACGATAGGAATTGTGATCTCCATATTTCGTCCGGAGAAAATCCATGCCGCCATGGAGAAAGGGAATGCCCTGGGATGTCAGCACCACAGCTCCGCAGAGTTTGTGCATAGCAATCAGGGTTTCTTCATCGGCATAAGGAGCAGATGCCTGCAGCTTGTCCCATAAGGTGAGATTGTCATGGGCTTCAGCGTAGTTAATGGATTGGGCCGGTTCTGCAGCCCAAGATCCTTTGCTGTATACAACTCGATGGTAGTCCACCTGGTCATGGTGACATGCTCCCACTATGCCGAATTTCACGCTTTCTTCCTTCCCAGGACCGCCGCTTGCAAAACCGGGATCCCCGGCGTGGAAGACATGCCCCCGCAGTCCGTCCCGCAGATCATCATTGAAGACTCCTGTACCCGGCAGCTGCCGAACGTTGCATTTCAAGGACTTGAGGTAATCCGGCAAAGGCGAACAGCCGCCTGTCCAGCCCTCGCCATACATCATGATACTGGTGTCTATCGAGTTGAGTGCCATGCGGATCTCGTTTATCGTAGGAATATCTATTAGACCCATGAGGTCAAAGCGAAAGCCGTCGATTTTATACTCTTCAGCCCAGTAGCAGACCGAATCGATGATGAGCTTCCGTACCATAGAACGCTCAGTAGCCAGCTCATTGCCGCAACCAGAGCCGTTGCTGAAGCTGCCGCAAGCATCCTGCCGGTAGTAGTATCCTGGAACCAATTTATCCAGATTGGAATTGGCGCTGTAGTAAGTGTGGTTATACACTACATCCACATTAACCCTAATACCGGCTTCCTTTAGGGCCTTGATCATTTGCTTAAATTCCAAGATCCGCGCTTCTCCCCGGAACGGGTCCGTAGAATACGAACCTTCAGGGATGTTGTAGTTTAGGGGATCATAGCCCCAGTTGTACTCCTTAGACGGCGAATGAGATTCATCAATGGTGGCAAAATCG
>JAAYHH010000079.1 GCA_012735435.1 Bacillota bacterium | reverse complement strand
TGCTTTTTCCGTTGACAGCGGACCTGTAGCGATATACTATGAAGATGGAGTTAGATGATTATCTAAATATCTAATAGGAGGTGGTCCGGCTGTCATCGATTGGCTTGACCTTTAAGGCCCTTTCGGATCCCAACCGCCGCAAGATTCTCAGACTTCTTAGAGAGAGGGATTTGACGGCGGGGGAGTTGGCTGAACACTTTGGGATATCCAAGCCCAGTCTTTCCCACCATCTGTCCATTTTGAAGCAAGCCGGACTGATAAGTGACGAGAGAAGGGGACAGCATATTGTCTATTCCTTGGAAACCACAGTGTTTCAGGACATTATTCGGTGGCTGATGGAGTATACTTCCGATGGAGGTACAAGAAGTCCAGGGGAAGGGGGAACTAGCGATGACTAACCGCATACCGACTTTGTCCCGAGAGCAGCTAAAGCGGGATTGGCCCCTGCTCACAGTGCTTGTACTGCTGTTTCTCCTGGGAGCCTATTTCTACCCTCAGCTCCCCGAGCGGGTACCCAGCCACTGGAATATCCGCGGGGAAGTTGACGGCTACAGCAGCAAGTTCTTTGCTGCCTTCGGACTACCTTTGATGACTTTAGGGATATATCTTCTGATGGTTTGGCTTCCGTCCCTGGATCCCAAGAAAACCAATTATTCCCGCTTCAAAGGTGCGTACGATATCGTCAGGTGGGCAATCATCGGCATTATGGCTCTAATGCACGGCATTGTGCTGATGGCCGGTATGGGTTATGAGGTCGATGCCGGCAAGCTGGTCCAGCCTGCTGTTTCGCTGCTGCTCATCGTCATCGGCAATCAAATGGGCAGATGTAGGCACAACTACTTCGTCGGCATAAAAACACCGTGGACTCTGGCCAACGAAGAAGTCTGGCGGAAAACCCACCGCACGGCCGGTCCCATCTGGGTGGCCAGCGGCTTGATTGCCCTGCTGAGCACGTGGCTGCCTGCCCCCTACAACTTCGCTGTGATGATGGCGGTTGTAGTAGTGATCTCCCTTGTCCCGACGGTATATTCGTACATCCTCTTCAAGGGGTCAGCGGGGAACTAGGCGTGGGCTGCCTGACAGTAGAACCGGTGGCTGCTCAAGGACGAAATGAACCTAGATCAGCGGAACCCAGCCCTCTGTGATGGTGCTGGGTTCTACTCTTACTTACTTACCTATACTCATCCAAGGCCTCCACCATGGCGATAACATTCTCTGGCGGCACATCTGCTTGGATGTTGTGAACAGCGGCGAATACAAAACCACCACCAGGCGCCAGATCATCGATTCTGCGGCGCACCTCATCCTTCACTTCTTCGGGGTTCCCGTGAGGCAGTATTCTCTGAGTATCTACACCGCCACCCCAGAAAACGATGGAATCACCGAAGGCCTTCTTTAGCCTGCTGGTTTCCATGTCTTCTGTGCTTACCTGAATGGGGTTGAGGATGTCTACTCCCGCGTCCATGAAGTCGGGAATGAACTTAGCAATGCTGCCGCAGGAGTGGAAGAATATTTTGACCTTGCCGGCAGTTTTCTTCTTGATGAACTGAAACAACCGCTTGTGTCGGGGTTTGACCAGTTTGCGGTACATCTCCAAAGAGATCAGTGAGGACGTCTGGGTGCCGATATCATCTGCCTCCTGAACAACCAAGACGTGGTCGCCTACAATTTCAAGAACCGCATCCCAGTAAGACAGTTTGCCCTCTAGAATTCTATCCATAAGACCGCAGGCAGCGCTGGGATTGAGCGCCAGATCAGTTAGAAAATTCTCAAAACCACGCAGCCAAAGGCCCATTTCAAAAATACCGGCACATATACCGCCCAGAATTACAGCCTTTCCCCTTTCACTAGCGGCAATCACCTCTTCCTTTACTCCCTGAAAGCGTAATGGATCAGTGCCGTCTGGCCAAGGGTATTGGGCTAAGTCGTCCAGTCTATCAGCTAGAGGATGGTAGAACATGTCGTAATAGAGTCCATGTCTTCGGGGCATCCTCCATCCAATACCCCATTCATCCCAGTATTCTAGGTAATCTGCATTCTCCTTTTTCTCTGGCGGTTTTCCCGGCGGGGTTGAGGTGAATACTCCTGCGGTATCCACTTTGAAGGCATCCAGGAGCCTTCCATCAACCTTAGCCAGTTGCTGGGTAAAGTGGACAAGCGGTATCTGGTCAGGAGATTCTCCAAGAAGCTTTTCCATAAGCCTCCGGTAAGCATGTACATGGATGCCGGTAACCTTGGTTCCCCCTAGGTCAAAGGGAATTC
>JAAYHH010000078.1 GCA_012735435.1 Bacillota bacterium | reverse complement strand
TATCTCCGACCAGCGACTCCCGTGCCCGCCGCATCATCTCCAGGCCTCCGGCACAGTGGACATTGAGCATGTCGCATCCCAGTTTGCTCAGGGCGTTTATCGCGCCACAGGCGGTGTTGGGTATATCGTGGATTTTTAGATCGAGGAATACTTTAAGTCCACGGTCTTTCAGCATTTTGAGCAAGTCCGGACCCAGGCTGTAGAATAACTCCATCCCTACCTTGACGTAGGATAACTCCGGCAGTTTAGCCAGAAGCTCCAGCAGCCGATCCTGGGTCTGGAGGTCTAATGCCACGATAATTCGGTCAGTCTTTTTCACCCAATACACCCCCGAATTTCCCCAAGGTTCCTTATACCCTGCTTACGCATGAACTCCTTAATCTCACCAATAATCTGCGGACACGCCAACGGATTGGTAAAATTGGCGGTTCCCACCATCACGGCACTGGCTCCCGCCATGATAAACTCAACCGCATCTTCTCCGCTAAATATTCCTCCCATGCCGATGATAGGAATGTCTACTACTTTAGCTACTTCATATACCATCCGAACTGCCACAGGTTTGATTGCAGGACCCGACAGCCCCCCGGTCTTATTGGCCAGAACCGGCCTGCGGCGGTAAATGTCGATCTGCATGCCCATAAGTGTATTGATCAAGGTCAATCCATCGGCTCCGCCTGCTTGGGAAGCTAGGGCAATTTCCCGAATATCGGTAACGTTTGGCGAAAGCTTGACGAAAAGAGGAACCGTACAAACTTCCTTGACGGCAGCAACTAGGTCCCGCAAAATATCGGGATCAATACCGAAGGTCATCCCGCCGGCAGCAACATTGGGACAGGAAACATTAAGCTCAATGGCTGCTGCCAGACCGGAAGCGCAGACTCTCTTAACCACCTCTACATACTCCGATTTTGTCTCCCCGGCTACGTTGACTATTATCGGCACATCTTGATTGGCCAGCCAGGGAAGTTCGTAGCGAACTATATAGTCTACTCCAGGATTGGCCAGGCCGATGGCATTCAACATGCCTCCGCAAACTTCTGTCACCCTGGGTGTAGGATTGCCTATCCGGGGTTTAAGGGTGGTGGCCTTGACTGCTACCGCTCCCAGCTGGTTCAACGGATAGAACTGGGCATATTCCCGCCCAAATCCGAAACAGCCTGAAGCAGGGATCACCGGGTTTCTAAGGTACAGTCCGGCAATTTCAACAGTCAGGTCTGGATGACTCATAAGCTCACCTCGTTCCAGGGAAAGACTGGACCGTTAACACAGATGCGCCGGGCAAGGGATCGATCCTCTGATGGACATACACAGCCGTGGCACGCCCCTACTCCACAGGCCATGCGCTCTTCCAGTGAAACATAGCCATTGACATTCTGGTCAGAAAAATACCCCTTGAGATGCCTCAGCATTGGCAGGGGACCGCAGGCGTATACATACTCCCAGCGGCAGCCTGAACTGCGCAGGCTGTCAACGGCATCTATGACATTGCCTTTCATCCCAAAGGAGCCGTCATCGGTTGTGACGACAAGGCGTCCTAGACGGGAGAAATCATCTGTCAAAATGCAGTCCCTTTGGCTCCGAAATCCGAGGACTATGTCTACCTTGTCGGTTTCCGTCTTGAGAATCTCCCCCAGTAAGTACAAAGGCGGAACTCCAAGGCCCCCGCCGACGATCAAGACCTTGGCATCCCGGGGAGGGTTGGGAAATCCTCTTCCCAAGGGACCCAGCACGTCTAGCCATTCACCAATGCGGCGCTCACTGAGCCATTTGGTTCCCTTGCCAACCACCCGAAGCACAATGGTGAGGCTTTCTTCCGTGACAGCGGCAATGCTGATGGGGCGCCTCAGGATATGCTCCTTACCAGAACCAATTCGGATCATGATAAATTGACCCGGTCTTACTGTTTCATAGGGAAAATCACCGCTGAGAGTTATCTGCCAGATGTCTGGGGCAAGATTACCGATATCTTTAACTGTAAGCAGCATTCAATAGGCCTCCTTAGAATGCATTGGATCCGGCCGCCCGGCACTGTATTTTTCCACCCCATTTACCAGTGTCAAGACCGGCCATCCCTGCAGCTTCTGGCCGATATAAGGTGAGTTTGTGCCTTTGCTGTAGAAACTATCTGCCTCAACTGTCCGCCGGCATTCCAGATCCAGGACAACAATATCTCCTGCCTCGCCTACCTTTAGCTCGCCGCTTTGTCCAACCAACTTGGCTGGGCCGGTGGTTAAGGCCGCTAATAGTCTTTCCAGCTCAAGCTGCCCGGTTAAGACAAGGTTGGAGTAAAGAACAGGAAAGGCCGTTTCTAATCCGGTTACACCAAAAGGCGAGTTAGAATAGATGCCGCCATCCTTTTCCCGTCCGTGGGGTGCATGATCAGTTGCCACAGCATCGATTACCCCTGTACGAAGCCCTTCAATTAGAGCCAATCGATCTGTTTCTGTACGCAGGGGAGGCTTCATTTGATAATTCCCTTCAGGAAAGGCTATATCGTCTTTGGTCAAGGTTAAGTGATGCGGCGTAACCTCTGCTGTAACCGGGAGCCCCTCTTGTTTAGCCTTACCGATTAGTTCCACTGACTTTGCACAGCTTAAGTGAGCTGCATGGTACCTGCAGTTTGTCTGAGCCACCAGTTTCAAATCCCGCTCTAACATTAGGTATTCAGACTCAGGTGGGATGCTGTCACAAAATAATCCCGACCGAAGCAAGCTTTTTTCTTCCAGGTGGTTTATCAATACCCCGTTTAGGGGCGCCAGCTCCTCCATGACATTCTTGATGATGTCCGACTCAACTGGATCGCCGTCATCGGAAAATAGACTCACTCCATGGCGAACTAAGTGAGCCAAGTCATTGATTTCCCGACCGGCACGGTTCTTGGTCACCGCCGCGATGGGTTCAACCCTCACAAAGGCAGACTGTTTAATCCGTTCCCTAAGTTCAAAGAGTCTCTCCACCGAATCTAGGGGAGGTTCTGTATTAGGCATAGCATAGACCGTTGTGAACCCACCGGCTGCCGCAGCCTTAGTTCCCGACTCAATGGTTTCCTTGCTCTCAAACCCGGGTTCCCGCAAATGAACATGCAGGTCTATAAACCCATGGCTGACAACGTAACTCCCGGCGTCATAGTCTTTTACCGGAACAGAAGATTGACGGCGCATTGTTGCCGCCTCAGATCCGAAGGCGGCAATACGCCCATGGAGAATCAATATATCCTCCTTCTTTAGTCTGCCGCCCCGAAATACCAAACCGTCATGCAGATACCAATTGTTCATTGCTGCCTCCCTGCAAGCACCACTCTAGAACCGCCATTCTGACTGCCACACCGTTGGTCACCTGCTGCAGGACCTTGCAGCGGGAATCCCGCAGTACATCATCGGTTAGCTCAACACCCCTATTGACAGGTCCGGGATGGAGAATGATGGCATTCCTCTTCATCTGCTGCAGGCGGGACATGTTGAGGCCAAAGTGTTGATTGTAATTTGCAGTATCAAACAGCTGCCGGTGCCTCTCGTGTTGAACCCTGAGCATAATCACTACATCGGATTCAGAAACAGCCTGCTCGAAATCGATCCAAGGATGTTCTGCTACGTCACCTTTCCGGAACACCTCTGGACCGGCGAAGGAAACCTCAGCTCCCAGCAGCCCAAGGAGCTGCGCATTTGACCGGGCCACACGACTGTGGTAAATATCCCCGACGATGGCCACCTTCAGTCCGGAGAAGCCTCCGTAGTGCTGCCTAATGGTCAGAGCATCAAGCAGAGCTTGAGTTGGATGTTCATGAATTCCGGAACCGGCATTAACCAGGGAAAGGTTGAATTTCTCACCTTCAAGGAGCTTGGGCCAGTTCTCGGAATGGCGGATCACTGCCACATCTACGCCTAAAGCATCAATGGTCTGGAGTGAATCGATTAGGGATTCTCCCTTGGTGACACTGGAATTTTCCACAGTAAAATCCAGCACTCTTACGCCTAACCTCTGAGCAGCCAGCTGGAAGGATAACGCTGTGCGGGTACTGGGCTCAAAGAAAAGATTCACCGCTGTACCCTTTACCCTTACGTTTTCTTTCCCTTCCTGCTGGTCATCGAGAAAACTCTGGGCCCGTCTCAGCAGCCTCTCAACTGCTACTCTGTCTAGCTGCCCAATGCTGACCAACGAAGACATCTAACTCCCTCTCTTTCCTGACCTTAGACGCTTCATGGCACAAAAAAAGGCTTTTACCAGATCGGTAGAAGCCATGGTACATCTATATAGGCGCAGATTCCTGCCCTGAGAAGACGTCCTTTCCAACCTCTCTGGATTGGATTAAAGGTCATATTTTTCATTTTATAGATAGATTAGCAGAAAAGCAGCGTGCCGTCAAGGGCGAGCGGGGAGTCCCCACTCCTGCCTATTTCCCAGCTAAGAACCGCCACAACTCATCTTCCTCCGGCAGCGAGAGCTCACGGCTCTTCCCGGAGGGCTCGATTAACATTGGCTTATCCTCAGAGGTGATTCTCCCAACGGGATAAGCCTTCACACCCACCTGGGCGGCAGCCTCTACTATGGGGATCTCGGGCGGTGCTGTAATCAAGAGGCTGCCGGATGAGATTAGTCCCAAGGGATCCAGCTTGAGAGCATCGCAAATGGCTTTGGTTTCCGGCAAAACAGGGACAGAGTCAAGGGTGACCTCACACCCCCAGCCAGAGGCTCCTAAGAGCTCCCACAATGCTCCGTAAAAGCCGCCTTCGGTGATATCATGCATGGCAGATGCCCCTGCCTTGGCGGCAGCTAGAGCCTCCTGCACGACACTGATCCTATTGAAGAATCCATCGGCTCTATCAAGCACCGGTTCTTCCACCCCTAGGCCGACCAGAGCTTCCCGGTGATCAGCTGCCAGGATGGCTGTACCTTCAAAACCGACACCCTTTGTCACATAAATAACGTCACCCGGTTGGGCACCTGCTGAAGTAACGTAAAGATCCCGAGGAGCACGGCCTACAGCTGTCGCCACCACCAAAGGACCATTTACCTGGGACGTCACTTCTGTATGTCCGCCGAGAATCTCGATACCCAGCTCACCGCAGGCCGAGTCCATATCATCGATTAGCTGGCCGACGAACTCATCATCAATCCCCTCCGGCAGCAGCAAAGCCGCCTGGATACCTACGGGCTCAGCGCCGTTGGCTGCTACATCATTGCAGGCAACGTGCACTGCCAGCCAACCTAGACGGCGGCTTGCACCGGTAATGGGGTCAGTTGAAATCACGCAAACCTCTTCTCCGAAGTCGATGACGGCAGAGTCCTCTCCAAGACCCGGCCGCAGAAGAATGTCTGAGCGTCGGCGATGCAGCCGTTCAAATATTAAGCTCCGCAGCTTCTCTGGAGATAACTTACCTGCCTTCACTGTCCGATCCACATCTCCTCCAGTGGCACATAGTTCAAGCCCAATGCTTCAGCCACCGCTTGATGGACTACAGCTCCCCCAATAACGTTGACGCCCTTAGCCAATGAATCATCGGCCAAAACAGCACGGCGGACTCCCAGTTCTGCAATCTGCAGTATATAAGGCAAAGTAGCATTGGTAAGGGCAAAGGTTGAGGTACGGGGCACCGCGGCAGCGACGTTGCCCACCGAATAATGTACAACATCGTGTTTCATGTAGACGGGATCACTGTGGGTAGTTCTCCGATCCACTGTCTCGATGCAGCCCCCTTGGTCTATGTCAATATCCACAATGACACTGCCGGGTTTCATTGCCATTACCATTTCTTCCGTGACCAAGAGAGGAGTCTTGGCTCCCGGGATCAATACCGCACCAATCAATAGATCCGCATACCCCACAGCCCGCTCGATATTATAGCGGTTAGACATCACTAACATTATGTTCCCGTGGAAAATGTCACTGAGATACCGCAGCCGCTCAGGGTTTTTCTCAATAACGGTGACATGGGCACCCATCCCTAGGGCAATCCTGGCAGCATTACTGCCTACAATTCCGCCGCCCAGGATCACTACTTCAGCTGGCGGTACTCCCGGAACTCCACCCAGCAGCACTCCCCGTCCACCGTAGGGTTTTTCGAGGAACTGGGCTCCGACTTGGACTGCCATGCGGCCGGCGACTTCGCTCATGGGCTTCAGCAAAGGCAAAGATCCGTCAGACAACTGGATCGTTTCGTAGGCAATGGCAGTTACCCTGTTTTCGATCAGGACTCTAGTCAACTCCGGTTCCGCCGCCAGATGTAAGTAGGTAAAGAGGATCTGACCAGGCCGCAAAAGCTCATACTCCGACGGCAGGGGTTCCTTGACTTTGACGATCATGTCCGCTGCCTTGATGAGTTCTGAGCTATCATCAACTATTTCTGCTCCGGCAATCTCGTATTCCTCATCAAGAATCCCGCTGCCGCTGCCGGCGCCAGCTTCTACCATGACCTGGTGTCCCCGACTGGTCAGCTCCTCGACACCGGCTGGGGTCAAGGCTACACGATTCTCGTTATCCTTTATCTCCCGAGGCACGCCAATAAGCATTGTCTCACTCCTTCCCCAT
>JAAYHH010000077.1 GCA_012735435.1 Bacillota bacterium | reverse complement strand
CCTTTTCAAAGTCTAGGATATTGCGGATATCTGCCCCCCGAAAGCCGTAAATGCTCTGATCAGCATCGCCCACAACACACAGGTTCCGGTATTTCTGGGCCAAGAGATTCACCAATACATACTGGGCGTGGTTTGTATCCTGGTACTCATCAACGAGAATATAGCGGAAGCGGTCCTGGTAGCGGCTCAGCACCTCCGGTGAAGTGCGAAGCAGCCTAACAGTCTCCATGATCAGATCATCGAAATCCAAGGCATTGGCCTCAACCAGCTTGCTCTGATACTTCCTGTAAATCCGGGCGATGGTTTTCTCCCAATAATCCCCGGCAGACCGCTCGTATTCTTCAGGGCTCACCAGCTCATTCTTAGCCCCGCTGATGGCATACAAAGCTGTCCGGGGCTCAACCTTGCGGCTGTCGATATTCAGCTCCTTCATGGCTTCTTTGACAACACTGAGCTGATCGGCAGTATCGAAGATCAGGAAATTCCGCTGATAACCGATCTTATCCGCTTCCCGCCGCAAAATTTGGACACATGTTGAGTGAAAGGTGGCAACCCACACCTGCTCACCCAAGGGGCCGATGAGCCGGGTAATTCTTTCCTTCATTTCTTTGGCCGCTTTGTTGGTAAACGTCACTGCCAAGATAAAATAAGGAGGAACCCTCCTCGCCGAAAGCAGGTAAGCGATCCTGTATGTCAGCACCCTGGTCTTGCCGCTTCCTGCCCCCGCCGCCACCAACAGCGGCCCGTCTCCATGTGTTACTGCTTCTTTCTGCTGCTCATTTAGACTACTGAGAATATCCACTATCAAACTCCCTCCGGCCAACCCTCTTCAGGCTGACTGCCAACTCCAAACCAGCATATCCATCTCAATCTAGCGTCTTGACCTCAATTCCGAAAACACCGCTCCTGGGTCAGTACCCTTTTCCGCCATTAAGACGATGGTGTGGTAATACAAATCCGCCAACTCGTAGACCAGTTCTTCTACCCCGGGATTCTTGGCGGCAATGATGACTTCCGCGGCTTCTTCTCCGATCTTCTTGAGAATCTTATCTAGCCCTTGAGCAAAAAGATAGTTGGTATATGAACCTTCCACGGGATTTGCCCGCCGATGCTGAACCACTTCGTAAAGTTCATTAAGAATCCTGGGCGAGCGTTTGCCGTAGACCTCCTCGGCATCAAAGGCCGGCTCCTGCTCCTCATCTTGAGCCACGGCTGCCGGTCCCTCTTCCCCTTGAAACTCCACGGGATTATGGAAACAAGACCTGTAGCCTTCATGGCAGGCCCCCGCCCCCTGCTGTTCCACCTTGATCAGCAGGGCATCATAGTCGCAGTCGGCAATAACCTCCTTGACAATCTGGTAGTGCCCCGAGGTTTTGCCCTTCTCCCACAACTGCTGCCGGCTGCGGCTCCAAAACCAGGTCCTGCCTGTCTGCAGGGTCTTTTCCAAGGCCTCCCGGTTCATGTAGGCCATCATCAGCACTTCGCCGTTTTCGGCATCTTGGATGATGGCTGGAATCAGTCCACTTGCGCGGAACTTCAGCTCTCCCATATCCACCATGATTTTCCTCCTAGTATAAAGCCAAATTGCTCCAATCCCACATCCATCCCCCAAGGAAATGGATACCCATCACATCACAAGCACACCGGTATCCCCGCCTCCTGCAGATACTCCTTTACTTCTCGGATGGAATATGTGCGGAAATGAAAAAGAGAAGCTGCCAGTACCGCATCTACTTTACCCAATAAGAATGCATCTTTAAAGTGTTCCAGACGGCCGGCTCCCCCTGAAGCGATGATGGGGATGGGCACCCTTTCTGCCACCAGCCGGTTTAGGTCATTATCATATCCATCCTGGGTTCCATCGGCATCCATACTGGTGAGTAGAATTTCCCCGGCTCCCAGGGAATAAACCCTCTCGGCCCATTCACCCACCTCCCAGCCGGTGGCGATCCGGCCTCCCCGGGCATAAACCTCCCACCAATGGCTGCCATCGGCACCATTGGTCCTCTTGGCATCAATGGCAACAACAATTCGCTCCCTGCCGAAGGCCCGGGCGGCTTGGGCGATTAGATCCGGATTATCCAAGGCTGCGGTATTAACTGACACCTTGCTGGCGCCGGCTTCAAATACAGCCTCCATATCCTTGAGGGAGCTGATGCCGCCGCCCACCGTCAGCGGAATGCTGATAGCCTGAACAGTCCGGCGAATGCTCTCGGAAAAAGCCCGCCGTCCTTCATGGGAAGCTGTAATATCCAAAAAGACAAGCTCATCGGCGCCTTCCCTATCATAAAAAGCCGCCTGCTCTGCCGGATCCCCTACATCCCGGAAGCCGGCAAAATTCACTCCCTTTACCACCCGGCCGTTCTTTACATCAAGGCACGGGATTACCCTTTTTCCTGACATACCAGCAGTCTCCCATCTATCTATGAACCCCTGACACACCGTCAGCTGGAATGACCGGCGGCCTTGGCGGCCTCGATGGCTGCTTCCAAGGTGAAGCGACCGCTGTAGAGCGCCTTGCCGATGATCACTCCAATTACCCCCAGTTCGGCAAGCTTCCCAATGGCACGGATATCATCCAAGGCAGCTACCCCGCCGCTCGCGATGATCTTGGCTCCAGCCCCTGTCATCTTCCTTAAGGCGGGAATATTGGGACCGGTCAGCATGCCGTCTCGGGCGATGTCGGTGAAGATGATCTCTTCAACTCCCAGGTCAACCATCCGCCTGGCCAGATCCAGGGCATCCATTTCAGTATCATCAACCCAGCCCCGGACTGCCGCCCGCCCATCCCGGGCGTCAATACCCGCGATGATCCTCCCTGGATACCGCCTGCAGGCGGCTTCTACTAGCTCGGGGTTTTCACAAGCTGCGGTGCCGAGGATAGCATAGGCTGCTCCTGCAGCCAAAACCTTCTCAATAGTTTCCAGATCCCTAATGCCGCCTCCAACCTCAACTGGCACGGCGACAGTTTCAGTAATGGCTTCGATTATCTTCAGATTTCCGGGCTCGCCGGTAAAGGCGCCGTCTAAATCAACTACATGGATTCTTTCCGCCCCTGCTTCTTCAAAGCCCTTGGCCACCTTCACAGGCTCCCGGGAGTAGACAGTCTCCCGATGGCTTTGACCCTGGACCAACCGGACACAGCAGCCCCGCCTAAGGTCAATAGCGGGAATCACCATTAGGCTCAACCCAATCTTCCTTTCGTTGACAGCAGACCCTCAACCCTGGAATCAACGGCACAAGCCTCAGCCAAGGCTCTAGCTGTGGCTTTAAATGCCGCTTCTATAAGGTGGTGCATATTTCCCCCTGCTATCTCCCGGATATGCAGGGTGATCCCGGCATTGAAGGCAAAGGATCTGAAAAACTCCTCCACCAGGACAGAGGGAAAAGCACCCAGCATTTCATTGGTCAATTTCCAAGAAAACATTGCAAAGGGCCTGCCGCTGATATCCACAGAGGTCATCATCAGAACTTCGTCCATGGGGACAAAGGCGGTGCCGAAGCGGGCAATGCCTGCTTTGGTGCCCAGGGCTTGGGCCAGAGCTTGGCCCAGGACAATCCCCACATCTTCTACAGTATGGTGGGCATCGACCTCCAGATCTCCCTGGGCAAAGACCTCAAGATCGAAAAATCCGTGCTTAGCAAAGGCTGTAAGCATATGATCAAAAAAGCCGATTCCCGTCTCGATGTTGCTGCGGCCCTTGCCGTCTAAGTCTATCTTCACCCGGATATCTGTTTCCGCTGTAGTGCGGCTTACTTCTCCGATCCGCATAGAGTACCCCTCCTAGCTCTCCTGCAGGTCCTCAAGCCTTACCCGCAGAGCATTGGCATGGCCGTCAAGTCCCTCGATGGCCGCCAGCCTAACGGCATGGTGACCGAGACGAGCTAGTCCAGCTTCCGTATAGCTAATAATACTGCTGCGCTTGAGAAAATCCTCTGTCCCTAAGGGTGAAGAAAACCGGGCGGTCCCGTTGGTGGGCAGCACATGGTTGGGACCAGCGATATAATCACCGATGGATTCACAGGCGGTGTGACCCAGGAATATGGCGCCGGCATGGCGGATGAGGTGCAGCATCCCAAAGGGATTGGCTACACAAAGCTCCAGATGTTCAGGAGCTGAGACATTGGCCCACCGGGCGGCCTCCTCGAGGTTCCGGCAAACTAGGATAAATCCGTTTTTCTCGAGAGATAGCTCTGCAATGTCCTTCCGGTCCAAACGCTCCAACTGAACCAGGACCTCGTCCCTTACCCGCGCTGCCAAATCCTCAGAATCTGTAAGGAAAATGGCTGCCGCTTCTGGATCGTGCTCAGCCTGGGAAAGAAGGTCAGCGGCTACATAACGGGGCTCCGCGGACTCATCGGCCAGGATCAAGATCTCACTGGGGCCTGCCAGGCTGTCAATGCCGACCCGCCCGTAGACCATTTTCTTAGCCAAGGTAACAAAAATATTTCCCGGTCCCACAATCTTATCTACTGCAGGGATTGTCTCAGTGCCGTAGGCCAAAGCGGCAATACTTTGAGCTCCCCCCACCTTCAGCACCCGGTCCACCCCTGCTAAGCGGGCAGCAGCCAGGATATAGGGGTTCATCTGTCCGGTTTTCCCCACCGGAGAAGCCATGATGAGTTCCCCTACCTTTGCCACCTTTGCAGGGACCGCGCACATCAGCACCGTGGAGACCAAGGGTGCACTGCCTCCAGGAACATAGATGGCCACCCGGTCTAGGGGAGTCACCTTCTGGCCCAGGACAATTCCATCATCGTCTACGATGACCCAGGACTGGGGCCGAGTCTGGGAATGGTATCTTCGGATATTCTCACAGGCAATCTCCAGCGCCTCCATGATGTCATCGGCAACCTGTCCCAGGGCAGCCTCCCATTCTTCTTCACTGACCCACAGGCTCTCCGGCGTCAGCTCTGCTCCATCTAACTTGGCGGCATATTCAATGACGGCAGCATCTCCCCGGGTCTTGACATCCCGGATGATCCGGCTGACAACCTCCTCAGGGCTGAGGGGCTCTCCCCAGACCGCTTCAGTCCGGGCTTGAAAGGCCGCCGTGACCTCCACTTCATCTACAAAGGGACGGGTTAGAAGTTCCCGCAGCTCTTCCTCCGTAAGTTCCCAGCTTTTCAAGATTCTCATCATGGTTCCTCCCACCCGCGACTTACTTTAGCCCACACTCTCTGCCAGCACTTCCCGCAACCGCCGCACCAAACCCTCAATTGTATGGTATTTCACCTTGCAGCTCACTCGATTGGCAATGAGCCGGGATGTTACCCTAGCTATATCGGCAATGGGAACTAGGCCGTTTTCCACCAGGGTAGTCCCGGTCTCGGTTATATCAACAATGGCATCGGCCAAACCCACAATGGGTCCAAGCTCCACCGAGCCATTGAGGTGCACCACCTCAGCCTGTATTCCCTGGCGGCTGAAAAATTCTGTGGTTATCCTGGGGAATTTGGTGGCTACCCGGGAATTGAAATCCAAATCCTGGATATCTCTAATACCCGATGACTTCAGGACCGCTACAATCAAGCGGCAGCTGCCAAACCCCAAATCCAAAAGCTCTGCCACATCCTTGCGGCTTTCCAGGAGCACATCCTTGCCCACGACTCCCAAATCGGCAGCTCCGTACTCGACATATGTAGGCACATCTGCCGGTTTTGCCAGGAGAAATCTCCATCCTGTACCGGGAACAGGAATGATGAGTTTCCGGGAGGGATTCCTAAGCTCGCCGCAGTCAACCCCAGCCCGCTCCAAAAGCTCCATTACCGGCTTCTGCAGCCTGCCCTTGGGTACTGCAATGGTTAGGGGCGTTTTCTTATCCATTGGGAACCCCTCCTCCCAGAGCCGCGGCAAATTCGCCCAGCTCTTGCTCCCGCCAGCCATCGGCTTCGGTCCACACCCGGATCCGCTCCGGAGTGAGGGGCTGGATCACCCAGCGAAAGCCTTGGGCAACAGCGTATTCTAGGATCTCATCCTCCGCAAAGCTATCGACAGCAAGCTCTACCGGAAACCCCTTAGCCCGGAGCTTTTCTGCCGTCTGCCAAGCCAGCTTAGGCCCCTCGGCCAGGCCCAGGCATAAAACCCGGAAATTGGGCATAGAAGTCCAGCCGTCCTGCCGAGAGAGGGCCAGCATGATCCTCTCGATTCCCAGGGCAAAGCCGGTAGCCGGGCACCCGTAGCCAAACTGGTGGATGAGGTGATCATAGCGGCCTCCGGTACCGATGGTAAAGCCCATATCTGCTGTATAGGCTTCTAGAACCATGCCGGTATAGTATTCAATGTCTTTGATCATCCCTAGGTCCACCTGGATCCAATCGGTGAGCTGATAGGCCTCCAGGGCATCGTAGATGGCAGTCAAGTTGCTGATGGCCCGCTGGGAAGTGGGATTTGCCGCCCGTTCCACGGCTTCAACGAGAATCTCCCGCCCGCCCCGCAGGTGGGGCAGCCTAAGCAGAAGCTCCCGATCCTCCTGGGAAAGGCTAAAGTCACCTGTCAACTCCTCCAGGGCAACATAATCTTTCTTCAAGAGGGCCATCCGCAGGCTCCGCCTCTTATCCTGCGACAAGCCGGAATTCTGCAGGATACCTTCATAGTAATCCACATGTCCGATGTCTACCCGGAAATTCTTGAGGCCCACAGCCTTAAGGGATTCCACAGCCAGGGCAATGACTTCAGCATCCGCCAGGTGGCTGCTGCTTCCCACCAGCTCTACACCGGACTGATAAAACTCCCGCCGTCTCCCTGCCTGGGGATCAGCATAGCGAAAGACATTGGCATGATAGCATAGGCGGAGAGGCTTGGCAGCACCCTGCAGCCGGGTAGCCACCACCCTGGCTATGGGGGTGGTCATATCGGGGCGCAGTGCCAAAATATCTCCTTCCCTTTCAAAGAAACGGTAGAGATTGCCGGCTAGACCGGCGGCATCACCGGCACTTACGGCATCGTAAAACTCCATTGTCGGTGTGATAATCTCCCGATAACCCCACCGCCAAAAGAGGCTCCGCAGGGTTTCCTCTATCCAGCGCTTCCGCTCAGCATCCCGGGGCAGGAAATCCTTGGTTCCCCGGGGTGTCTGCATCATTGTATAAGCCACGGGTCCCCCTCCCTTCTCTCCGGCTCTACTCCCACTCGATGGTGGCTGGAGGCTTGGAACTAATGTCGTAAACCACCCGGGAAATATCCTCGACTTCATCCATGATCCTGCTGGAGATCCTCTCTAGTACAGAATAGGGCAGATGGACCCAGCTTGCGGTCATTCCATCGACACTATTGACCGCCCTAATGCCCAGCATGTATCCATAGGTCCTCTTTTGGTCCTGTACCCCAACTGTCCGGGTATCGGTAAGGACGGCAAAATACTGCCAGATATCCCGCTCCAGTCCCGCGCGGGCGATCTCCTCCTGCAGGATGTAATCTGCATCTTGAAGGATAGCTACCTTCTCGGGAGTAACTTGACCGATTATCCGAACGGCAAGGCCGGGACCCGGGAAGGGCTGACGCCAGATGAACTCATCGGGCAGGCCCAGTACTTGCGCAACCTCCCGCACTTCATCTTTGAACAACCAGCGCAGCGGCTCCAGCAGCTTCAAAGCCATCTTCTCCGGCAGTCCTCCCACATTGTGGTGGGACTTGACTAAAGTTCCCTGGCCTGCCCCGCTTTCCACCACATCGGAGTAGAGGGTTCCCTGGACCAGATACTGGATTTCTCCCAGCTTCGCGGCTTCTTCTTCAAATACCCGGATGAACTCTCCGCCGATTCTCTTTCGCTTCTCCTCCGGATCTGTTACACCTTGAACTAGGGCAAAGAAGCGCTCCTTGGCATCAACCGCAATGAAGCCCTTTCCGAAGCGGTTTCGGAAGATATCAATTACCTTCTCCGCCTCGTACTTCCGCATAAAACCGTGATCCACAAAGATGGATGTCAGCTGTTCTCCGATGGCGCGGTGCACCAAAGCAGCTGCAACAGTGGAGTCAACTCCACCGGAGAGCCCGCAGACTACAGGCT
>JAAYHH010000002.1 GCA_012735435.1 Bacillota bacterium | reverse complement strand
TTTCCTGAAATTGTCGCCTCCAACACAGTAGCTGCATGAAAAGCTCAATATCTGGAAACCCTTTATTTACAAGCTTTTCAGTTCTTTATTTCTCAACCTTTGACATCAATGTGACACACTCAACATGGCTCGTGTGAGGAAACATGTCGACGGGCTGGACTTCCCGCAGTTCGTAGCCGCCCTCTGCTAGAATCGCCAGATCCCTTGCCAGGGAACTGGGGTTGCAGCTGACGTAGACCAGCCTCGGTATTCGTGCCTCCTTCAGGGCTTCAAGCACCTCCGGTTCGCATCCCTTCCTAGGTGGATCCAAAACTGCCGTCTCCACCGGCCCCTCCGACAAGATATCGGGCAGAAGCGTCTCCACTCTCCCCAGTCGGAAATCTGCTCGGCCGCTTTGATTAATGCGGGCATTGAGCTCGGCATCGTTGATCGCCTCAGGCACTACCTCAATTCCCACCACTTGGGCACCGCTCCTGGCTAGATGCAGGGCTATACTGCCGGTACCGCAGTAGCAGTCTAAAGCCCGGGAACCCTCTTTCACCTGGGCGTATTCCACCACCTGCCGGCAGAGAACCGCGGCCTGCTGGGAGTTAACCTGAAAGAAGGAGCGGGGAGATACCGCAAATTGCAGTCCGTTGAGTTCCTCGATTATGTAGTGCTCTCCCCACAACACCTTGGTCCTCTCGCCCATGATAACGTTGGTACGCTTCCGGTTCACATTCTGAGCCACCGAAACCAGTTCCGGCAATGCATTTCTCATGTCCTTTATCAGCTCATCTACCCTGGGAATGACCTCTCCGTTGGTCACCAGAACAACCATCAGCTGATTCCGGGCGGTGCTGACTCTAAGCACCACGTGCCGCACTAACCCACGACCGCTTGTCTCATCATAGGCGGTAATACCGTACTTCTCCAGGAGAGAGGGCATCACCGTCAGTGCCTTGTTGCAGAGCGGGTGGCTGTTTTCACACCGGGGAGCAGGCACCAGGTCCCGGGAACCCCGCCGGTAAAACCCCAGCGCGATCTTGCCGTTAACTGCTGCCACTGGATGCTGAACTTTGTTGCGGTAGCCTTGGTGTTCAGCCATGCCGATTACCGGCCGCACTTTAGGCTCCTGAAATTTGCCGATCCGTGTGAGGGCATCCGCTGCCAACTGCCGTTTCCACTCCAGCTGCGACCCATAATCCATGTGCTGAAGCTGACACCCGCCGCAATCCCCTGCAATTTGGCAGGGGGCCGTGATACGCTGCGGTGCCGGTCGGACTATTTCGATAATCCTCCCCCGGCCGTGCCGGCGTTTTACCTTTTCCACCTCAATATGTAATAAGTCACCGGGAATGGCTCCGGGGACGAAGACTGCAAAGTCATTTATCCTGCCGACACCTTCCCCGGCATGGCCCATCCCGGTGATTTCCACGGTTCTCCGCTCACCGATCTCAACCGGCGGGCGCCTTAGTTTTTCCTCCGCCATGAACTTTCTGCTCCCTCTGCTTTCGAAAGAACACCTAATTGCTGTTGATGGCAAGAACTTTGGCCAAGCATTGGGCGAAAGCTTCTCAGTCAAAACCAAGAAGCTCTGCGATTAAGGCCAGCACCTCAGCCTTTCCCACTCCCGATTGGGCCGAAAAAATGATGGGCTCCACTCCAAGCACCTCTTTGGTGACCTTGACATGCTGCTGCCATCTACCTCTAGAGATTTTGTCGGCTTTGGTGGCAATCACCCCATAGGGCAATCCTTGGTGCTGAAGCCATTGGGACATCTGCAAATCATCGTCAGTTGGCCTATGCCGCAGATCGACGATGTGGATTACTCCCACCAGCTGCTGCCGCTCCCGCAGGTATGTCTCGATCATGGGGCCCCACTTGGCACGGACCCGCTTAGAAACTTGGGCATATCCATAACCGGGAAGATCCACAATCCGGAAGTCCCCGAATTTGTAGAAATTGATGGTCTGGGTGCGGCCGGGGCGGGAGCTTGTCTTGGCTAGGTCCCTCCGGTTGGCCAAGGAATTTAGCAAAGAGGATTTCCCTACATTGGAGCGGCCCACCAAAGCGATCTCCGGGAGCGGAGGCCCAGCATCCTTGGGATACTGGGCCGGCTTTACGGCACTTGTTTCAAAAATACCGTCTCTTAAGTTTACGAGTTTCCTACCCATTGCTGCTGACTCCTTTGCTCAAAGCCCGGCGGCAGAAAGGGCATAGACGCTTCAGATTCGATGTCACCGCTGTCGTCCACATCCACTCCCGCTCCAGGGATTGGCGCTAAGAGAGCCTTTTCCAGGACCAGATCCATATGGTCCACCAACTCGATCTCTATCTTCTTCCGGACATTGGCCGGAATATCTTCTAGATCCTTTTCGTTCTCTTCAGGCAGAAGCACCCGCTTGATTCCCGCGCGGTGGGCTGCCAGCACCTTTTCCTTCACCCCGCCAATGGGAAGGATCCTGCCCCGGAGGGTGATTTCACCGGTCATAGCTACTTCACCCAGCACCGGTCGTCCGGTGAGGGCCGATACCAGTGCTGTGGTCATGGTAATCCCTGCAGAAGGACCGTCTTTGGGAATGGCACCCTCGGGAACGTGGATGTGAATATCGTGTTTTTCGTAGAAATCTACTGGAATACCCAGCTGAGCTGCCCGGGACCGGACGTAGCTGAGGCTGGCCTGGGCAGATTCCCGCATCACATCTCCCAATTGACCGGTAATAATCAGCTGACCCTTGCCCGGCATGACGGTAGCCTCGATGGAAAGGATATCTCCTCCCACCTGGGTATAGGCCAGACCGGTGGCAACACCGACTTTGCTTTCCCCTTCCGAGACTGTCCGCAAGAACCGGGGAGACCCAAGAAGCTTCTCAATGGAATTTACATTGACCCGGATTGGGGGCTCTTCACCCTGGACAATCTCCTTGGCCACCTTGCGGCACATGGCCCCCAACTCCCTTTCGAGGTTCCGCACTCCCGCTTCCCGTGTGTACTGGGCGATGATCTTCTGAATGGCCTTATCCGAAATAATAATCTGATCTTCCTTAAGGCCGTTGGCGGCAACTTGTTTACCCCACAGATGACGTTTGGCAATCTCCAGTTTTTCCTCTTCCGTGTATCCCGGAAGCTGGATTACCTCCATCCTGTCCAGCAGCGGCCTCGGTATATTGTGTATAACATTGGCCGTAGTAATGAAAAATACATTGGACAGATCGAAGGTGACCTCCATGTAATGATCCCCAAAGTTGCTGTTCTGCTCTGGGTCCAAAACCTCCAGTAAAGCCGATGCAGGATCTCCTCGGAAGTCCATGCTCATCTTGTCGATCTCATCAAGAAGCATAACGGGATTCCGGGAACCTGCCTGTTTGAGAGCCTGGATCACCTTGCCGGGCATGGCTCCAATATAGGTGCGGCGGTGTCCCCGGATCTCTGCTTCATCCCGGACGCCGCCCAGGGAGAAGCGGACAAACTTCCGGCCCAAGGCTCTGGCTATGGAACGGGCCAAGGATGTTTTACCGACTCCAGGCGGTCCCACTAGACAGAGGATAGGTCCCTTCATTTTCTTGGTCAGGTGCCGGACAGCCAGGAACTCTAGAATCCGCTCTTTTACCTTTTCAAGGCCGTAGTGATCTTCGTCGAGAATGTCTTCCGCCACAGCTATATCCAGCCTGTCACGGGTCTCCTTGGACCAAGGAAGGGAAACCAGCCAGTCAAGGTAAGTCCGGACCACCACAGCCTCAGCGGCCATGGGCGGCATTTTCTCCAGACGACCCAATTCATGGAGCGCCTGTTCCCGCACATGCTTGGGCAGTTTTGCCTTTTCTATCCTCTCTTTAAACTCCTCTACCTCTGTAGCGATGGCGTCTTTCTCGCCCAGCTCCTTTTGGATAGCCCGCATCTGTTCCCGCAGGTAGTACTCCTTTTGGTTCTTCTCCAGCTGTTTCCGCACCCGAACGTGGATCTTTTTCTCCAGCTGTAGAATCTCCATTTCGCTGCCCAGGAGCAGCACCAGCTCCTCAAGTCTTTCCCTGACGGAAGGAATCTCCAAGAGTGCCTGCTTTTTCTCCACCGCAACAACCAGCTGAGCTGAGATTGTATCTGCCAATCGACCAGGTTCGTTGATAGAATTAATGGCAACAATCACTTCCGAGGGTACCTTGCGGGATAACTTCACATATTCCGCAAACTGATCTTGGACCGTCCGAATCAAAGCTTCAATCTCCGGTCCCTCTTCTTCTATCTCGGCGATCTCTTCTACCTGGACTCGAAAGCACGGTTCAGTTTCCACAAACTCCTCAATTCTTACCCGCTGCAGTCCCTCCACCAGCACCC
>JAAYHH010000076.1 GCA_012735435.1 Bacillota bacterium | reverse complement strand
CACCCCAGACTGCCTGACGGGAAGGAGAAGAACTGGGCCCGATCAGGGGAGGAGAGCGGGGCCTGCTTGATTGATGATAGGAACTTCTATCAAGGACTCAGCATTGGTTTGACCGGGGCCATTGTATTCCACTCTGTACATTGAAACATTGGCACCGGTCAACTCCAAGATGATGAGATGGGACCTTTCGTTCTGCTGGGGTTCGCCGACGAGCACCCGGAGCTGTCCGATCTGGACCCAGCGGGAGTACACTAAGGTTTTTTCCCCCTCCAACGATGTTACCACTACCTGCCACGGCTGGCCGTCATCCCAAAGATACTCATTGGGGTTAGAGGGGGAACGTTCCGCTCTGGCTGTGACCAGAATATGCTCCAAAGAACCATCTCCATCGAGATCGGCCTCAACCTCTTGGCGGTAATCCCAACCTGGTTCATCATCAGCTGCCGGGTAATTGGGATCCACCAGATTAACAAAATTTGCCCGCTCCGAAGGCCTGGGCGGCTCTGTGGGCTCTTGTCGGTAGCCGGCCCACAACATAATTCCCAAGATACCCGCCAGGACCCAGCCTGATATGAGCCATATCAACTGCTGCCGCTTCAAGGAGTCACCATCCTCTTTATCACTTTCCCTTAGTAATATGTCCTCGCTGCCAACTAGATAACAAGATTCTTCTAGGATTCGCAAGAGAATCCCTGGTCAGTCTTGACACTTAAGGTTAAAGTTATGTTAGGGCAGAGGCTGTATATTGACTTTTTTAGGAGGGACTAGTCGTGACATCTTTGGAACGAGTAACCAAATGTCTGCGTTTTGAAGAACCTGATCGAGTACCGGTCTACCCACTCTTGGCAGGAGTTACCCGTAAGTTGGTCAATGCCAGCTATTATGATTGGGCTAACAATGCCGACGTTTGTGCGGAGGCCTATATCAAGGCAGCTGAACAATACAGGCTCGATGCCATCTGCACCTTGACTGACCTATCTGTGGAAGCCGCTGATTTTGGTGCTGAGATTATCTATCCGGAGGACGAAGCAGCCCATCCTGATTACACCAAGAGCCTAATTCAAAGTGTTGAAGATTATCGAAAAATCGTCCCCCTCGATCCCCGACAGGGCAGGCGGATGAGGGAGCATATCAAGCTTTGCCGAAAACTGGTAGAGGCTAAAGGGAAGGAGCTGCCTATCATTGCCTTTACCTTCGGTCCCTTGGGGATTCTCAGCATGCTCCGGGGACAGGAAAAGATGTTTATGGATTTGGTGCTGGAGCCAGATGCAGTTAAGTATGCAGTTGCTGCCATCACCGAAACTTTAATGGATTACTACGATGCCCTCATGGATACAGGGGTCCACGCAGTTATGATCGATACCCTCTTTGCCTCCCAATCCATTATGAGCAAATCCATGTGGCTGGAGTTTGAAGGCGAGTATGTAAGAAAGCTGGCTGATCGGGTGCACCAGCGGGGCTGCATGATGATGATCCACAATTGCGGCCACGGCATCTACTTCGATGTGCAGATTGAGACAATGCAGCCTGAAGCTATTTCCTTCTT
>JAAYHH010000075.1 GCA_012735435.1 Bacillota bacterium | reverse complement strand
GCTTGCCTTGATTGATGCCGGTCACTTCGGTACTGAAGCGATATTTCCAGCACGGATGGCTGGACTATTGGAAGAGGAGGCGAAGAGGAAGCAGTGGCCCCTGCGGGTGATTGCCTATGAAGGGGAGGCTGACCCGATGGTCGCTGTGTAGAAAGGAGTCTTAGATGGTGGAAAAGCACTGTGAACTGTGTGGGAAACCGATCCCGTCGGAAAGATTGGATGCTTTGCCCCAGACTCGGCGCTGCGTGGATTGTGCAAGGAAGAATGGTACCGACATACATACTAAGCGGGTAGAAATCGGCATGGATCTAGATACCTACCGGGATTTGCTCCGTGCTGTCCGCAGCTAATGAATTCCGCGGGCTCAAGTTGCTCACAATGGAAAAACCATTTTGCGAAGCCCTATGGGTAATGTTGTAGAGCGATGATTGAACAAATCACCGCTTTTTCTTTTTCTATGGAGCGGAAAACCCTCGAATATCGATGTTCGAGGGTTGATGTTTTTTTGAATTCGGAAGGAATTTGCCCTAGAGGGGTGGAATAAAGAAGGCAAAGTGGTGGAAAGTGGGGGGAAGTGGGGGAACTTCCCGGGAAGGGGCAGCGGCCATGTTTATGGGAGAATGGCAGCATACGCTGGATACGAAGGGCCGCCTGATCATTCCAGCTAAGTTTAGAGAACAGCTGGGTGAGAGGTTTATTGTCACCAGGGGGCTAGACCACTGCCTCTTTGTATATCCCCTTTCCGAATGGGCCATATTGGAGGAGAAGCTCAAATCCCTGCCCTTAACTAAGGGAGATGCCCGCAAGTTTGTCAGATTTCTTTTTTCGGGAGCCACAGAGTGTGAACTAGATAAGCAGGGCAGGATCACTTTGCCCAGCAATTTGCGGGACTATGCCAAGCTGGAGAAAGATGTGACAGTCATCGGCGTTTCCAATCGGGTTGAGATTTGGGCTAAGGAGCACTGGGATCAATATGTGGAAGAAGCCAGTGCATCCTATGAAGAAATCGCAGAAAAAATCGTCGATCTCGGCATCTAGCTATGGAAACAGGCGCCGCGGGGATGGACGATGGGAGAAAGTTTGGTGATTTCTTGGAGTATCATCATGTACCGGTCCTGGCCCGTGAAGTAATTGAGAAGCTCCTCTGGTGCCGTGATGGAACCTACGTTGATGCGACAGTGGGCGGGGGAGGCCATGCCCGGCTCCTTCTAGAACGTGCAGGACGGGAAGCGAGGCTCATCGCCTTTGACCAAGATCCCAACGCCCTCAAGGCCGCCAGGGAAGCCCTGAAAGATAAAGCAGCTCAAGTAGTCTTCATTCACTCCAACTTTGTTCATTTACGGCGGATTTTGACAGAGCGGAAGCTTGTGCCGGTTGATGGAATCCTGTTTGATTTAGGGGTCTCATCGCCCCAGCTGGATGTGCCTGAACGGGGTTTCAGCTACCGCCATGATGCGCCGCTGGACATGAGGATGGATCCAACTTCACCGGTGACAGCAGCAGATTTGATCGCAGTCCTGTCGGAACGGGAGTTAGCCAGGATTCTGTTGGAGTACGGCGAGGAACGGTGGGCTAAGCGCATTGCCAAGTTTATTGTGGAAGAGCGCCGGCACTCGCCTATTACCACCACAGGCCATTTGGTGGATGTAATCAAAGCTGCAGTTCCGGCAGGAGCCCGTAAAGAGGGACCCCATCCTGCCCGCAGGACCTTTCAGGCTTTGCGGATTGCAGTTAACCGGGAACTAGAGGTTTTGGAAAAGGCTTTGGCAGATGCCGTCAAGGTTCTCCGGCCCGGGGGCCGGATTGCGGTGATCAGTTTTCATTCATTAGAAGACAGAATTGTCAAAAGGACCTTTGGACGGTTAGCTGCCGGGTGTGACTGTCCACCGGACTTGCCGGTTTGTATTTGCGGGAAACAAGCCGAGCTCAAGATCCTCACCCGCAGACCAATAGTACCAACGGAGCGGGAGATTGCAGCAAATCCCCGTGCCCGCAGCGCCAAACTCAGAGTGGCGGAGAAGGTTCTATTGGGTGAAGGGGATGAATATTGATGGTACTGGCAACTAAGCGTCAAGAGGCTTGGGAAGAAGTATGGGCGGATGTCTCCTATACCCAGGAACCTGTCCCTGTTCCCAGGCGCCGTCGCCGGTTGCGCCTGCATCCTATGATTCTCTTATCCATCATGGCCGTGCTGGTGGTGACTCTGACAGTTATAGGAATTAGTCAGAAGGTCAAGGTCATCGAGCTGGAATACAGCCTCCAGTCTCTGGAAGCCCAGCTGGAAGAGGTGCGGCGGGAAGGGCAGCAGCTGCAGCTTAAGGTAGAGCAGCTGCAGTCCTTGACCCATATTGAGCAGATCGCCCGCAGCCGACTAGGTATGGTGGAGCCGCAGGAAGCCGAGGTCTTGGTGCTGGTCGATTGGGATTCTTGGTCGGATACCCAGCTAGCAGCTGAACCCGAGAGCAGTTCGACACTGGTCCGGGGAGGCAAACGACTGTGGACTGCCCTTGTTAACTGGCTGGGGCCGCGGTTTCCCGGTACAGGCGCAGCGGAAGCTGGGCTTCTCCGGTAGATGAACTATCATCATTGACTGGGGCCACCCCTCTGGCCGGAGGCCTGAGGTCAGGTGGCTTAGTTTTTTGAAGGTGTCGGGGGGAGTAAACCGGTGGCTAGGCTTACGGCAATGGAAATCCGCAAACGGATCGCGGTGGTTTTCTTAGGAGTCTTGGCATTTCTAATGGTGCTTCTCCTGCGTTTGGGTTACCTGCAGCTTGTGCAGAATCGTTGGTACCAAGAGAGAGCTCTTCACCAAAGAATGCGCCCTGTTCCAGTAGACGCTAAGCGGGGCGTTATTTATGACCGAAACCTTCAGAAACTGGCAGTGAGTGTCAGTGCCGATGCCGTCTATGCCGTTCCTGCTGAAGTGGAGGATCCGGCAGCTACCGCCAAGGCGTTGGCACCCCTTCTAGACATGGATCCCGCTGTCATTGAGGAAAGGCTGACAAGAAGGCAGGCCACCGTTTGGCTGGCCCGCAAACTGGATACCGATACTGCCAGAGAGATCAGGGCACTGGACCTGCCTGGGATCGGTCTAGTGGAACGGCCCCAGCGCTACTACCCCCATGGTCAGCTGGCTGCCCACGTTCTTGGTATTGCCGGCATCGATAATCAGGGGTTGGAAGGTCTGGAGTTCTACTATGATGAATATTTGAGAGGAGAACCGGGGCGGGTGGTAATGGAAAGGGATGCTGCCGGCCGGCAGATACCCGATGGGATCCGGCGGTTTGTGCCGCCGGTGGACGGTGTTAATCTGGTCCTCACCCTAGATCACGTGATCCAATATGCAGCGGAACGGGAGCTGGCCCGGGCCGTTGAAGAAACCGGCTCTGACCGGGGTGTTTTTATTGCCATGGATCCCAGGACCGGCGGAATTCTAGCCCTGGCCGTGTATCCATCTTTTGATCCCAATGATTACTCATCTTATCCGGTAGAAAACCGGCGCAACATTGCAATTGTCGACCAGTACGAACCGGGCTCCACTTTCAAGATAGTCACCGCCAGTGCTGCCCTTGATACGGGGGTAGTTACCCCGATGACGGGCTTTTATGATCCGGGGCATATCAAGATCGGAGGGGTTACGGTACGGTGCTGGCGGGCCGGCGGTCACGGCTCCCAGACCTTCACAGAAGCTGTAGAAAGCTCCTGTAATCCCGTCTTCGCGGAGCTTGGGGCAGAAAGATTGGGCGGCGAGCGGTTCTACGAGTATATACAGCTGTTTGGTTTCGGGGAGAAAACTGGAATCGACTTCCCTGGAGAAGCCAAGGGAATCGTGCCGGTGCCGGGCAAGATCCAGTGGGGCGAAACGGCACGCTGGGCCAACGTCGGCTTTGGCCAAGGTATAGGTGTAACTCCCCTGCAGCTGTTGGTTGCCATGGCCACCATAGCCAACGGGGGAGTGCGGGTTACTCCCCATTTTCTCCAAGGAATTTTGGACCATAACGGCCGGGTCATCCAAGAATACCCAGTAACCGGCACCAGGGTATTGAAAGAGGAAACGGCAGCCCAGATGGTTCAAATCCTGCGCTCGGTGGTAGTTAACGGCTCAGGCAGCAGGGCAGACATTCCTGGATATAGGGTAGCTGGAAAGACGGGAACAGCCCAGGTGGCCGAAGGTGGACGCTATACCGAACGACGGATATCCTCCTTTGTGGGTTTTGCCCCGGCAGATGACCCCCGGATCGCAGCCGTTGTGGTCTTGTACCATCCTAAGGGCGAGACCTACGGCGGCGTCATCGCTGCTCCGGTGTTTAAGGAAATAGTAGAAGACGCTTTGGAAAGAATGGGTGTACCTCGGAGGCAGGAACCTGCCCCCAAGTCTCAAGGCAATGTTTTTCAGAGGGACAATGTCCAGGTGCCGAATGTGCTCAACTTTCCCAAACAGGAGGCAGAGACAATTCTGCGGCAGACTGGGCTGAGGTATCAGTTTAACGGTGAAGGAGAAATCGTCTTCGACCAAGTGCCGGCTCCGGGCACAGTAGTACCGTGGGGAACAGTGGTTCAGCTGCTGGCCCATGATGAAGTTGTTTATGATGCCGGCGATGAGCGGGTTACGGTACCGTCGGTCATCGGCCTCAGCATGCGGGAGGTTGCGGCCAGGTTAGCCAATGCCGGACTTCGGCTGCAGGTACACGGATCGGGAATAGCTGTAAGACAGGAGCCGGCTCCGGGAACAGAGGTTCCCCGGGATTATGTTGTCAATGTTTTCTTTGCGTCTCCGTCAGCCAACTAGAGCGGCGGCAGAGCGCGATCCATAATTAATCCCTAAATGGGAAAAAGTATATTAACGGTAGAGATCTGGTAGAGGCAAATATCTATTCAATCTTGTGCAAAATTAGGTTGCATGTCGGGGGCGATGGGTATTGAAAATCGGCAAATTGGCTGCCTGCCTGCCGGAAGCAGTTTTTGAGGGCGATCCGGAAGTAGATATTACTGGTATTGTCTATGATTCCCGACAGGTAAAGCCGGGGGATCTCTTTGTTTGTATCAAGGGTTTTCGTTTCGATGGGCACCTTTTTATCGCTGATGCTGTGGAGAAGGGGGCCGCAGCGGTAGCGGTAGAGGAAGGCAGGGAAGTTGAGAGTCTTTCGGTGCCGGTGATCTATGTACCCGACAGCCGCCGGGCTTTGGGGCTTCTCAGCGCGTGTTTCTATGATTATCCATCTCGGAAGCTGCGGCTCATCGGCGTTACCGGTACCAACGGCAAGACCACCACAACTTACTTGATCAAGTCCATTTTGGAGGGTGCAGGGTACAAAGTAGGACTGATTGGAACCATCCAAAACCTGATTGGGGACCAGGTCATTCCTGCAGAGCGCACGACCCCTGAAGCCAGTGATCTGCAGGCCCTATTCAGCCAGATGGTTGAAGATGGCTGCAGTTTTGCCGTGATGGAGGTTTCCTCCCATGCCTTGAGCCTAGAACGGACTGCCGGCAGTGAGTTTGATATAGCGGTGTTTACAAATCTAACCCAGGATCATCTAGACTTTCACTCCAGCCTGCAGGACTACCTTGATGCCAAGACCAAGTTGTTTGCAGAACTGGCAAGGGATGATGGAAAAACCAAGGCAGCAGTGCTTAACGCCGATGATGAACATAGTATTTACATAGCGGAAAGAAGCAAAGTCCCCGTTATTACTTATGGGATTGAAGCCGATGCAGATTATCGTGCGGAGGAAATCGATATTCAGCCGGAGGGTCTTACCTATCGCATCCAACATTCAGGGCAAGTCCTTCAAGTAAGGCTTCCCATTACCGGATATTTCAATGTGTATAATTCATTGGCCGCGTTGGCTGCCTGCCGGGCAGCAGGGATCGATCTGACCGCGGCGGCAGAAGGACTAAGGAGCGCACCTTTAGTTCCTGGGCGGCTTGAGCCGGTCAACTTGGGTCAGGATTTCACTGTCATGGTAGATTATGCACATACTCCCGATGGTTTGGAAAACGTTCTGAAGACAGTAAGGGGTCTTACAAAGAGCCGCAGTATAGTAGTCTTTGGCTGCGGCGGTGATCGGGACAAGGGCAAGCGGGCAGTGATGGGTGAGATTGCCGGCCGGCTGGCAGATGTGGTAATCGTCACCTCCGATAATCCCCGCAGCGAATCACCGGAACTCATCTGCGAAGCAATTGGTGTCGGTGTTAGGCGAACCATTGGTGGTAAACCTTGGGAAATCATTGTCGACCGGCGTCAGGCTATCCGGCGGGCAATAATGATGGCAGAGACCGGCGATACCGTCTTGATTGCCGGCAAAGGCCATGAGAACTATCAGATCCTGAAGGATGGCATTATTCATTTCGATGATCGGGAGGAGGCATCCAGGGCCTTAGAAGAGCGCCTGGGACAAAATTGAAACCCATAACTGTAGCACAAATCATCCAATGGACCGGCGGTGAAAAGGTAGCCGGCTCGCTCTCAGCTGCTGTCCGGGGAGTGTCCATAGACAGCCGTCAAGTCCAAGGCGGGGAGCTCTTTGTACCCCTTCGGGGAGAACGGGTTGATGGCCACGAATTTACCGCCGATGCCTTGACCCGGGGAGCTGCCGCCGCATTGGTGGCAAGGGACTGGGCAGAGACTGTGATTAACCGGCTAGATGAGGACACCTTGGCAGAAGGAAAGTTTAGCCTTATTGTAGTTCCGGATACCTTATCTGCTCTTCAGGCTCTTGCCAAGGAGTACCGGTCCTTGTTCTCTCCGGTGGTGATCGCCATCACCGGCAGCACCGGGAAGACATCAACAAAAGACATGACTGCCAGTATCTTGAGTCAAATGGGACCTACACTTAAGTCCCAGGGGAACTTCAATAACGAAATCGGTCTGCCCCTCACCTTGCTGCAGCTGGATGAATCCCATAAGACCGCTGTGGTGGAAATGGGGATGCGGGGGCTTGGTCAAATTAAGCTGCTCACTGAGCTGGCCCGGCCGCGAGTGGGGGTAATTACTAATGTGGGCACTGTTCACATGGAGCTGTTGGGTTCCCAGAAAGCGATTCAGAAGGCCAAGCAGGAACTCATCGATACCATGGAGCCCGGCAGTGCTGCAGTACTTAATGCCGATGATGCTCTAGTTAAGGAGATGGCTCAAGCTGCCGCCGACAAAGAGATTATCTATTACGGATGGCAAAAGGTCCCTAAAGACACCTCCGGCAGAGACAACTGGGTTACCGCTGAGCATGTAATCAGCCGGGGAGAAGAAGGAGTCACCTTCGATCTTTGTTATCGGGGGGAGGCGGTGGCCATAGAACTTCCTTTCCCCGGTAAATATCAGGTCAGCAATGCCCTGGCAGCTGCCGCCGGAGCTTTGGCTGTTGGAGCAACCCTTGCCCATGTGCAGGCTGGTTTGGCGGCCGCATCCCTTTCCGATATGAGAATGGAACTGATTCCCTGGCTCGGCGGAGGGCTGGTGATCAATGATGCCTATAACGCTAACCCCACATCCATGGCTGCCGCCTTGCATACGGCTAAGGAGATCGCGGGCCGCCGGCGGCTGGTGCTGGTGCTGGGAGACATGCTTGAACTGGGAGATTTATCCTGGGATGCCCATAGGGAAATCGGACGACTAGCCGCAGAGCTGGAGCCGACGTATTTGATCACTGTGGGCAAATTGGCCCAGGAATACGGTAAAGGGGCCCAAGCAGCAGGCTTGGATGGAGCCAGGATAGAATATTGCCTTGACCTTGAGGATGCACAGGAGGCCGTGCTTCAGCTGGCAAGGCCGGGGGATGTAGTTTTAGTGAAAGGGTCCCGAGGGCTTGCCCTGGAAAACGTGGTGGAGTCGCTCTGTGCCAGGCTTTAGATAGGAAGGGGAGGAAGGCATGTTTTCGACAGTTCTTTATGCGGCGCTCTTAGCCTTTCTCATCGCTTTGATAGCTGGTCCGCCGCTGATCCGGTTTTTGCGGCGTTTGAAGTTCGGCCAGACTGTTAGGACCGATGGGCCCAAGACCCACTTGAAAAAATCAGGCACACCCACTATGGGCGGCATTTTGATTGTGCCGGCTGCTGCCATCAGCACACTGCTCTTAGCAGGGGCAGACCTGAAGGTGAACTACTGTCTCTTGGTCACCATCGGCTTTTCCCTCATCGGACTTATTGATGATCTTATTATAGTCGTAGCCAGGAGGCCTTTGGGCCTTAAGGCGAGACACAAGCTTTTGGGTGAGATCATCTTAGGGCTATTGATCAGCCTGTTCGCGTTAACAGCGCCGGAACTCGGCCCGGTCTTGGCGGTACCATTTAGCGGGCAGTTTCTGACCTTGCCGCCTTGGCTGTTCGTGATTGTTGCCGCCGGTGCTGTGGTTGGAAGTGCCAATGCTGTCAATTTTACCGATGGTCTGGACGGCTTGGCCGCCGGCACTACGGCCATTTCCGCGGTAGCCTATGCCTTGCTCTGCATCGGTCTTGGAGAGTGGAATCTAGCTGCTTTCGCGGCAGCTATTGCCGGCGCCTGTTTGGGATTCACTTGGTTCAATGCCCACCCGGCCCAGGTGATCATGGGTGACACAGGTTCCCTGGGGCTAGGAGCAGCCCTGGGAGCCATGGCGGTAGTCACCCGCACGGAACTGTTTTTGGTAATTATAGGCGGGATCTTTGTCATCGAAACCCTTTCGGTGATGCTGCAGGTTTCGTATTTCCGCTTAACCGGAGGCCGCCGCCTTTTCCGGATGGCGCCGCTGCACCATCACTTTGAGCTAAAGGGATGGCCGGAGACCAGGGTGGTATTCCGCTTTTGGCTGATTGGCTTTGTCTTTGCCGTGATCGGCTTAGCTGGATTACCGGCCGTGTTGGGGTACTAATGAAAGGAGAGACGACCAATGTCCCGGGAAACTTACCGCATGCCTGACCTGCTTCTATTCGTGGCGGCCCTGCTGCTGGTGAGCCTGGGGCTGGTGATGGTATACAGTGCGAGTTCCGTGATGGCCCTGGCAGAGACTGGGGATCCCCTTTACTATCTGAAGCGGCAGATGATGGGGATGACCCTGGGTACCATAGCAATGCTGGTTGTGATGCAGATTGATTACCGCATTTACCAGCGGGTTGCTATCCTAGGGGTGGCAGCAGCCTATGGACTGCTGATAGCTGTCTTGGTGGTGGGAACGGAGATTTCAGGCTCTCGGCGTTGGATTGACCTTGGTGTTTTTAACCTCCAGCCGTCGGAGCTAAGCAAACTCGCTTTAGTTAATTTTATTGCGGCATTTGCTGCCTCCCGTCCCCAGGCGATGAAGAACTTCTGGAAGGGCCTGGTGCCCCCGCTTTTGGTCACCGGTGTCTTCTTTGCCCTGGTCTTGCTTGAGCCGGATTTCGGCACTGGGGTTTCCATGGTAGGAACGGCCATGGTCATGCTCTTTGCCTGCGGTGCAAAGGTAAGCCACCTGGTAATCTTAGCTCTAATGGCGATACCGCTGTTAGGGGTATTGATTTGGCTGGAGCCCTATCGAATGGAAAGGATCCTGTCTTTCCTTGACCCTTGGGCAGACCCGATGAACACCGGCTGGAATATTATCCAATCTCTTTTGGCCATCGGATCCGGCGGTTTGTTTGGATTGGGGTTGGGCAGCAGCCGGCAGAAGTTTTTCTACCTGCCAGAGCAGCATACTGACTTCATATTTGCTATCATCGGCGAAGAGCTGGGATTTCTCGGTAGTTTAGCGGTATTATCCCTGTTTTTCCTCTTTGCTTGGAGGGGTTTCCGCATAGCCATGAGGGCCTCGGACTTATTTGGGTGTTTCTTGGCTGTGGGAATTACCTCCATGATCATCGTCCAGGCTGCACTTAATATCGGAGTCGTCAGCGGCGTGCTGCCGGTAACAGGGGTGACGCTGCCCTTTATCAGCTTTGGCAGCTCCTCATTGGTAGTGAGTCTGGCCGGTGTTGGGGTCTTGCTTAATATCTCCAAGCGAATCCGCTAGACCCGTAGGTGGTGAATATATGCGTGTTCTAATCGCCGCCGGCGGTACCGGCGGTCATATCTATCCGGGTTTGACTATAGCCAATGAGCTAAAAAAGCGCTATCCCCAGGGGGAGATTCTTTTTGTGGGCACCCAATACGGCCTTGAAAAGGATATAGTGCCGAGGGCCGGGTACCCTTTGGAACTCATCTCTGTCCAGTATATCCGCAGGGCTTTGTCCCTAGATTTGGTCAAGACCGGTTTTATTGCATTAAAAGGCTTGGGTCAGTCCTTTAGAATCATTCGGCGGTTCAAACCTGATGTGGTAGTTGGAACCGGCGGCTATGTAGCCGGCCCTGTGCTCTTGGCTGCCACCCTAAGCAGAGTGCCTACCTTTATTCAGGAGCAAAATGCCTTTCCAGGAATTACCAACCGACTTTTGGGCCGCTTTATGTCTGGAATTGCCTTGGGATATGCAGAGGCTGAGCGATATTTTCCCAAAGACGGCCGGGTGATAGTTACCGGTAACCCAATCCGCTCAGAGATTACCGCCATTTCCAAAGCCGAAGGTATTCGACGCCTTAAGCTGCGGCCTGATTATCGGACTATTGTGGTTTTTGGCGGCAGCCAAGGAGGTTTGAGCATCAACCGGGCCATGCGGGAATTAGCTCCCCGCCTAAACCGTGAGGCCCGTCTCCAGGTAATTCATCAGACCGGGCAAAAAAGCTATGGTGCAATTGCCCGGGAGGTACTGGGTCTATCCGACCAAGGGACAGAAGAAGTGCCCCCGTCGGTTCAGGATGGATGCATCAGGATTGTGCCCTACATTTACGACATGCCAGCGGCATTGGCTGCCGCTGACCTCGTGGTGGGCAGAGCAGGAGCCCTTTCCATCGCCGAGATAACTGTCAGGGGCCTGCCTGCCATACTCATTCCGTTTCCTTATGCAGCAGAAAATCACCAGGAAAAGAACGCCCGGGTATTAGAGCGGGTAGGGGCTGCCCGGGTCATACTGGATCGGGATGTCAATGGCGACACCTTGGGAGCCTGTATTTTTGAACTGTTGGGTAATCCAAGTCTATTAGCCCGAATGGCGGCGGCAAGCAAAGAGTTGGGAAGGGCCGACGCTACCCAGGTGATCGTGGACAGAATCGCAGAGCTGGCCGGCTGGTCTTAGCTCCCTGGGAGAGTAGCTGTGGGAAAAAGGGGAATGGGCGCACAATATCGGGCCTCTGCATACTATGTAGTATCCTTGCCCTAGATAGTTATCAGAGAGTAGGGAGGGCAACGAGCGGATGGGGATACACATGGAGCAGGGGCCTGTTCGTGTTCATTTTATCGGAGTCGGCGGTATCGGGATGAGCGGTATTGCCAAACTCTTGGCAGATATGGGATGGCCGGTTTCCGGATCAGATCTGGTTGCATCTGAAAAGACGGAATCATTGAAGGAAGCCGGAGTGGTGGTGCATACAGGGCATCGGCCGGAAAACGCTGCCGGCGCTGAGCTGGTCGTGGTTTCGTCAGCTGTCCCCCTGGATAACTGCGAGCTGCTTTTTGCCCAAAGCAGCGGCATCCCGGTAATTACCCGCGCCCAGATGCTGGGGAAGCTCATGGAGGTCCGCTGTGGAATTGCAGTTGCCGGCACCCACGGCAAGACGACCACCACTTCAATGCTTTCTCTGGTCATGGAGAAGCTGGGGCTTGACCCTAGTGTCGTTGTGGGAGGGGAAGTTTTCGACTTTGGCGGCAACGGCAAATTAGGTCAAGGTCCCCACATGGTGGTAGAAGCCGATGAGAGCGACGGCTCACTGCTGGCACTGCCGGCCCAGATAGCGGTGGTCACCAACGTGGAAGCTGAACACTTGAACCACTATGGCGACCTAGAGGCGGTGCGGGCAACGTTCCTGCAGTTTATGCATCAAGTACCCCCAAAGGGGGTTGTTGTCACCTGTGCCGATGACCGGGGTCTAGCTCAATTGGCCCAGCAGGTGAGGTGTCGACATGTAGATTACGGGCTGGAAAATGGTGCCCTTTGGCGGGCAACCGACTTGGAGTTTTTCCCCTTTGGGTCCCGGAGCACAGTTTGGCGGGGTAATGACAAAATGGGGTCCTTATATCTTGGGGTTCCAGGAAGCCACAATGTGGCTAATGCTTTGGCGGTCTTGGCGGTGGCCGATGAGTTGGAACTCCCCATAGCCGATGCTCTAGGTGTTTTGGGTGAATTTAAGGGAGTGGCACGAAGATTTGAGAAAATCGGCGAGGTCGATGATGTGCTGGTTATTGATGACTATGCCCATCATCCCACCGAAGTGAAAGCCACTTTAGCTGCTGCTCGGTATCTCAAGAGGAGAATTATCACTGTTTTTCAACCCCATCGCTATACTCGGGTGGCAGGATTGCTTAAGGAGTTTGCCTCTTGCTTTTCCGATACAGATCAGCTGGTCCTGACCGATATTTACCCAGCAGGAGAAAAGCCCATTCCCGGGATTTCCGGCAAGGTCTTGGCGGAGGCAGTTATCAATGCAGGCTTTTCCAATCTCGCCTACATACCCGACTGGCATGATATTCCAAGTTTGCTGGCTGAGTCAGCAAGACCAGGCGATGTGGTGATTACCATGGGAGCTGGCAATATCCGGAGTGTTGGTGTGGATCTTATAAACCTACTGAAAGCGCGGGTGGTGGCAAAGTGCGAAGGATACGGATCAATGGCCGTCGGCAGCTGAAAGGTTTCATTCCCATCAGTGGAGCGAAGAATGCTGTCTTAAAATTGATGGCCGCGGCCTTGATGGCCCCCGGAGAGTCGGTGATTCATAATGTTCCCCATATCCAGGATGTTTTCACTATGATCGATCTTTTGAAGACCCTGGGTGTAGGGGTAGGGTTTGAAGAAAATACTTTGCGGCTGTTGGTTGGTGAACATATCGGAGAGGAGGCCCCCCATGAATTGGTTCGGAAGATGAGGGCTTCCATTCAAGTCATGGGTCCCCTGTTGGGACGGCTGGGCAGGGTGCGGGTGTCGCTGCCCGGCGGTTGTGCAATTGGAGAAAGACCCATTGATTTTCACCTCAAGGGCTTCAGACAGCTGGGTGCTCAAATTCGAGAGGAGCACGGATATATTTACGCGGAGGCAAAGGAGCTTCACGGAGTCGACATTCAGCTGGATTACCCCAGTGTAGGCGCTACAGAAAATCTAATGATGGCCGCTGCCTTGGCCAAGGGCACCACCCAGATCCGCAACGCTGCCAGGGAGCCGGAGATCATTGAAGTACAGAATTTCCTCAATCAGATGGGTGCTCGGATCCGGGGAGCAGGCACCGATGTCATTCGTATTGACGGTGTAGAGGCCCTGCATCCGGCAGAGCATACTGTTATCCCGGATCGGATCGAGGCGGGAACCTATCTGGTAGCTGCTGCCATGGCGGGAGGTGAGGTGACTCTCCATCCTGTAATCCCTCAGCATGTTTCCAGCCTCATCGCCAAGCTAAAGGAGGCCGGCATAGAGATCCAAGTTGAAGATGATAGAATTACAGTGCATTCCACCGCAAGCTTCCGGGCGGTAAATTTCCAGTCTCTGCCTTACCCAGGCTTTCCTACAGATCTGCTGCCTCAGGTGATGGCAATGATGACTTTAGCCAAAGGTACCAGTGTTATCCGGGAGACAGTGTACACCAACCGGTATAAGCATGTCAGCGAGTTGAGGCGAATGGGAGCAAACATCATCCTGGCTGATCGAAGTGCGGTGGTCCAGGGCGTCCCAGCCTTGAGCGGGGCAGAGGTAGTGGTACCGGATCTTAGAGCTGGAGCGGCTTTAGTTCTTGCCGGCCTGGCAGCCCACGGCACTACCATCGTGGAAGATGATGGTCACTTGGGGAGAGGTTACGACAACCTAATCGGCAAACTCCAGGGAGTAGGCGCGGAGATCATGGCCCTTGAGTAGTGTGTAGTATTTAAACATAATTTCCTTTCCTGACAATTCTTGCATGTGTTGCTGCTTAGCTATGCTATAATTAAAGAGTACGGATATAGGCGGAAGGGTGACTTTTGATGCCCAAGGAGCGGGACAGGTATTCTATGTGGTTTTCCATGGCAGTCTTGCTCTTGGTGGTAGGTGTTTACGG
This sequence comes from Bacillota bacterium, assembly GCA_012735435.1. Taxonomy (GTDB): domain Bacteria; phylum Bacillota; class Limnochordia; order DTU087; family DTU087; genus DTU087. The sequence goes on along the minus strand of JAAYHH010000075.1, from coordinate 13,336 downwards.
TTTTCTCCATTCTCCTTTCTTCCGGGTGCAATATATCCAGGTCAACGGCTCTAGCTACAGTCCAGAGCAGCTGGCCGCAATCGCCGGGATTGAGAAAGGGACAAGCCTTTTAGGGCTGGACGTAGATCTTGCCGCTAAGAGATTAGAGCAGGAACCCATTATCTCACGGGCGATTGTTTATCGATACCTTCCCGATACCGTCTACATACAAGTGGAAGAGCGGACTCCCATAGCCATGGTGCCGTCTGAATCGGGTTTTTTTGGAGTTGCGGCCGATGGAACCGTTTTGGGCAGGCTTGGAGGGGGCGCCGTTAATCTGCCTATTATCACCGGGGCGAACAAGAACTCCATTCTGGCGGGAAACAAGAGCGTCAGTGAACTGGTGATTGCCGCTAGGATCTTAAGTGGGCTGCCCCGGGGGGTTAGGGATCTTGTATCTGAAGTCAATGTGCTGGACAGAGATTGTTTGAAGGTGATCAGCCGGAGTCTGGTGGAGTGTCATTTAGGCGGTCCTGGAAACCTGCAAGAGAAGCTGGATGTTGTGGCAACCCTTCTCCCGCGGCTGGATTCCATATCGCCCCAGGCCTATACCATTGTCGATGTCTCTAACCCAAAGCGGCCTGTGGTCCGCAAATTACCCTAGCTAAGTCGACGAAAACTTTCCCGGTAAAGAGGGAATCTACTTAGATTGTGGAATTAGGAAGCAAAGGTAAACTGCTCCTAAGCAAAACGGGAGCTTTAAGAAGCTAAGGTGAAGATGATTGGGAGTAACCCAGCTGAAAGGCGAAGGTTTGGTAGCGGCCTTGGATATAGGCACATCCAAGGTAGCGGCAATCATAGCTGAAGCGGATACTGTCGCTGCCGCCAAAGTGCTCGGGGTAGGTACCAGCTTCCACAGAGGCCTGCACCGGGGTGAAATCACAGACGCTGACGCTGTAGCAAAGGCCGTAATGGAAGCAGCTATTAAGGCTGAGCGGATGGCTCAGACGGCCATGCCGCCGGCAATAGTTGGTATACCTGGAAGTTTTTGTTCATCTTTCACCGCCCGGGGCTCGGCGGCAATTAAGCGGCCTGGTCACCGGATCCACGCTGCAGATGTGGAGAGGGCTCTGGATGCAGCGGCGGCAATGGCTATTCCCCCGGGACGGCGGATCGTTGATAAGTTGATCCACACTTACCTTTTGGATGGGCAGAGGATAACAGAATCCCCCATCGGTCTTGCCGGCCGCCGTCTAGAGATAGATGTGCAGTTCATAACCGCACCTTTAACGGCATTGGCGGAATTGGTTAAGTGCTTGGGACAAGCCGGTGTACAGGTCGATGGGGTGGCGGTACAGTGTCTGGCCACAGCCCGCATGGTGCTGGCTCCCAGCCAGATTGAGTTGGGAGTCGTTTTGGTTGATCTTGGAGCAGGTCAGACCGATATTGCGGTGTTTCGAAACGGCCAGCTTGACACCTTGGCCTGTTTGCCTGTGGGGACGGACAACTTGGCCAGGGATCTTTCTGCAGGGCTGGGCATTTTCATAGAACAGGCTGAGCAGCTGGTGCGGGAACTTGGCTGCACAGCAGCTTTGAAGTCGCTTGCAGATTACTGCTTGGAAGAAGACAGCCCAAGAAAGGTCCTGTTTGAAAATATGCAGATTGACCTCCGGGAGTACAACGATGTTTTCATGGCTAGGGCAGAAGAGATCTGGCAGCTTGTCCAAAATCACATAAGCCGGGAAGGCACCGGCGGGAGCCTCCCGGCAGGGGTGAGGCTGGTGGGAGGCGGGGCCCTTGTCCCCGGAATGGCTGCCCTTGGTGAGCAGCTCCTAGGGATGCCCATCGATGCAGCCCTCCCCGAGAAGCTTAAGAGTCTGCCTGAGGCCTGTCAAAGTCCCGCCTATGCTGCGGCAGTCGCGCTGGCCGAGGATAGGGCGAAGAGCCTAATTGAACTTCAGACCGTAAGTACCAGCAAGTCTGCCTCTTTGGATGTCTTGTGGCAAAAAGTACGTGGTTGGCTCAAGTCTTAGCAAGGAGATATGCCGGTGGGTGCCGGTTCTTGGGAGGTAACGGACATGTTCGAATTCGACACGCAAGCCGGGCAGTTCGCCAACATTAAGGTTGTGGGGGTTGGCGGCGGCGGCAGCAATGCAGTTAACCGCATGATTGAGGCAGAACTACAGGGTGTGCAGTTTATTGCCTTGAATACCGATGCCCAGGCATTGATGCTGTCAAATGCCAGTCATAAGATTCAGATGGGAGAAAAGCTGACCAGAGGGTTGGGAGCAGGGTCTAACCCCGACATCGGTCAGAAGGCAGCTGAAGAGAGCCGTGATGAGATCAGGGCCCTCTTGGAAGGTGCTGACATGATCTTCATCACCGCCGGAATGGGCGGCGGAACTGGTACCGGGGGAGCTCCAGTAGTTGCGGAAATAGCTAGAGAAGTCTCGGCTTTGACTGTAGGGGTAGTGACAAAGCCCTTTACTTTCGAAGGCAAGCGCCGCATGCAGCAGGCGGAAAAGGGTATTGCTGAACTTAAAGATAAGGTAGATACGCTGATCGTGATTCCCAATGACCGGCTGCTGCAGGTAGCGGAGAAGAAAACATCAATTGTCGAGGCTTTTCGTATGGCCGATGATGTACTGCTCCATGGCGTGCAGGGCATTTCCAATTTGATTACAGTTCCGGGGCTGATCAATCTGGATTTTGCCGACGTCCGGACCATTATGACCGATGCAGGTTCGGCGTTGATGGGGTTAGGTTATGCCACCGGTGAAAACCGAGCAGCCAAGGCAGCCACTATGGCAATTTCCAGCCCCTTGCTTGAGGCCTCCATTGAGGGAGCAAAGGGAATCTTGCTCAACATTACGGGGAGCTCATCCCTAGGCCTATTTGAGGTCAACGAGGCGGCGGAACTCATCGCATCAGCTGCCGATCCCGATGCCCATATCATCTTCGGGGCAGTCATTGATGAGTCACTGAAAGACGAACTCCGGGTGACGGTAATCGCAACTGGATTTGAGAGCCGCTCTGACCGCAAGACGGAGCATGCCGATCGCCGCAGCTTTAAGGATGAGTTTGAAATTAAGCCTTTTGCCACCGATGATCTAGATATCCCGGCTTTCTTGCGGAGAAAATAGCAGGGCAGGCGGGGGACGGCAAATTATTCCAGTTTCTTGATCTCCCGCCTTAGTTTCTTTAAAATCCGCTTTTCCAGCCTAGAGATATACGACTGGGAAATTCCGAGACAATCTGCTACTTCTTTTTGTGTTTTCTCCTCACCATCTTCCAGCCCGAAACGGAGCTTCATGATCCGGGTTTCCCGGGGACTGAGCCTCTTTAGGGCGCCGACCAATAATTCCCGATCCACCTCTTCTTCAATTCCCTTGCTGACATTGCTTTCCACTCCCAGAATATCAATCCAGCCGATCTCATTGCCGTCATAATCCGTGTGGAGAGGTTCCTCTAAAGATACCTCCACTCTGGTCTTGCTGTTGCGTCGGAGGAACATCCTAATCTCATTGTCTATGCACTTGGATGCATAGGTAGCCAATTTCACATTTCGCCCGGGGTCAAAGGTATTCACCGCTTTGATGAGACCGATGGTCCCGATGGAGACAAGGTCTTCGATGCCAACCCCTGAGCTCTCGAATTTGCGGGCGATATACACAACCAGGCGCAAGTTCCGCTCGATCAAGGTATTTCTGACAGTCTTGTCCCCTGATCCCAATCTCTTAAGAAGCTCGCTTTCTTCCTCTGCTCCTAGGGGAGGAGGCAGCACTTCGTTGCTGCCGATGTAGTAGACAAAATTCGGCTTTAGTCCCAATCGCTGGCAGAGACGCAGAGCTAGAGCCCGTATGGTTAGTGAGAACCGGAGCCGCTGTTGTTTCACTGTCCTTCGCCTCCTATTGCAGCCGGGCCACAGCCGGCGCTGGGGAAAATTCCCCCAAGGTTCCGTGGACTATAGACGGCGGTATCAATGCTTGATACTCACCGGCAGTATCAAGTTGATGATTGCAGATGGCCACAATGGCTTCACCCGTCGGAATTGATTGGCCTGAAACATCTAGTGTCACCTGATCAGGTCGAAAACCTACCAAGATTCCATTCTTGCTCCCCAAGGAGCTGTAGGGTATGATCCGGAAACGGCTGGACCATTGGGATGCTGCCAAGAGCTGTGTGAGCGCCTTTTCATCCCCTGTCTCCAGTTGATTGATATTGGCTGCCAAGTCCGGGGGCAATATGCCGGCGAGGAGGTCCTGTTCCAAGATGATCACCGGTGCTCCCGTCAAAGGGTCGGTGAGGTGATTGCCTGTATCCAATAGGCCGACCACCCGGATGACTTCATCCCCAAAATGGATACTGATGGGCAGCTGGTATATGCGGCGAATCATACTGTTTTGAACCACTCCCCAACCTAGTTCTGCGATGATCAAGATGCCTGCGATGGCTGCCAAAAGACCCAGGAAGGTGGCGGGCTCGTGGGGTGTGCCCAAAAGGTAGGCGGCTGCCAAACCGATGCCGCCGGAGCCAAACCCAATCCCAGCAAAATGCAGGGCCAATTTCACAAGCCGGCGGAGTGAGACCGGATGAAAGGTGGTCAGGAGCATGAGCAGGGTAACAGCCAGGATTGTTGGTATGAAGCGCAGCAGCCCGTAGTGGGGTATAATCTGGAGGCTTGCAAGGTATAGGAGGAGAAAATGACCGGTTCCAATAGCAGCACCGGCACAGAGCCGGCGCCAGTTGGTCTTAGCCAGCGTAACGGCAGCCGTCGCCCAAAGGAGTAAATAATCGCAGACGAAATTGGCTATTAAATAAAGCAAGAGGACATCAACATATACGATATATCCAAGGGCCAATGACCTCACCCTTTCTTCTGCGTCTTCTGATTTATTATACCTGGCAGAGTTAGCAGGTCCTTCTATATTCCCAAAGATAAATGTCAATGGCTGATGTCTTCGGAATAAACCGACATCCCCATGGCAATACTGAACAATACAAGCGGCTCACAGTATTGGGGGGAGAACGGTTTGAATAAAGTTGAAATCTGTGGTGTCAACACATCGAAGCTGCCGGTTCTCTCTAACGAGAAAATGAGGGAACTTTTGCGGGCCATGCAGGAAGGCGATGAGAATGCCCGTAGACAGCTTATTCAAGGTAATCTTAGATTAGTACTAAGTGTAATTCAAAGATTCAACAATCGCGGTGAGCCTGTAGACGACCTCTTTCAAGTGGGCTGCATAGGCTTGATGAAGGCCATCGATAACTTTGACCTCAGCCAAAATGTCAAGTTTTCTACTTATGCAGTCCCAATGATCATTGGGGAAATTCGCCGTTATTTAAGGGACAACAATCCCATCCGGGTCTCCCGCTCACTTAGGGATATAGCCTATAGAGCCTTACAGGTCAGAGATTCTTTGGTAGCTAAGTATTCCAGGGAACCGACCATCGGTCAAATTGCGGCAGTCCTAAAGATGCCCAGGGAAGAAATCGTGTACGCCCTGGATGCTATTCAAGAACCGGTGTCGCTTTTTGAGCCTATTTACCACGACGGAGGAGATCCCATCTTCGTTATGGACCAGATCAGTGACGAGAAAAATGAAGACAGCAATTGGTTGGAGGGAATCTCCATCCGGGAAGCCATGAGCAAACTGGGGGAACGGGAAAGGTTGATCCTCACTATGAGATTCTTCGGCGGCCGCACCCAGATGGAGGTAGCGGAAGAAATCGGTATTTCCCAAGCCCAGGTTTCCCGTCTGGAGAAAGCTGCCTTAAAGCACCTGCGCCGACATATGGTAGTCCATGAAGCTGACACGATTAACCAATGACAGGGACTCAGGCAGGCATCAAGCTAGTCAACCGCAGGAGGTGGCGAAGGTGATAATAAAGAAATTTCGCAGTCGCTTACTGCTTTCCAGCGTCATTCTAGCAGCAGCACTGCTCTTGGGTTTTTTTGCTGTGCATGTGACCAGCAATACCCGGCCGGTAGAAGAAGCCTTCAACGTGGAAAGTCTAATTCGGCTTCATGTTCTAGCCAATAGTGATTCACCCGGTGATCAAGATCTGAAGCTTAAGGTGCGGGATGCCGTTCTCACAGAGACCGGGCATCTTCTTGCTGGAATTACCACCAAAGCTGAAGCCTGGGAAAAGCTCCAGCTTCACAAGGATGTTGTCCAAGCCGCTGCTCAAGAGGCGGTGAACCGATCTGGGAAGAATTACCCAGTAGAGGTGCGGCTGGGGGAATATGCCTTCCCCGAGCGGACCTACGGGTCTGTCCTGGTTCCGGCAGGTGACTACCAGGCCGTGAAGATTGTCATAGGGGAAGGTAAAGGCAGGAACTGGTGGTGTGTGTTGTTTCCGCCCCTCTGCCTCATAGAGGGTGCAGGAGCGGCACAGCAGCCGATATTGGGGCAGGAAGCGGCCGATGAAGGAGAAACTCGGCAGGTGGTAGTTGAATGGCGTTTTAAGTACCTGGATAGTCTCTATCGGGAGTACGGCGAGAGACTGGCAGCCCTTTGGGATTCTGTGCGGGGCAGAGCCATCCTTTCCGCTAAGGAGCTTTCATCCTAACGAAGCGGCGGCCCGGCTGCCTAGGAGTACATTTGCTTTCACCCCCACATATAATTAATGTACGGCAGAGTATGCCGGGGGGTGGGGAGCATGCTGGTTAAGACATCGGAGCTTTGGGTCCTGGATGTGATCAACACCATCGACGGCCAGCGTCTGGGGAATATCACTGACCTGGATATTGACTTGACCACAGGGAAAATCAATGCTCTGATTTTGTCTGAACCAGGCGGTTTTCTTGGGCTGTTCCGGCGTGGCCGAGAAGTTGTTATCCCTTGGGAAAATGTAATCCTCATCGGTATTGATGTGATTCTAGTAGAGATGGCTTCCCTGCGGGACCAAAAGCGGGGAAGATATGGGGAATAGTCCCCGGTCACGGACCGGGGACTTAGTAGTTCTTGCCTCTCGTGCTACTCCTCTAGAAGCTGAAATTCATCCTTGCCTACTCCGCACAGGGGGCAAACCCAGTCATCCGGCAGCTCCTCGAAGGGTACGCCTCCTTCTTCAGCTGGATCGTAAATGTAACCACATACCATGCATTCCCATTTCTCCATGTGGGACATCCTCCTTTACCGTTTCACCAATGGGTTTCATTGGTAAGTATGGAGTGTTTTCACCGTATGTTATTCATTTCCTGCAGGAAAAGGCTATTTGTTTCCAGGTAAGGGACTGTAGTATAATGAATGCAGCGTATTTCGCCAGTTTGCGTTAGGTGGGATTAAGGTGAAATGCCCCTTTTGCGGTTTTTTAGAGAGCAAGGTTGTGGACTCCCGGGCAACAGAGGAAGGCGCCTCTATCCGTCGGCGGAGGGAGTGTATGAGCTGCACTCGGCGTTTTACCACCTACGAGCGGTTGGATGAAGTTCCCTTGATGGTGGTGAAGAAGGATGGGCGGCGGGAGGCTTTCTCCCGGGACAAGATCATTACCGGTGTCTTGAGGGCTTCACAAAAGCGCCCAATCAGTTACGAGGTGATCGAGAATCTCGCCAGGGATATAGAACGGGAACTTCGCAATCAAATGGAGAGAGAAGTTCCTTCCCAGATCATCGGAGAGATGGTAATGGAGCGGCTCCGTCAGCTCGATGAGGTGACATATGTCCGTTTTGCTTCAGTGTACCGGCAGTTCAAGGATATCGGCCGCTTCATGGAGGAGTTGGAGAAACTGCTGCAGCAGCGGAATGAATAGGTGGGATAAAGCAGTGATGGAAAGCTGCAGGGCAAGGGAAGTTTTAGGCTGGCGGGTAAAGAGCGGTGTGGGAATTTGGGAACCGGAGACTCTAGTACTGCCGGCATCGGTTGTGTGTGCCTTCTCCAGCCGGCAGGGAGGAGTCAGCGGCGGCCCTTACACATCACTCAATTTGGGACTTCATGTTGGCGACCGGCCGGAAGATGTTGTAACCAATCGCCGGCGGTTTTCGGAAGCCCTTGGCATTGACCTTGAAAGCTGGGTTGCGGGCAGCCAAGTCCATGGAAAGGATGTTGCCGTTGTAGGCAGAAAAGACCGGGGACGGGGAGCTTTGTCCCAGGATACCGCCTTGCCGGCTTTAGATGGACTTGTAACCAATGAACCAGGAGTGTGGCTGACTAGTTATTACGCTGATTGTGTGCCTTTGCTCTTTTGGGATGTCCATGGGAGAGCGGTGGGCGTTGCCCACGCCGGCTGGCGGGGTACTTTGGCCCAGGTGGGACTGCAGGTAGTGGTGAAGATGGCGGAAGCTTTTGGCTCCGACCCCGGCGAGATTCATGTGCTGGTGGGCCCTGCCATCGGCAGCTGCTGCTATTCTGTAGGAGAAGAGCTGGCCGATGCATTTGAAAAGGAGTTTGGCAGGGAGCCCTTGATAAGAAGGCAGGGGCGTACCTACCTTGATTTGAAACTTGCCAACCGGGAGTACCTGGTGAGGGGCGGAATTCCCCCTGATCAGATTTATCTCAGCACTTTGTGTACATCATGTCTGCCTGGGGTCTTTTTCTCACACAGGCGGGATAAAAGCCCTACAGGCAGAATGGCAGCAGTAATCGGATTGCGGGAGCGCTGATGGCTCCCGCAATCCCCTTTTCTTACGGAACAAGGAGTTTTGCATAAAGATGGGGAATCAGAAGAAAACGGGAGTGAGTTTCGTGGCGAAGACAGTCGAGCATGGGAAAACAGCAAAACCGCCCTCTCTGGTGAGCCGTAGAGGCAGGGAGATCATGGCAGTCTTGTTTTTTGCCATGGGCGTGTTTACCTGGCTCAGTCTGCATACTGAAAGTGTGGGTATTGTCGGCCTTTGGGTGGGGAGATATGCCCGCTGGCTTTTGGGTTTAGCGGCAGATCTGCCTGTATTACTGTTTCTTTTTATTGGATACCTGTGTGTCTGGGGAAGGGGAAAGGATTCTGCCCGGGGACGCATATTGACCGGTCTGGTCCTTTTGATCGGGGCCTTATTGATCTTCCTCCATTTGCAGACCACCGATAATGTGCCGGCTTCCTACATACGCTATTCCCGGGAGATGCTCAGTCGTCCCCGGGGAACTGGTGTAATTGGGCAGTACTTGACATCAGTGTGCCTGCGAGCCTTTGGTCTTGGGGGCACTTACGTCTTAATTGTGACCTTTTTGATGATTGCGGTCATCCTCTTATTTGATGTTCCTTTGTTTAAATCGGTGCTGGGTGCAGGAAGCTGGGCTGGCAGGAAAGCAGCCTCGGCTTGGCAGGATATCAGGCAGACATGGACTGCTGCCGCCGGGATGGTTTCTTCTTGGAAGAGTAAATCCCAGACTAAAGCAGCTGACAGAAAATCCCGGGAAAAGAAAAAACCGGCCAAGTCAGAACCAAAGGGTGCCAATCGCCGCTCCAACGGCGAGGCTCAAAATCAAGTCATCCGGGAAGTAGCGGCATCCCGGGATGATGAGCCCCAAGCTCAGCCGGCAGAAGCCGAGGATGATGCTGAAGCCGATGCTTCGGATGCGTCTTTTTCCCAGCCGAGACGGGTTGGGCCTTTTACCCTGCCGCCCCTGGATTTGATCAGACCTTCCCGTACCCGGAGGTCACGGCGTACATTTAATGACCAAACAGAACTCTTGGAGGTGACCTTGGCGAGCTTTGGGATTGAAGCCCAAGTGGTGGAGGTCAGCCACGGGCCCACTGTTACCCGTTATGAAATTCAGCTCTCGCCGGGCATTAAAGTAAGCCGTATCGTGGCCCTGGCGGATGACCTAGCCTTGGCCCTGGCAGCGCCTGATGTGAGAATCGAAGCGCCGGTGCCGGGCAAATCGGTAGTGGGAGTTGAGGTTCCTAATCGGGAACCCAGCCCTGTGTACTTGCACGAAGTTTTGGAGAGCCAAGAGTTTCAGGATCACCCTTCTTGCCTAGCAATGGCGCTAGGCAAAGACATTGCCGGCAATCCGGTGGTGGCCGATTTGAGGAAACTGCCCCACCTATTGGTGGCAGGTGCCACAGGCTCTGGGAAAAGCGTGTGCCTTAATGCAATGATTGCTAGTTTTCTATACAAGTCTTCTCCCGAGCAAGTGCAGCTCTTGATGATTGATCCTAAGCGGGTAGAGCTTACGGTCTATGACGGCATTCCCCACCTAATTTGTCCGGTGGTCACCGACCCCAAGAAGGCGGCTGCGGCTCTTCGCTGGGCAGTTAAGGAGATGGAACGCCGTTACGAGCTATTCGCGGATGCCGGAGTAAGGAATATCGAATCATATAATAAGTGGATGGCCGATAACCGGGAGCGCTATGGTGAAGGAGAACTTCTCCCATATATAGTGGTGCTTATCGATGAGCTGGCGGACTTGATGATGGTGGCTGCTTCCGAAGTAGAGGAAGCCATCTGCCGCTTAGCCCAGATGGCCAGGGCAGCGGGCATGTGCCTGATTATCGCCACCCAGCGTCCGTCAGTAGATGTAATCACCGGCCTAATTAAAGCCAATATCCCGTCACGGATTGCCTTTGCAGTTTCATCCCAGGTTGACTCCCGGACTATTCTGGACATGGTGGGCGCCGAGCGGCTCCTGGGGAAGGGCGATATGCTCTATTTCCCAGTCGGTGCTTCAAAGGCCATCAGAGCTCAGGGAGCTTTAGTACTGGAAAAGGATATCGAGAAACTGGTGAATTTTTGGTCGCAGCAAGCTGACCCTAATGCCCAGGAAGACAGGATTGTCGACCTGCAGGAGTCGGTGGACCGGGAAGTGACAGTTGAGGATGAACTCTTCGATGATGCTGTCCGGCTGGTAATAGAATGCGGGCAGGCATCCATTTCCATGCTGCAGCGCCGCTTCAGAATCGGTTATTCCCGGGCTGCCCGGTTGATCGATACCATGGAGCTCAAGGGCATTGTAGGTCCCCATCAAGGCAGCAAGCCTCGGGAAGTCCTAGTAGATGATTATGAAGAAATAGCCGCAGGCGGGGAGTCGTAAAGTATCTACTTTTCTACGAAAGAAGGGGTGGACGGTGACCGAAGTTGGGCGAATGCTGGAGGAAGCCCGATTGAATAAAGGTATTACCCTGGATAAGGTGGAAGCCGACCTGAAGATACGCAAAGCTTATGTTCTCGCTATGGAGTCGGGGCGGTGGGAAGATCTGCCGGGGTATGCCTACGCCATCGGCTTCTTGCGCACCTACGCCGAATACTTGGGGTTACCCGGTGATGAAATAGTGGAGGAGTATAAGACTTGGCGGGAACTCCAAGGAGATAAGGCCATGTCAGAAGAACCGCCGGTGGGGGTATTCCAACGGGCCAAGGAACTGCAGACTGACACCGGGATTTTTCAGCTCAGTGCCAGGGATAAAGGCAGGCGCCATCGCCGCCGGAAGGCAGGCCGGGGACTGGCCATATTCCTGGTCATATTGGTAGCCTTAATTGCCTATCTCTTGCTTAATTGGCACGATAGTTTTTTCGGTACGGGAGGTGGAGAGCTTCCTGCTGAAGAGGTGGGCGACGGGGTAGTGATGGAAGAGCTGCAGGCAGAGACTGCTGCTGAGCCGGGGGCTTCTATCCAGGATGTAAGTTTGCCGCCAGATGGCGTGCCGGCAAGGGATCTGCAGGTCGATGAGCCGAAGGTAGAAGAAGACAGGCTCCAAACAGCAGCCGGGGAGCCAGGTGACAGCGATGACGGGCAAGGGTCTGTCATCGGCGGGGCAGAGGAGTTACGGGAAGATGCGGTCGCGTCAGATGAGCCGGCAGATCAGCAGCCGGATCTAGCTTCGGCCGCGCTGCCCAGCAGCGATGATCCTGGGGCAGTACAGGTCACTTTGCCGAATGATCAAATCCACAGACTGCCTCCTGTGCAGGTTGAAGAGGAGATGTGGCCCATTACCCTAGAGGCCGTTGCTGAAGGCAGATGTTGGGTAGAGGTCAGATGTGATGGTGAAGTTAAGCTCTCCCGTACCATAGAAGCAGGGGAAAGTTTTCGCTGGCATGCTGTTGAAGAGATCAGGATTCGTTTTGGCAATGCCGATGTTGTACAGCTAAGGCTCAATGGTCAGGATATCGGTCCAGCGGGCAGAGGGGTGGTCACCCGGGTCTTTACTGCTGAGAAGGAAACAGGCTGAAAAATTAGTTGACAAGTCCTTCGCCATAATCTAGATACTCGCGGCATATCTTATGGACAACGCGAATATCTATTATGGCGAAGGGGGTTGATGGCTTTGGCTCGCAGAGTTTGGAGAACTCGGCAGAAGAATGGACCTGGTCTTTTGTTTATTCTAGTTGCGTTGGTGGTGGTGGCTGCTGCCGGTGCACGATATGTAGGTCTTTATACTCCAGAACAGCCAACTTTAGCTCCTCAATGGAGGGCGGCGAAGACGGAAGAGGAGCCGTTAATTGAGGAAGAAGTCAGCAGGAGAACTCAGGAACCCGTGACTGTGTTGGTGCTGCATGCACATACCAGTGAGAATTATTCACCTAGCCCCTCCCATGACAAGAACGGCAAGGGAGAAATCCTGACGGTTGGGGCTGAGTTCTGTCAAGCCATCAGTGAAAAGGGCATTAAGGCAATTCATCTAAAGGCGAGCTTTGATGTGCCGAAATACAGCGAGGCCTTCAAGAATGCCGGAGAGGCAGTGGCTAAGGCTCTAGCTGAAAATCCCAACATCAAAGCGGTAATCGACATTCATCGGGACGGTTTGCCTGTGCAGAAGGATAAAGATTATACTGCCGCTGCAGTGGCCGGCCAAAGGGTGGCGAAAATCCTCTTTGTGGTTGGGGATGTGGCAAATCCCAACAGCAGCAGCAATATGGCCTTTGCGGAAGCAGTTAAGTCTCGCCTCGACTCGATGTTCGCTGGTGTCAGCAGGGGGATTAAGGTTCAGCATCGGAATGTGAACGGCAATCTCCATCCCAACACGCTGTGTGCATATATCGGTGATTATAACGGCAATACGCTGGCGGAGGCAAGAGCATCAGCCCGCCTGCTGGCCGATGCAGTAGCCGCGGTGCTGCTGGCACAGGCCCAGGAAGGTATGTCGGTACTGCCGACAACAACACCTTAAGGTGCCGCAACCCCCTTCGTTGGGTAAGGCAGAGTGTTCAAACCCACCCTTGGACCTTGATGGTTTGGGGTGGGTTTCTTCATAATGGGAGAAAAAACCAGCAGGATCGGATTGGATAAGCGGAGAAGTTTTTGGGCTGGATTGCATAGTTTTCAACACAGCCGCTAATAGGAACACGTTTTCTGGGAATATTAGTGGAAGAGACTGGAGGTGCCCCTGTTTGGTTGAGCATGTTCATATGATCGGCATCGGTGGGACAGGAATGAGTTCCATCGCTACCGTTCTACTGCAAATGGGGTATAAAGTAAGT
>JAAYHH010000074.1 GCA_012735435.1 Bacillota bacterium | reverse complement strand
GCACTCCATTATTCCAGGCATACGTAAAAGACTGCAGAAGATCGCGGCCTGCCCCTATGTGCAGGCGGTTACCCCCGGCCGCATCTCCTCCGCCGCCGGGAGTTTGGAGCCGGTGGTAGTCTTCCAGTATTTCCAAGCAACCGGCATGAAACTCATCGGCAAAGTCCCTGGAGCAGTTCAGGAAATTTTTGTTGTCAGCTCCCAGCGGGAGGCTGCACTCAACTGGCTGACAGCATCCAATCTAGTTCTCCTGGAAGAGAACCGTCCCGGAAAGCCTTACAGCCAGAAACGCAAAGGCAGAACAACGGCTGCCGAAGATACCGCCGAACTAATCGACGAAGCCTCCCCCGACACCCTGCGCCGGTACATGCAGCTTTCCAACGGCAGCGACAGCCCCCTTATGGTGGCCGTCGGCGATCGGCTAAACGGCAAGATGGACGATTTCCGAAACAAGCTTCTCCACGAAGCTGAGACAAAGAAAAAGCAAAAAAGGAAAAGGAGCTCAAAACAGTCTATCCAAAATTCCGGTCAGCGCCATTCCGGCCGGCCCCGGTCAACCTCCCCACCCTCCACCATGGAGCAGTGGCTGAAGACTGCCGACAAACAGGGACCTGAGTACTGGCGAAAAATCAAGGCCCACAAGGAATCCTAGGCTAGCTTAAAGGTTTCCCTTTCCTGCCCAGCACCGCCTTCCGCAGTCTGATGCTCTTGGGCGTAATCTCCACCAGTTCATCCTCGGCCACGAAGGCCAAAGCCTCTTCCAGGGAAAGAATCCGGGGCTCATCGATCTTCGGGGCGATCTCCGCAGTAGAAGATCGAATGTTGGTGACATGCCTTTTCCTGGTCACATTGACGTATAGATCATTTTCCCTGGAATGCTCGCCGATAATCATACCTTCATATACCATGGTCCCCGGGCGGATAAACAAGGTACCCCTTTCTTGGATGTTCACTATGGCATAAGCAGTGGCTTCCCCCTGCTCGCAGGCTACTAGAGCTCCGTTATTCCGACTGGGGATATCGCCTCGGTAGGGACCGTACCCATGAAAGGTATAGTGCATTACACCGGTGCCCTTGGTCTCGGTGAGGAAATCTGAGGCAAAGCCAATCAGGCCCCGGGTAGGTACGATGAACTCCAGCTTCAACCGACTGTCTCCCAGCTGGGTCATATTCAAGAGTTCACCCCGCCGGACGCCCAGTTTTTCCATCAAGACTCCCATATAATCGGTAGGGATATCCACAACCAAATGCTCCAGGGGTTCAAGCAGCCCTTCATCTGATTGCTTCAGCAGCACCTGGGGTTTGGAGACTGCCATTTCATAGCCTTCCCGTCGCATATTCTCAATTAGAATCGAAAGATGGAGTTCACCTCGACCGGCTACTTCGAAAATATCGGGACTATCTGTTTCCCGCACCTGCAAAGCTACATTGACCCGTTTCTCTCTCTCCAACCGCTCCCGCAGATGGCGGGAAGTCAAATACTTCCCCTCTTGGCCGGCAAAGGGGCTGTCATTTACCTGAAACAACATCATCAAGGTAGGCTGATCCACCTCTAGGGGCGGCAAAGGCCTGGGTTTTTCTGTTGAGGTAATAGTATCGCCGATTTCCACACGGCTTAGGCCGGCTATAGCCGCAATTTCCCCTGTCGGCACTGTGTCAGCCGGGACCCTCTTTAGGTTTTCGAAAACAAACAGCTGGGTGATGGTCTCTTTGTGCAGCTCGTCGGTACCGCCCCGGACAACTGCCACTTGATCACCCCGCTTCAGCGTGCCGTTATGCAGGCGGCCGATGGCGATACGGCCGATATACGGATCGTAATCTAGGGTGCTGACCAAAAGCTGCAAAGGAGCATGCGCATTCCCTGGCGGTGAAGGTATGTGGCGAATGATGGCCTCCAAAAGGGGCTTCACTGAGCCTTGCCCTTTCTCCACCGCCTCCAAGGCATCATCAAGGGTTTCCTCTACAATACCTAAGCGGGCCGATCCGTAAAGCACAGGGAAGTTGAGGAGCTCTTCATCAGCCCCTAGGTCTATGAAAAGGTCCAAGACCTCATCGACTACCTCCAGAGGGCGGCAATCGGGCCGATCGATCTTATTGATCAAGACGATGGGCTGCACCCGCTGGGCCAGGGCCTTTTGGAGCACAAAGCGGGTCTGGGGCATGGGGCCTTCAAAGGCATCGACTACCAAGAGGGCACCATCCACCATATCCATGATCCGTTCCACTTCACCGCCGAAATCAGTGTGACCCGGTGTATCCACAATGTTGATTTTGTAATCCAAGTAGCTCACCGCAGTGTTCTTGGCCAAGATGGTGATCCCTCGCTCCCGCTCCAAGGCGTCGGAATCCAATACCCGTTCTTGGATATCTGCGTTGGCTCGAAAAACTCCGGTTTGCTTGAGGATCCCATCTACCAAAGTAGTCTTGCCGTGATCTACGTGGGCAATAATGGCTACATTGCGCAATTCCATACTTACCTTGCCTCCTGCTGGAAAAAGCACAGGTTAAGACTATCCGTCTTCCGTATTGTTGTCAAGAAAGGCACGGGGATTATAGCAGAAAACGGCGGCTGCCGCAGCTGCCGATAAGTATATGCTCTCACCTACGCGGAGGAAACTAAAGGAAGCTAGAAGAAGCCGGGAACCAGCAGCTGGGAGATATAGGCAAAGAGGGTCCCTACAAGGCTGCCGGCCAGTACATCACTGGGATAATGGACTCCTACGTAGATGCGGGACCACCCCACCAGAGCTGCCCACAGCAGCCACAGCCCGGAGTAAGCGGGAAACGCCAAGGCGTAGCTTACCCCCACGGCAAAACTGGCGGTAGTATGTCCCGATGGGAAAGAATAAGCGCAGATGGGCACATTGAAGGTGCGGATATGTTCCAACCTGAAAATGGGACGGGGACGATTGACCAGCCGCTTGACTATAAGGCTCACCAAGGAACTGCCGGCTAAAGCTGCAAAGGCTCTGCTGCCGGCAATCAGACAAGAGCGCCGTTCGTATAGACCTGCCAGGATAGCCCCAAGGGTAATGCCGATGGTAAAACCGGCACTGCCGGTATGGGTAACCCACACCGAAATCCTATCCAAAAGTCTGCACCTAATGCGGGTATTAAGTAAGCGAAACAGCCACTCATCGCCTGAACGGATTGCTGCCATCAACCGGCCCCCTTACAATCGGATAATCCTAGTTTACCATATCTGTTCTTAAGACGCAGTAGAAAATTCACAAGACGCAGCCATAAATGGACAGCCTTCCCTCTAGACTCAACTATTGACTAATCTAATCAAATGAGAAGTGGTGCAGACTAAGGCTAGAATGGGAAGCGGAAACAGGAGGAGCTAATTATGCATTTTGATAAATATCAGCCCCGAGTGGCATATTTCTGCATGGAATACGGCCTTAATGAAGAACTGCCCATCTACGCCGGCGGCCTTGGAATACTGGCGGGAGATATCCTCAAGAGCGCCCACGATCTCCATGTACCCTTGGTAGGCATAGGCATCTTATGGCAAGAGGGTTATACTTCTCAGTTTATCAATGAACACGGCTGGCCCTATGATCGGCCTTCCAGCTATGCGCCGGACCTCCTTGAGGATACAGGGGTTACGGTCCACGTCACCATCAGAGGTGATGACGTGCCGGTGCGGGTGTGGAAGGTGGATTCCTTTCAAAACGCCCCGCTGTATCTTCTAGATACCGCTGTTCCCGGCAGCAGCTATGATTGGGTCACCCGACGGCTGTACGGCGGGACCTCCCATGATAGAGTGGCTCAGGAAATCGTCTTGGGCATCGGGGGGATCCGGGCCCTGGAAGCTTTAGGTCATACAGCTGATGTCTATCACTTCAATGAGGGACATGCGGTCTTGGCTGGAATAGAGCTGATTCGCCGCAAGAAGGCAATGGGGATGTCTTTCCAGGAAGCCTTGGAGGCCACCCGGCGGGAAGTCGTTTTTACCACCCATACCCCGGTTATGGCCGGAAATGAAGAACACGACCTCGGGCTGCTGGAGTATATGGGAGCTTTCAACGGCCTCTCCTGGGAGGAGATGGAGCAGATCGGCGGGGCCCCCTTCAACATGACGGTAGCGGGACTGCGCCTTGCCCATATGGCCAATGGTGTATCTAAGCTCCACGGCATGACCGCCAGGTCCATGTGGTCCGACAAAGAGGACCGGGCTCCGATCGTCTCCATCACCAACGGCGTCCATGTCAATACCTGGATGTACCCGGAAATCCGCAGGGCTTATGAAGCTAATCGGAGCTTGTGGGAACCCCACATGCAGGCAAAGCAGGAGCTGCTGGCCGCTATAGCCAAGAGAACAGGAGTACGGCTTAATCCCAAGGCGCTGCTCATCGGCTTTGCCCGCCGTGCTGCTTTGTACAAGCGCCCGGGACTCATTTTTCAACGTATGGATATCATAGGTCCGCTCCTGGAGAGCGGACGGATCCAACTGGTTTACTCAGGCAAAGCCCACCCCCAAGATGAAGCGGCAAAGCGCCAGGTGAGCAAGATTGCAGAGATAACCAGCCAGTTTCCTCAAAGTCTTGTCTTTCTGGAAAACTACGACATGGCGTTGGGGCGCCTTCTCACAGCGGGCTGTGATGTTTGGCTGAACAATCCCCAAAGACCATTGGAAGCTTCAGGCACCTCGGGGATAAAGGCTGCTATCAATGGCTGCCTCAATTTGAGCGTCCTGGACGGCTGGTGGGTGGAGGCCTGTCAGCACGGTGTTAACGGCTGGCAGTTCGGCGGAGGCTATGAAGGGCCAAATCAGAGCAAATACGACTTGGCCAGCCTGTATGAAGTGCTGCTGGAGGAGGTAATTCCCACCTACTATGAAAACCCCGAGCAGTGGCGGAAAATGATGGTGGAAAGCATCAAGTCAACCTATTACCGGTTCTCTGCCCAAAGGATGCTGATTGAGTACTACAATATCATGTATCAGCCGTCTAGAACGGCAAAGCTCCTGGCTG
>JAAYHH010000073.1 GCA_012735435.1 Bacillota bacterium | reverse complement strand
GGTATCGTACCGGGCGGCGGAACAGCCTTCATCGATATTCTCCCAGCCCTGGATAAGCTCGAGCTGTCAGATGAAGAGGCAGTGGGTGTTGCAATCCTGCGGAGAGCCTTAACTGAGCCGCTGCGCCAGATTGCAGTTAATGCCGGACTGGAGGGATCCGTCATTGTAGAGCGGGTCAAGGCAGAACAGCCAGGAATTGGCTTCAATGCCGTAACGGAGGAATTCGTAGATATGATTAAAGCCGGTATCGCTGACCCTGCCAAGGTCACCCGGACAGCTCTCCAGAACGCAGCCAGCATTGGCGGCATGCTCCTCACAACCGAAGCCTTGGTTGCCGACATCCCCAAGAAGGAGCCGGCAAATTCGATGCCGCCGGGAGACATGGATTACTAATCAACTGCTAGATATATAACAGCTAACAGCCTAATCCGCAAGAAGCCCTTTGAGGACTCCTCAGAGGGCTTCTCAATTATCAACGTCTCCACCCCTTAAGGCAAGCAGCCGGGCTTGGATATAAATACTGCACTCTAGGCGTTTTTTCAAAAGCTCGCAGCTCAAATGATCCGGCTTGTAAATGTCTCCATTGGCACTGACGGCATTGGCATGACATCCCCCGCTGCAGAAAAACCTAGCCCAACACCCGCGGCAATCTTCCTTAGCTAGCACGTGGGCTTTCCTGAAGGTTCTCTGGAGATCCTCATCTAAGGAGCCGTCCATGAGATTACCTAGCCTGTAATCGTCCCGCCCCACAAACTGATGGCATGGATAGATATCGCCGTTAGGAGTAACAGCCAGGTATTCACCCCCTGCCCCGCAGCCGGTCAGCCGCTTGGATAGACACTGGCCCTGGAGAAGGGACAAATTGAAATGGTAAAACTCGAACCGCTGACTGGCTGGATACAGCTCACAGTAGTAATCGGCCAGCTGTTCATACTGATGAAATAGCTCCGGCAGATCCTGGGGCTTCAGGGCATAGGGACGCTGGGGGTCCGTCACCACAGGTTCAATTGAGACCCGGTCGAATCCCGCCCCCACCAAATGCCGGACATCTTCATAGAAATCTTTGTTGTAAGCTGTGTAAGTTCCCCTGACATAATACTGCCTATCCCCCCGGAGCTTGGCTAACTGCTGGAACCTAGGAAGAACAGTATCATACACTGAAGATCCGTCTAAGCTGAGCCGCATCCGGTCATTTACCTCACGACGGCCGTCGAGACTGAGGACGAGGTTGAACATCTTGTCATTGAGATATACCGCCGTTTCATCATCCAAGAGCATTCCATTGGTGGTGAGAGTAAAGCGTATCTCTTTCCCTTGTGCGGCAGCCTGCTTTTCCCCATACGCGACAGTTTCCTTGACCACCGGCAGGTTCAAAAGGGGTTCTCCGCCAAAGAAATCTACCTCGACCCGTTCTCGGCCGGGGCTGTTCTCCAGCAGAAAGTCTAAAGCCTTGCGGGCGATCTCAGCCGACATGTTGAGCCGCTGGCCTCCAAAGGCTCCCATGCCAGCAAAGCAATAGCGGCACCTTAAGTCACAGTCATGGGAAACATTCAAGCATATTGCCTTAAGGGTCTGGGAACCAACTTCCGGGCCCACCAGCTCATCCAAATAGCTGTCATCGGCAAAGAGCAGTCCTTCATCCACAAGCTCCATGAGTTCCTTACCGGTTTCCTTAACTGCTTCCAAGCCGTACTTGTCGTACAGCGGCTGATGGACCTGCCACCAGGAAAATCGAGCTCCATCCTCCGCCTCACCACTCCAAGTCCGCCAGCCATCAAGAAGCTCTTGGTAAGCAGTCGTAGAGCCAGGGTCCTCAGCCTGCTTTGTGAGCTTTAGCCACAGGCCCAGAAGTTCATACGCTACTTCATCAAGCTGATGAATGGAGGCACTGCCGCCGTCAACTGCAAAAAAGAGTCCGCCTTGAGCAAACCTGTGTACACTGATCATACCTTTCATCTCCCAGCCAGCTCATGAAAAATCCACGAGTTGCCTTTGCAAGCTCCTCGTGGACAGAGTTTTCTATCTCCCTAAGGCATCCTTCCACTACTGGTTCTCGCAAGCGATGTTTCCTACGGTACAGGAAGTCTTGCACGCAGACTGGCATGCTGCCTGACATTTCCCGCAGCCGCCTGTCTGCAGACTGGCCTGTAAATTGTATCTGCT
>JAAYHH010000072.1 GCA_012735435.1 Bacillota bacterium | reverse complement strand
TTGCTCATATCCATCTCAGCCAGCCGCTTGTACATAGCGTATCTGGACATGGCCTCGGCCTCTGCCTGAGCGTACAGCTCCTCCGCTACTTCGGGGAACTGCCGCTGCAAGCTGGCGTAGCGGACCTGAGTCAATAGGAACTCCCGGAACTTACCGTTGGGCTCCTTGGAATCCAGAACGAATGGATTCTTGCCTTCCTTAGCCAGGTCGGGATTGTATCTATACAGCGGCCAGTAACCGCACTCTACTGCCTGCTTGATCTGGTCCTGGCTGTAGGCCATGTTGATACCGTGGTTGATACAGGGCGAGTAAGCGATAATCAGCGATGGTCCCTTATACCGCTCTGCTTCCGTCAAGGCCTTCATCAACTGGTTCATGTTGGCACCCATTCCCACAGTAGCCACGTATACATAGCCGTAGGTCATGGCCATCATACCCAGGTCCTTCTTCCGGACCCTCTTACCAGCAGCAGCGAACTTGGCTACTGCAGCGGTAGGAGTTGCTTTGGAAGACTGACCACCAGTGTTGGAGTACACCTCGGTGTCAAAGACCAAAACATTGACATCTTCACCGGAGGCCAGCACATGGTCCAGGCCGCCGAAGCCAATGTCGTAGGCCCAGCCGTCGCCGCCCACGATCCAGATAGACTTCTTGGTGAAGTAGTCAGAGAAGGTCTGAAGGTCAGTGAGCCATGCCTTTACGTCTCCATCGGCTTTGGCCAGCTCATCGGGCAGGAGAGCTGTGATCTTTTCACCAAAGGACCGTGACAGAGTCGGATCATCCATATTATCCAACCAACCCTGGAGCGCCTCCTTGAGTTCAGCAGATACAGAGGCATCCAGCAGAGCCCGGGCGGCGTCGGCCAGCTTGGCCCGCTTCTGCTTGACTGCTAAGGCCATACCATAACCGTACTCGGCATTGTCCTCGAAGAGGGAGTTGGCCCAAGCAGGACCACGTCCTTCGTGATTGGTGGTATACGGACATACCGGTGCACTGCCACCCCAGATGGATGAACAGCCGGTCGCATTGGCTATGATCATCCGGTCACCGAACAGCTGGGTAATGACCTTAATATAAGGTGTCTCACCGCAGCCCGCGCAAGCGCCAGAGAACTCAATGAGAGGCTTGCGGAACTGGCTGCCCTTAACGGTCTCTGGGTTAAAGTCCACCTCAACGTAAGGCAGTGAGTCGGCGAAGTTGTAGTTTGCTACCTCAACCTCGGCGACTTCTGCAAGGGGTTTCATCTGCAGAGCCTTTTCCTTAGCAGGGCAGACATTTACACAGACGCCGCAGCCTTGGCAATCCAAGGGTGAGACTTGGATCCTATACTCGAGATGGGCTAGAGCCTTACCGACAGCCTTCTTGGTCACGAAGGTTTCAGGAGCGCCTTCTAGGTCCTTCGCCTCGGCTACATAGGGCCGGATTGCCGCATGGGGGCAGACGAAGGAGCACTGGTTGCACTGGATGCAGTTATCCGGCACCCATACGGGAACTGAGACTGCAACTCCCCGCTTCTCGTACTTGGTGGTTCCCACCGGAACTGTTCCATCGGGAGCAAATGCGCTGACGGGAAGCTCGTTACCCTTGAGGGCATTGACAGGATAGACTACGTTCCGGACAAACTCGGGAACATCTTCTTCAACTGCTGGAGCTGCCTCGTCCACTGCATCGGCCCACTCAGCGGGATACTTGATCTCAACCAGCTCCTGGGCACCACGGTCCACAGCAGCGAAGTTCATGTTGACGACCTTTTCGCCTCTGCGTCCGTAGGTCTCCCGGATGGCCTCCTTGATATACCTCTCAGCATCTTCATAAGGAATTACATTGGCGATCTTGAAGAAAGCCGCTTGCAGTACAGTGTTGATGCGCGGTCCAAGGCCGATCTCCTGGGCAATTTTCACAGCATCAA
This sequence comes from Bacillota bacterium, assembly GCA_012735435.1. Lineage (GTDB taxonomy): Bacteria > Bacillota > Limnochordia > DTU087 > DTU087 > DTU087. Next base: position 1,422 of record JAAYHH010000072.1, on the reverse strand, counting down.
TGTTGTAGAAGCGCAGCTTCTTCTGGGCAATAGTCCGCTTCATGGAGGCAGGCAGTTTTGTCTCCATCTCCTCTACAGTCCAAGGAGAGTTGAGCAAGAAGACTCCGCCTTCCTTAATGCCTGCCAAAAGATCATACCGGCCCACATAGGACGGGTTGTGACAGGCGATAAAATCTGCCTGGTCAACAAGATACCTGGACTTAATGGGAGTCCTGCCAAAGCGCAGGTGGGATATGGTAACTCCGCCAGACTTCTTGGAGTCATACTCAAAGTAACCCTGGACATACATATCGGTGTTATCGCCGATGATCTTGATGGTGTTCTTGTTGGCACCTACAGTACCGTCAGAACCGAAGCCAAAGAACTTGCACCGAATCAATCCTTCTGGTGCGGCATCCAAAGCTTCCTTAACTTCCAAGGAAGTGTTGGTGACATCATCGGTGATACCGACGGTAAAGTGGTTCTTGGGATTATCCAAGGCCAGGTTGTCGTACACAGCCTTAACCATTGCCGGAGTAAACTCCTTGGAACCTAAGCCGTAGCGGCCGCCGACGATAACAGGGCGGATATCCCGGCCGTAGAAAGCCGTGCAGACATCCTCATACAAAGGCTCACCAATGGATCCGGGCTCCTTGGTGCGGTCCAAAGCAGCAATCTTCTTCACAGTCTTGGGAACTGCAGCCAAGAAATGCTCAACAGAGAATGGACGGTACAGTCTTACCTTCACAAGACCGACCTTCTCACCCTGAGCCATCAGGTAATCGATGGTCTCCTCGATGGTATCACAAGAGGAGCCCATGGCCACGATCACCCGGTCAGCCTCAGGATGTCCGTAGTAATCGAACAAGCTGTACTGGCGGCCAGTGAGTTCACCTACCTGCTTCATAACATCGAGAACGGTCTGCGGTACAGCCAGGTAATACGGGTTAGCCGCTTCCTTTCCCTGGAAGAAGATATCCGGATTCTGGGCAGTACCCCTCTGGACCGGCCGCTCCGGATGCAGTGCCCGCTTGCGAAACTCCTCCAGGGCTTCATAGTCCACAAGTTTTGCAATATCCTCATAATCAATGACTTCGATCTTTTGGATCTCATGGGAAGTCCTGAAGCCGTCAAAGAAGTGCAGGAACGGCACCCTGGACTTGATAGCAGCCAGATGTGCTACTAGACCCAAGTCCATAACTTCCTGAACTGAACCTGACGCCAATAGGGCAAAACCAGTCTGGCGAGCAGCCATAACGTCGGAATGATCGCCAAAAATCGACAGTGCGTGGGCAGCAACAGCCCGCGCAGATACATGGAACACACCGGGTAGAAGCTCCCCTGCGATCTTGTACATGTTGGGGATCATCAGCAAGAGACCTTGTGATGCAGTGAAGGTAGATGTCAATGCTCCTGCGGCTAGGGAGCCGTGTACCGCACCGG